>NZ_CP195536.1:1576995-1892394 GCF_051307035.1 Psychrobacter sp. DM4
TATGCACTGTGATCCGCACCCAGGCAACTTTGCGTTTCGCGCTGATGGTAGCGTTGTCGCTTATGATTTTGGCGGTATTCGTAGCTATAGCGATAGCGAGGTACAATTATTCAAGCGTTTTGCTAAACATGCCATTCGCAGTGATGTGACCGCGCTAGAACAAGACTTGATCGCGCTAGATATTCGCAAAGTGGACGATAAAGAAGTACCGGGTGAGTTTTATCAAAAGTGGCTTGAGATTGGTCTTAAACCGCTATCGGTACCGCCCTATCACGTTGGCGAATTTGATTTTTCTGACAGTCCGATACATCACGAAGCCATCACTCAGATGCGCTCATCGCTCAAGTACTTTGGGCAGTTCCAACCTTCAGCGACGACCATGATGCTAGATCGCACCGTATCAGGACAGTACTGGAATTTGGTTAATTTGGGCGTTGAGATAGATCTCTTACCTTTAGTGGAGCAGTATTTGGAAATGACGATAGAGTAATCGTTGTTTTGATATTCTAAGATTTGACAGCATAAAACAAGACGGCTGAGACTATATCTTGGCAGTCTTGTTGAATTAAAAATTTTAAATAATGATGATTTGGTGAAGTTATGAGTGTCACTATATGTGCAACGCATGTCCGCATCGATCACAGAAAGTAGCCCCAACTGCGTGACCAAATTTACCACAGTTTGGGCAAGTGACAGGACTGAGCTGAGGACGCATATTGCGTGCCAGCTCAGCGGTAAATATACCTGTCGGTACCGCAATAATAGCGTAACCGGCAATCATCACCATAGAGGCGATTGCTTGTCCAATTGGTGTTTTTGGTGACATATCGCCATAACCCGTTGTGGTCACCGTTACTACCGCCCAATAGATAGAGAGCGGAATACTGGTAAAACCATTCTCTGGTCCCTCTACGACATAGACGATAGAACCAAAGATAGTAACTAGTAAGACTAACGATAAGAAAAAGACTGTGATTTTTTGTTGGCTTGTCTTAAGTGCTGATGCCAAAAACCCAGCCTGTTGCATATAAGCTTTGAGTTTGAGGACTCGAAACACGCGTAAGATACGTAGAATACGAATGACGATAAGGTATTGAACACCGCCAAAAACCAAACTCAGATAACTTGGCAATATGGATAATAAATCCACTACGCCAAAGAAGCTAAAGGCGTAACGAAAGCGGTTAGGTGCTGAAAATAGTCTTAAAATATATTCAAGGGTAAACAAAATAGTAAAGAACCATTCTGCATAGAAGAATATCTTGCCATACTGTAAACGCATGTATAGCACGCTATCAAGCATTACCACGCCCACACTGGTCAAAATCGCAATCAGCAGTACAATATCAAAAAACTTACCCAAACGCGTGTCTGTGCCTTCAATAATGATATGAATGCGGTTACGTAGATGTGTCAGGGCTTCAGCGCTTTTTTGCTTCATAGAATAGGTAAGTTCATTCAATGTAGAATTAAGAGTGATGAGTAATAGTACAAATGCTCATATAACATAGTGGTTCACGGTGGTATAACTAAGCTCAAGTAGTTTATAATAGCGATCACTCATAATGAGTAGATACTATTAGGGCGTGTTGAACATTCAACCATGGCACTGCTGATGCTAAAATTGTTCTAGTCTAAGTAAAAATTAAAGGTAATGCAGATGCCTTGGCTAGATTTTTACAACGAATAGATTAATTTTAGTATCAGCCTGAAAGGACAGGACTCTTTTTTGCCGCTTCATGGTTAAAAATACACGCTTAGAATAACTAAACTTACTATTTTTAGCTGCGAACCGCCTAAAAAATAGTCTCTGTCAGTGCGTATTTGCGAATGTTCAACACGCCCTAAACTTTGCGACCTCGTTTGTGCCACAGTGTAGCAAAAAATCGCAGGTAACAATATATAAATCATAACGCTAAAGGTGCGTTTGATAGCCGCACCTAGACATAGCAGAATGGTTACGTATAAAAGCTGAATAATGATTAGTAGAATAAGACATCGTAAAATTTGAGGATAAAGCATGGCAGGTCATTCGAAATGGGCAAACATTAAACACCGTAAAGCTCGTCAAGATGCGGTAAGAGGCAAGGTTTTTACCAAAGTCATTCGTGAGATCGTCTCAGCCGCCAAACAAGGCGACCCTGATCCCGATAAAAATCCACGTTTGCGTGCGGCTATTGAAAAGGGCCTCTCTGTCAATATGACGCGCGATACGATTAATCGCGCGGTAGATCGCGGAACTGGCGGCGGTGACAACGAGAATATGGAGGAGGTCAACTACGAGGGCTATGGCGTAGGAGGTGTCGCTGTACTGGTCGAGACCATGACGGATAACCTTAATCGTACCGTTAGTGAAGTGCGACATGCCTTTACTAAATGCGATGGTAACTTAGGCACTACCGGCTCAGTCGCCTATCTGTTTACTAAGCGTGGCGAGATTTGCTTCAATGATGTCAGCTTGGAAGATGAGGTCATGCTAGTTGCCTTGGATGCTGGCGCTTTAGACATTGAGAATGATGGTGAGAGCTTATTGGTTATCACTGAATGGGAGAGCTTTGGGCAAGTCAAAGATGCTCTAAATACAGCAGGGCTTGTCTCTGATAACGCTGAGGTCACGATGTCACCGACGACTAGCGCTGATATCGATAACATCGATGATGCTCAAAAAATCATGAAAATGATCGATATGTTAGAAGATGCTGATGACGTGCAAGAGGTCTATAGTAATGTGAATTTCTCTGCTGCGGTGATGGCGCAGCTTTCTGAGGAAGAGTGATTGTTCTAATCGTTAAATTTACTGAAGTTGTACCAAATACTATTATAGTGTTTGGCTTTTTCTCATAAAGAAATACCGTATTAATCAAGGCTTACATTTCACCCCTTCGAGCGCTAGTAAGTACTCTTTTTTATCCAGACCACCTGTATATCCGCCAAGCTTACCATCACTTGCAATCACACGGTGGCAAGGAATGATAAGACTAAAAGGGTTTTTGCTATTAGCATTAGCCACTGCACGGAACGCTTTAGGGTTACCAATACGAGTCGCTAACGTTGCATAGCTTATCGTTTCACCGTGTCTGATGTCTTGAAGCGCTTGCCATACTTGTTGTTGAAATGGGGTACCCAAGGATAAATCTAACGGCAAATCAAAGTCTTTTCTCTCTTCTTGTGCGTACTCATCGACTTGAATGATAGCGTCTAATAATAAAGCTTGGGTAGGATCTTCTCTACTTAAGCTATTTTTTTCAATGAATTTAAAATCAGCATCAGTCAACTCATAATGTTTTTTGAGCTTGTTAAATGATTTTGAGTCCGTCCACCACTGATCTTTTGACAGCCAACTCATCTCGGCAAGTTTTGGCTCATCTTGCTCAGTTGCGCGACTATTACCCTCATTCACCATTAGAACCAAAATGTAGGTTTGCAAATTCGTCATCGTCACTATCATCGTCATTCCTCAACTTTGAGCACCACTGTCAAATACTAAGAATCAGCTCTACTCTTTATCATCAGTCTCAAATAAAGCGGCCACGAACTGCTTGGGACTAAAGGCGCGTAGATCATCAATAGACTCGCCAACACCAATATAGCGAATCGGCACATCAGAGGTCTCTGCGATATTGAACACCACACCGCCCTTGGCAGTACCATCTAGTTTGGTAATAGTAATTCCCGTTAACGGTACTACTTTGTTAAATAGCTCAACTTGATTGATGGCGTTTTGTCCTGTTCCAGCATCAAGCACGATCATGCCTTCATGCGGTGCGGTCTCGTCAGCTTTACGCATAACGCGCACCACCTTTTCAAGCTCGCTCATCAGATGAGTTTTATTTTGCAAGCGACCAGCGGTGTCTGCTATCAGCACATCAATATTTTTGGCTTTGGCAGATTGCATCGCATCAAAGATAACCGAGGCGCTATCAGAGCCATGACCTTGCGCGATAACTGGAATCTCATTACGCTCGCCCCAAATCTGTAGCTGCTCTGTTGCGGCGGCGCGGAATGTATCGCCTGCGGCTAGCATGACTGATTTGCCCTCGCCTTGTAAGCGCTTAGCAAGCTTGCCGATAGTTGTCGTTTTGCCCACACCGTTAACCCCGACTACTAAAATAACAAAAGGCTTTTTGCTGCTATCTATGATAAGTGGCGCCACCTTTGGGGTCAAAATGTCGACCAGTTCAGTCTGCAACGCTTTATATAGCGAATGAGCATAAATGAGATCACCACGCGCGGTCTGCTCAGTTAGGCTCTTAATGATACGATTGGTAGCGTTGACACCAATATCAGCGACCAATAACTGATCTTCGACCTCCTCTAACAGCTCGTCATCGATCTCTTTACCACCGATCAAGATACTGACCATCCCTTCAGCGAGGTTTTTGCGCGACTTACTCAGTCCCGACTTCATCCGATTGAACCAGCTGCCCTTTTGACGTCCCTGCGGTTCTTGATTGTCAGATGCAGGTGTCGCTGTTGGTAATTCTACAGCTTGACGCTGTTGATCTGCTACAGGGGGTTGTTTGGTTGCCTCAAACTCAGGCGTAGCACTGATATTTGCACCCAACTGCTCCTGTAGTGGCATGACTGGTGGGCTGACACTTTGTGAGGTGCTGCTAGAGGCACTCTTAGGAGCATCATTGATCTCAGGCGTTATCAGCGGTGCGCCTAATACGACGCTCTCGTCTGGACTAATAGCAGACAGCCCTGAATCTACCGTATGCTCTTTGTCAAGCGTATCAGGTTGACTGGTAGTCGATGCCTCTGTCTTGGGCTCATCTATGATTGCTACAGATTGCGCAGGTAGACTGGGTAAGGTAATATCATCGTCATCTAGATCATCAAGCCCGCCATCAAGATTGATAACGATGCGATTGCTATTGTTTGGATTATTCATATATCTGCCCTAAAAGTATCAATGTTATTTGTATTTTATTATAAAGTGATGGTTATTTGGCCTAAGTTATATCATGAAATGCTCGCTTATAGTTTAGCATGATTCAAGATAAGCGCTGCGGTGACTCCGCGTTATTCAGTAGTTGATTTAAGTTATTAGATAGCTTGGCTTAAGGTTTGGACACAAAATTGACACCTCTATTAAGTAGCATCTCGCTTACTCTTATCTAGACATTGCTGATATATTAAAGAGGTTATACTTATGCGATCAACGACTACTTCCAAAACTACCGGCTTGACACTGACGCTCATAATTGCTGCTATAGCTCTGACTGCTACAGGCTGTAGTACTACTCACGAGTTCAAACCAACGGCTAGCGTGATGGTTGGCGCTCACAAATCGCTATAAACGATGTTTTTAATTGCTCGCTAAACGTATATCTATTCAGCGGTTGCTCATTTAACAGTCAATTGCTATCTTATAAATGGATGTCAACATGCTCTCACTAGTACTCTCACAACAAAAGACCTTAATCATGCGCTCCTATCAGACAAACCACAGCAAAATCAACAATGCTATGTTTATACTGATGATGGGTATTTTTTCATTTTCCGCAATGGGATGTAGTGCGCTAAACGCCCTAGAACCTACTGCTGTTTTGATCTCAGATATCAAAAACTCTATATAATTATAAGTACAATTGTCCCTTTATTTTACATTTAAAGCTTATCAGTCATCATAAGAGAGTCACATGTCATCATCGTTCATATTGCGTCTTGCCTGTGCGCTTGCGCTTAGTACTACCCTTGGCGCTTGTCAAACCATAGTGCCCAATAGCAGCTCACCTAAAGTCACCAATACTGACAATATGATCAAAACGATGCAAGATGCGGATACAAATGCGGATATGTCGGGTCGTCATGAGTATCAGCTAGATAATGGTCTAAAGGTTATCATTAAAGAAGACCACCGCGCCCCAGTTGCTATGACGCAAATCTGGTATCGCGTGGGCTCAGCTGATGAGCCTATCAATAAAGGCGGTATCTCCCATCTACTCGAGCACATGATGTTCAAGGGTACCTCAACCGTGTCAAGTGATGATTATGAGCGCTTGATCGCCAAATTCGGTGGTGTCAACAATGCCTTTACCAGTTACGACTATACGGGCTACTACGAGCTATTTCCAGCCAACCGCTTGGGGTTGGCATTAGAGCTTGAAGCGGATCGAATGACTAACTTAATTTTTGATGAAAATCAATTTGAAAAGGAGCGTCAAGTGGTCATGGAGGAACGTCGTCAGCGCACAGATGACAATCCTCTAGCAAAGGCTTATGAGTCTTATCGCTTGCTTGCAATGCCTAATAGCCCCAAAGGCGAGTCCATTATCGGCCCTATGAGCGAGCTTGAATCGATTGAATTATCAGAGTTAAAAGACTGGTACCGTACTTGGTATACCCCCAACAATGCCACTTTGGTCATCGTCGGCGACGTCAAGCCCGATGAGGTTATGAGTCAAGTTAAACGCTACTTTGAGGATTTAAAGTCAAGCAAGCTGCCCAAACGAGCTTCGGTCACTCAAACAGGATTTCGCGGTTATCAGCAAGTCGATTCGGTACAAGCCGTACAAGTTCCCGTGTTACTTATGGGCTACAACGTACCAAGTCTACTCACCGCACAGCCTGATGAAAAGCAAGCTTACGGGCTATCATTAGCACAATACGTGTTGGATGGCGGCCTATCCTCTAGGCTTGAGAGCCGCCTGATACGTGAGCAAGGATTGCTGACGACTGTCGGTACCTCTTATAACTTACTTGATCGCGGTGATGGTCTGTTCTTAATTCAAGCCACGCCGCGTGAAGGCGTGAGCTTAGCACAGGCGCAGCAAGCTATCATGGCTGAAATTGACAAGTTATCTACCGATCCGATTGCCGCTGATGAGATTAGCCGCGCTAAGACCAATACGGTGACCTCATTAGTCTACGCTCAAGACAGTATGCAAGGTCAGGCGCAAATGATAGGCTCGCTACAGTCTATCGGACTCGATGATAGATTGCTGTCTGGCCTGCCAAGCAAACTTGATGAGCTAAGCGTTGCCGATATTCAACAGGTCAGCAAAAAGTATCTCGTTAAGGATAACCTAACCGTGATGTATGTCGTGCCGCCTGATAATGATACGACTGATAGCGCTGACCAAAAGCCATCGGCTGAATAAAGCGTGTTATCACAGTATAAGATAAGAAATAGAGTATGGTTTATTTGCTCCTTTGATAAGCATAAGCTCAAAAACAACGCTTTAAAAAGACAATCAGACTAAGAAGAAAAATATGATTCAAAACCTATTATCCAAGCGTACTGGTTATCTCAGCCTATTGCTTGCACTGAGCACACTGAGCACTGTCCATGCCGAGGACTACCGAGCGCCTACTGTCATCGATCCTAATGCGCCGATTGCTGCCTTATCGACGTTGACCAGTCTAGATGATATGACACCCTTACAAATCACTGTGCCTGATATCGAGCAGTTCACCACCGTGTCAGGTGTGCGCGTCTCTTTTGTGCGTACTACTGCCCTTCCCATCGTCGATATAGATTTGCGCTTTAACGCCGGTAGCGCTCGTGATGAGGCGATACGTGCTGATGGCTTTGGTATTGCCAATATGACGGCAACTATGCTGACACAAGGCACTAGCCGCTTAGATGAGGATGCCTTTAATCGCGCCTCAGAGACTTTAGGAGTCAATCTAAGTAGTAGTGCTTATAAAGACATGTTTATTATCTCATTGCGTAGCTTATCTGATGATGAGCACTTACTGCCAGCGATTGAGCTGATGACTCAAATGCTCAATGATGCCAGCTTTGATGAGCAGATATTGGCACGCAACAAAGCAAGGCTTTTGGTAGGGTTGCAGCAGCAAAAACAGGATCCGAGTAGTCTTGCCAGCCTAGCCTTTAACGAGGCACTATATGGCGCGCATCCTTATGCTCATCCCTCCTCTGGTACATTAAAGAGTGTACCTAGTATCAGTAGAGCAGATTTATTGGCTTTTAAGAATCGATATTTAGTAACTGCTAATGCATCGCTTGCCATGACGGGTGATTTAACCTTGTCAGAGGCCAAAGCGCTGGCAGAGAATATTACCGTTGATCTACCAAAAGGACAGACCGCGGCGATGCTACCTGAGCCAAAACCATTAAGCAAAGCGCAGCATATCCACATACCCTTCCCCAGTAGCCAAACGACCGTACTAATAGGTCAATTAGGTAACAAGCGCGCCACCGATCCTATCGCGCAGCAGCAGCAAACAAACTTTGCTATTGGAAACGAGGTATTGGCAGGTAGCGACTTTAATGCGCGCCTCATGACTGAAATTCGCCAAAATCTGGGCTACACTTATGGTATCTCAGGCTCAATGAGTCCGATGCTCACCCGCGGGCCCTATCAGATTAGTTTCTCAACGCGTAACGATAAAGCACGCGCGGCCATTGATGCTAGCGTTGCGGTCATCGATGAGACATTAGATAAAGGTATTACAAGTGCTGAGATGCGCCTGACGACAGATAATCTCAAAAATAGCTTTCCTATGAGCTTTGCAAGTAATGCCAGTATCAATGGACTGCTTGGGATGATGAATTTTTATCAGCTGCCAAACAGTTATCTGAGTGATTATGTTAGCCGTATCGAGCAAGTGACGCTACCTGCTGTCAATCAAACGATGCGCGAGACCCTGCAACCTGATCAGTTTTTGATCGTAACTGTGGGTGAAGTCGATCCT
Source organism: Psychrobacter sp. DM4 (assembly GCF_051307035.1). Classification (GTDB taxonomy): domain Bacteria; phylum Pseudomonadota; class Gammaproteobacteria; order Pseudomonadales; family Moraxellaceae; genus Psychrobacter. The sequence goes on from NZ_CP195536.1 coordinate 1,585,663, forward strand.
TGGGATAACAAATAGAGTCTTGTAGTAAAAGGTAATAGTGCAAGTTAAATAACATCGCTTAAGACGATAGTAATGACAAAGAATTAGTCTTTTATTACCATTGTTAAGTCATACTGGAAGCGCTCAGGCTTGTATTGAACACCAATATAATTGAGGCGAATGACATGCTTATCATAAGAGTTAACTTGGTAGGCACCGTTAGCAAAATTGTGAACACTTGGTACCGAAAGCAAAGTTTCGATCTGATCAGTATTAATCGTGATTGCTATACTTTGTCCCACTTCTGGAAATAGATAGTACTCACAGTAGTCATAGACCATGACCTCAGCGGAGCGCACGATAGTCTCATCATCGACGTTCTTTTGTAAAAGTTTGGGACAGATATCTGAGTGTTTAGCCGCCAAGCGGGCATGAGCGTTTCTGATATTCTCTTCGATATTATCGGTATTTTGTTCTTCGGCTATGATGATGGGCTCTTTTGCTGCAAATGCCCCGTGCTCTGAAGGCGTATCATTCCCGCAAGCGCTCATCAAAAAAAGGAATAAAGTTGCAAGACTTAAGGTGTTGAGATGACCATGTGGATTAAAAGAATAGCGTTTATTCAGTATCGGTTTTTTTGACTTGATAAAAATCATAAATTCCTTGTACAGGGCTATTACAAATGTTGCTTTTAGTCTGAATATGACCTAAGCATGGTTATTAAGAACCGATATTATAAACCATTGTTTGCTTCTATTAAACAACCTTAACCCGCTTTTATATCATTTTATCTAGATATACGACCATTGGTCGTAATATATCCCCGATCCGTTAATAACGACACGCTGAACTACTGCTCGTATTATTGAACCCCCATTTGCGATAACTGGCAGTGTCCAAATGAATCGCCCCTGTTGAGTAGAGTCCTAAGCCGAACTGATAAGACTGACCTTGATAGTGCCAAAACTCGCACAGATTATCTTGTAGCTTACTAATAAGCCACGGGTTGTTATCGTACTCTGGCACCCAGATATCTATAGCGCCTGCTGTCATGTGTTGACTGGCATCAGCCCCGCCAGCACAGTCGTTGAGACCTGGACTACGATAAGCGGAGCGAATTTCGGTACTCGCTGGTAGTATTCCCTGCCTTTTGAGCTCAGCGTACAATCGCAAGGTTGGAATGACGTTTGACCATAGCTCCTGAGGCGGCAATTGATAAGGCTCGTAGCCACATCTGTTCCAGCTGCGCGCCGTCTTTAATAATTCAGAGAGCGGCGGTACGTTTCGCCCGCCAACTTGTGCACTTAGGTAGCGTTGGTAATTAGCCACTTGTCCTGTGCGGTAGCTGTTACTCTTCAACCAACTATCAAAATCCAATAGACTAAAGTTATTATCAACGGTGTTGTACCTATTATTATAGCCCTGATTGCTATAAGTGGTCTGGTACTGGTTTTGGTTCTGATAGTTGAGCGGTGCGCTTTTGATACGGATACGTTTATCTTCGTCTATTGATAACTTGGCATCAAATTGATAATTGCGCTCTTTTTCTGCGATAAGGCCCTGCATAGTGTCCCCTAAGCGATTGCTAGGCGTTGCATAGACTATGGCACTAGAGTTATTCTGCTCGATATAAGCATTGCTACTGCCATAACGCACCTGAATACGGCGCTCGCTATTATCGTACGAGAGAGCCGCCTGTGCGCTAATTGATACTAAGCAAGTAAGCGAGAGGATGAGTGGTTTGATGCCGACAAATCTTAGACTATTTGATAGACACAGACGCTGCTCCTTGCTATTGCCAATAAACTTATGAGCTAATTTTGCATACCAGATAGAATTATTTTTCATATTTTTCATCGCAGAAGACTACCAAAGACGGTTTTTGATACTGTCGAACACCAAGATTGATTATGCTTGCGGTACAAATTTAAGCCATATCAATCTCATGGATACTTTCGGTTCCATAGATACTATCAAATTTTTGATATTCAGGCTAAACTATCGCCACTATTTGCTTGCAACTGATTGACTATTAACATTTATCCTCAACATTTTTAGAATCAAGTGACTTTGCAGAAGACACTTTTTGTAAGTTGCGCCTACATCTAAGCACATCCAAATAGCTTTGTTTACTTGTTCTTATTCTACTATTTATAACTTTTAGCTCAAATTGCCTATGTCTATAAGTCCGCAGTACCGATTTTCGCGTCAAAGCCATCATCTGGGGCAACGATCTGAGGCAACGCTTTGGCAGCGCATTCATATTGATCCTTGGCTGACCTTGCTACTACTCACAGTTTGCTGCATTGGCTTGACTATCCTATATAGCGCCTCGACTCAAAATACGAGTATGGTATTGCGTCAAGTGGTCAGTTACGGGGTTGCTTTTGTAGTGATGTTTACGATGGCGCAGATACCGCCGAGCGTCTATCGTACTTTGACGCCTGTTTTTTATATGCTGGGTCTCATATTGCTAGTACTGGTCGACATCATAGGTGAAGTGCGTATGGGCGCGCAGCGCTGGATTCGTCTGCCAGGGTTTGGTAGCGTACAGCCTTCTGAATTTATGAAACTGGGTATGCCAATGATGTGTGCTTGGTTTTTAGCCAAGCGCGAGCTACCACCGTCTCTCTCAAGCGTCGCTATCACTTTGGGATTAATTGTCGTACCCGTTATACTCATAGCCAAAGAGCCTGATCTAGGTACTTCGATATTGGTGGCTGCTAGCGGTATATTTGTGTTGTTTTTGGCAGGGTTGTCATGGCGTATTATCTCGGTAGCAGTAGCGCTCGCTATTCCCTTTGTGGCTTTTGCTTGGAATTTTTTGCTGCATGATTATCAGCGCACCCGAGTACTCACGCTATTTAATCCTGAGGCTGATGTGCAAGGCGCTGGCTGGAATATTATTCAGTCCAAGACAGCGATAGGTTCAGGCGGACTCACGGGTAAGGGCTATCTAGATGGTACGCAGTCGCATTTGCATTTTTTACCTGAGGGGCATACGGATTTTATTATTGCCGCTTTCTCTGAGGAGTTTGGATTACTAGGTGTGATATTGCTAATGTTCATCTATGCCTGCTTGCTTACGCGTGCTTTGTATATCGCCTTTACCCATACTGATACTTATAGTCGATTGCTCGCAGGTGCTATCGCCATGTCGTTTTTTGTCTATGTCTTTGTCAATGTTGGTATGGTTGGCGGTATCTTACCCGTCGTGGGCGTACCCCTACCCTTTATTAGCTATGGTGGTACCGCAATTGTGACTTTGATGGGCGGATTTGGACTACTGATGTCGATCCACACTCATAGAGCAAGCTGATCTTAACTCTCATTGCATTTGATGCGATGACAACTCTCTTATACCCAATGTCTCATGTATTTTGAAGGGATAACGATCTGACAGAATTATCCATCCATTCGATAAATTAAAAACGCATTTGATACTTAGGCTATTACTGTTTAATCTTACCAGTAAGATATCAATATCCATCGTAACTCTTTTGACAGTCTGTTGCGCTTCAGTTGAGCGATTGCGACCGCACTGACCTTCGATACTCTTAAGTAGCTGCTGCAAATGTCCTAACGTTATAGCTTGATGCAGGCACAGATAGACACATTGATTGACATAATCAGGCTTTGACTGCATTGCCGTCGCGGTAAAATCAGGATTTTGAAATGGGGTTGATACTGTAATGTCACCAAATACTGCTAGTTGCTCTATTACCTGCGGCAAATGACTATCTGCTTGATGATTACTACCTAGCGCAATTAATACCGCGGTGACCTCCTTGTCTTGTAGCGAGTTGGAAGTAGCACTTGGCACGCATTCAAAATGTAAAGTATCCAAACCTTCAATGGTCATCATTTGGCTTATCGATAGTTTTGGCGATGCGGGTAATCTGCACACCAACCGCATCCGCCTCTTTGATCGCAGTTGGCTTGGCTACGCTAAGTGTCACTTTGTCACAGGAGTAATTGCTCAATAGTTGATCCGCTAAGTGCTCTGCTAAATGCTCAAGCAGCTCCGCTTTAAGCACTTTGCACCATGCACTAACATCATCACAGACCGCTTTATAATTGAGCGCATCTTTTACATCGTCTGATACCGCCGCTTTACCAATGTCAGTCTCCAGCACTATATCAATAAGTAATGGCTGAGTAATAGCGCGCTCCCAACCATACACGCCTATCACCGCCTCGACTTTTAAACCTTTAACAAATACGGCGTCTGCTTGGGTATCATACATGGGTGTATCCTTAGCTGTTGTGCTATCTATTTTAAAGCGTCTTATTATTTTGTGACCCGATTAAGGTTAGCGTTGCACTGATTTTAACATTTTGCTGGGACGATGACGCCACAAATCTATACTGAACAAAAGTAGGCCGAACCAGATCAAACCAAATACTACCAGACGATTAGAATCAAAAGGCTCGTTGTAATAAAATACTGCCAATAAGAAAATGAAAGTCGGTGTTAGATAATTCATAAAGCTCAAAATACTATATGCGACCAGTTTAGTCGACCTATTAAATAGTAATAGCGGTATCAAAGTCACTGGACCTGCCAGCATGAGCAGCCAAATATTGGGCGTCAACCAAAAACTTATTTGACTGCTGACCACATCAGCCTGCCAAAACCACCATAGACAAATCGGTACCAACATAGCGGTTTCGATAAACATAGCATCAACCGCTGTAAAAGGCGTCTGGCGCTGAATAGTACCGTAAGTACTAAAACTAAATGCCAAAATCAATGACAACCAAGGCAAGCTGCCAAGCATAATAACTTGAATGAGCACGGATAATAAAGCAAAGCCGATGGCTACCCATTGCAATGCTCGTAGCCGCTCTTTAAACAAAATCATCGATAGAGCTACGCCGACTAGCGGTCCAATGAAATACCCCAAACTGGCCTCAAGAATGCGATCATTATTGACGGCCCACACATAGGTTAGCCAGTTGGTCGCGATGATTAGACCAGATAAAAAAGTATAGACTATCCATTTTGGGTTTTTCTTGAGGGTATCGATCCACTGCCAGCGTTTGGTGACAACGAGCAAAACAAGCAAACACAGGAAAGTCCAGATAATGCGATGACCTATAATTTCGGTCGCGTTGTAAGCGGCGAGTTGCTTAAAATATAACGGAAACGCGCCCCAAATACAGAATGCAATTAGAGCAGTGATGATACCGCGTCTAGTCGTTGGAATAGGGGCAACTGGTTTTTTGAGAACATTTTGAGTAGTCATAGTACAGTACAACTTATTTTTGCTAAAAACGCATCTATGCTGTTATTGTTTTTGGAGTATTAGAGCGTCATGTTTGAGAAGCGTGAGAGATAACAAGAAAAGCAATGGGTTGACGTCATGTTGACATCAACCCATTGCTTAAGAACATAGCTAAAATCTATAATTTAAAATCTGTGTAGCTGTCTGTAGTTTCAATATTTCGTATCATTAAACTGACATTTTAGGCGCTATCAGCACCGCTTTGAACCTTGATAGCCATACCAATTTGGGTCGCAAGCTCAGCGAATCCTGGAAAACTGGTATTGACTGTTTCAACGCCTTCTATCGTAATCTGCTCTGAGGCGCGCAAACTGGCGACCGCAAAGCTCATGGCGATACGGTGATCATGATGAGAGACGATATGCCCGCCGCCAAAGACGGTATGAGCGTTATCACGATCATTAGTGCTTTGCCCTTCGATAATCATACCATCGTCTGTCACTGTACACTTAACGCCTAGAGTTTGTAATCCCTCAGCCATGACCGCAATACGATCAGACTCTTTGACCCGTAGCTCTTTTGCGCCGGTCAGTACCGTGCGACCGCGCGCGCAGCTCGCTGCCACAAATAGTACAGGGAACTCATCAATAGCAAGCGGCACCAAATGCTCAGGGATATTAATACCAATCAGGTTTGAGCTACGAATGGTAATATCAGCGACGGGCTCACCGCCGACATGAGTCTCATTACTTAGGGTAATATCCGCTTGCATGAGCTTTAGGATGTCTATGATACCTGTACGCGTCGGATTGATACCCACTTGCGTTAGGGTAAGCTCGCTGTTCTTGCTGATAGCTGCCGCTACCATAAAAAACGCCGCTGAGGAGATGTCAGCAGGTACAGCGATATTACCGCCTGTTAGCTGTCCACCCCCCTTAACGCTGATACAGTTGCCATCGACATCAACAGGATAACCGAAGGCTGAGAGCATACGCTCGGTATGGTCACGGCTAATCTCGGGCTGGGTCACCGTCGTCGTTCCCTGTGCCCATAGCCCTGCCAATAACAAGCAAGATTTGACTTGTGCTGAGGCCACTGGCATATCGTAGTGAATACCTTGTAATGGGGTACCAACGTTATCGCGACCAGTAATACTAAGCGGCGCGGTACCACTAGTACCCGTACTGCGGATAACAGCGCCCATTTCTCGCAGTGGCGCGGCGATACGCTCCATGGGACGCTTGTTCAAACTGGTATCCCCAATCAACACACTATCGAAGCGTTGCGCGGCCAAAATACCAGAAAGCAGGCGCATACTAGTACCAGAATTGCCCATATAAAGGGGCGTTTTGCTAGGTTTTAGGCCATACATACCAACGCCGTGAATCGTCAACTCACCTTTATCAGGACCTTCGATAGTTACGCCCATGTCACGAAACGCTTGCAAAGTTGCCAGCGCATCCTCCCCTTCCAAAAACCCCGTGACATGAGTCACGCCAGTGGCAAGGCTACCGAGCATGATGCTGCGATGAGAGATAGATTTGTCACCTGGAATGGCAATAGTGCCGGTAACCGTTTGACTTGGTGAGATAATATAAGAAGCTGACATAGCAGAGGTGTCCGTGTAAGGGGTAGAAGCTAGCATGTGATCAAAGTGTCGGCGTGCGGCTTGCGCGCGGCCTAATAGTCCCATCAGAGCGGTTGAATCATTATTTATAATAAGCGTACGCACTTGTTGTAAATAGTCGCTGTACTCATCGAGCGCACCAACGACAGCGCTTTTATTGGCAACGAATATATCATGCCACATTTTAGGATCACTAGCGGCGATGCGAGTAAAGTCCCGAAATCCACCTGCTGCATAACGAAACATATCTAAATTGTTATCATGGCTTGCCAGCTGCTCAACGAGGTTGAAGGCCAGTAGATGCGGCAGATGACTGGTATGAGCCAGAATTTTGTCGTGACGCTCAGCATCCATAGGTATGACCGAAGCGCCTACCGCCTCCCACAGCTGTTTGAGCCTCATAGTTACTAGGATATCAGTCGTTGGCAGCTCGCAAATAATGACGCTATGGTTGCTGAACAAATCACTACGGCGAGCGTGATACCCTGAATCCTCAGCCCCAGCAATAGGATGCGCCGGTATAAATCCAATAGGCAAGATTGTAAATACCTCTTTTGCCGCCTGAATGATATTGGCTTTAGTACTACAGACATCAGTAATGATACAGTCTATGGCGATTAGGCCGTTGTCCATCGCCGCTTTGATATCTACAAAGACCGTTTGCACAGCTTGCACTGGAACTGCAATCACTATCAGATCGCTGCCTGTGACCACATCGTTTAGTGTGCCACTACCAGCGTCGAGCAAACCTTGTTCGATACCCTCAACAATGCTGGGTTCGTGCCTATCAACGGCCACAATGCGAGCGCTTAAACCCTTGTCTTTTATCGCTTGCGCAAGGCTTGCACCAATCAGTCCAAGTCCGATTACGCACACTTGCTTAAATAGAGGCTGAGAACTTGGTTTTGACGTGTTGAGGTCTAGAATGTTATTGTTTTGAGGACTCACGGTTTTCTCATTTTGCAAAGTGGAACATAGCGAACGAGCTATTCAATCATCATTTAAGATAGAACGCAGGGTATCGATCAGACGTAGATTGTCTTCAGCAGTCCCCACGGTAATACGTAGCCAGTTATCGAGTCCATATCCTGCTAATGGACGCACGATGACGCCTTGCTCTAACAACGCTTGATTAATAACCGCTGCATTTTCCATCTCAACTTCCATTTTTACCATAATGAAGTTGGCATAAGAGCGGATAAAACCTAATCCCAAAGCATCAAACTGCTTCTCAAGCCAGCACATTTGCTCTTGGTTAGTTTGTCGTACGGTTTCGATGAACTGCTGATCTTCAAGTGCGGCAGCAGCAGCAGCCAGCCCAATACGACTGACATTAAAGGGCTGACGAATACGGTTGAGCAAATCTGCGACTGGCGCTGAGCTCAGTGCATAACCTACGCGAAGTCCTGCTAAGCCATAGGCCTTAGAAAAAGTGCGTACAATAACAAGGTTGTCAAACGCATCTAACAGCGCTCTATTGTTACTTTCAGGACTGTATTCGATGTAGGCTTCGTCCAATACTATCAACACTGATGACGGCATACTTGCAATAAATTTATATAACTCGTCTCGGTCAAGCTGCGTACCTGTCGGATTGTTAGGATTGGCGATAAATACAATCTTGGTATTAGCGTTGTCATCAACTGCCTGACGCATAGCACTAAGATTATGACCAAAACGCTGGGCGGGTACCTCGATACCCGTTGCGCCTTGCATCTTGGCCAGCATAGAATAAATTACAAAACCATATTGGCTATAGACAATAGCATCGTCGCGGCTAACAAAACTACGGGCTAATATATCGAGTAAGTCGTTGGAGCCGTTACCCAACGTAATACAATCCATGCCAATGTCATTAAAATCAGATAACGCTTGCTTAAGATAATAGCCATTGCCATCAGGATAACGGGCCAGTTGCCCCAACTGTTCAGTAATCGCCAAAGTCACTTGCGGCGAGCAGCCGAGCGGATTTTCATTACTCGCAAGCTTAACGACATCAGAGACGCCGTATTCGCGCGTCAGCTCCTCTACAGGCTTACCTGTTTGATAAGGCGCTAGCGTGAGGATACTATCATAAGCAGGACGCAAAACGGACTGATCATTACTGGTAACTGACATGATATCTCCTAAATAAATGGACTAGAGTACCGCTTTTGGGTACGAGCCTAGTACGCGTAAATCTTTTACCAAAGGCTTGATGTCGGCAATGGCGGCGCTGACGTTGGGGTCTTGGATGTGACCATCCATATCAATAAAGAACACATAGGCCCACTTATTAGGACGTTCAGGACGGGTCTCGATACTGGTCATCGAGACGCCGTGATACGATAACGGCTTGAGTATTTCAATCAGCGCGCCCGCTTTGTCGTGAGCTGAGACGACAATAGAGGTCTTGTCTTGACCTGAGGGCGCAATCGATTCGTGACCGATAATCAAAAAACGCGTGGTATTACTTGGATTGTCTTCGATATTCGAGTATAGCTTGTGCAAATCATACTCTGCGGCAGCCACATCTCCTGCGATAGCCGCTGAATGCCATTCGTTCTTGAGACGGCGCGCCGCCTCACCATTACTTGAGACCGCTACGCGCTCAATATTTGGAAAGTTGACATCGAGCCAATGACGGCACTGTGCGAGTGACTGCTGATGGGAGTAGATACGGCTTAAACTATCGACTTTGGTGTGTTCAGCCACCAAGAAGTTTTGGTGAATCGGCAACTCGACTTCGCCGATGATTTTGAGCGATGACGATAAAAAGCCGTCAAGCGTATGATTGACCACACCTTCTGATGAGTTCTCAACGGGTACTACACCATACATTGCTGTACCTGCCTCCACTTCACGAAATACATCAGTAATCGTAGTCATCGGCACGGTATCAGCCGCCTTGCCAAAATGTTTAAGAGCAGCTGCATGGGTAAAAGTACCTACAGGACCCAAGAATGCAATACGCTGCGGCGCTTCTAAATCCAGACAGACAGACATAATTTCACGAAACAAGCGCGCCATCTTCTCATCAGAGATAGGACCTTCATTGCGCGCCATGACCGCTTTTAGGACTTGTGCTTCACGCTCAGGACGATAGAAGATAGGGTTGCGCACCGAGACATCTTTACTGTTGGCCACATGCTCTTTTTTGACCGTGGCCACTTGCTGGGCTAATTTGGCACGGTTATTGATCAGCGTATGAATCCGGGAGTCTACTGTATCAATACTTTGACGCAGCTGATTCAAAAACGCTTGATCAGTTGCTGGGGTATCGATGGCTGTTGCGCTGTCATTTTGATCTAAGTTATCTGACTTTTGCTTGGGTGACTGCTCACTCATACCGCCTATCCTTTTTTACTGTTATTTAAACTGCTCGTTACTGGTTCTATTAATGGCTTAAGCTATTAATAGCGTGAATCTTTGATAACCATCAATGCATAGCGACTATAATGTAGCACATCATTCTGTGTTACTGTCATCTCGTCGATTAATTCTGTTGATCAAGCAAAAAATGAGCCGTTTATTGATTATACCAAGCACACTATCAAATCACTGATCTCACTATAACAAAAACAACATAAAACGCCTATCCGTAAATGATTATGCATATACTTATACGGCTTTATATTTACTAAATTGGTAGTACCATTTAGGATAACTATCTGCGTTCAGCCCTGATATCATTCTTCTTGATAATCCACAATCGCTTGATAGCCTACAATCGACAAACCCACATTGAAAACTATGTTAAAGTTCAGGTTTGTCACCCCGCTTTACTTTTAACTGAACCCTCAAGGATACCTGATGAGCGCATTACAACAGCTTCGCACTATGACCACCATCGTCGCTGATACAGGAGATCTTAGTGCCATTGCACGCCTGCGACCTAGGGATGCGACCACTAATCCAAGCCTTATTACCAAAGCCCTCATTCATCCTGATAATCAGTCTATGCTAACTGAGACCATGAGCCGCTACCAAGGCGACATAGACGCGGTCATTGACGCCCTCACTATCAAGATTGGTTGCAATATTTTGGAGCTGATCGAAGGCCGTGTATCAACCGAGGTAGATGCGCGTTTGTCTTACGACACTCAGGCGACTATCGACAAAGCGCTTGCCTTTATGGACGCCTACCAAAATGCTGGAGTCGACTCAGAACGCGTGCTCATCAAAATGGCAGCAACGTGGCAAGGAATAGAAGCGGCGCGCTATCTTGAAACTCAAAACATTCACTGTAACCTAACCTTGCTCTTTGGTCAGCATCAAGCGGTCGCTTGCGCTGATGCTGGGGTAACGCTCATCTCACCGTTTGTCGGTCGTATCTTGGACTGGCAAAAGCGCCAGCAAAGTCGTCAAAACATTCCACCCATCGATGATATGGGCGTACAATCCGTCAAACTTATTTATCAGTATTACAAGCAGCACGGCTACGATACACAGGTGATGGGCGCAAGCTTTCGCTCAGCTGAACAGATACTAGCGCTGGCAGGTTGTGATCTGTTGACCATCGCACCTGATCTCATCGATGAGCTTGCGGCTATAGACGTCGAAGTCACGCGTCAACTTTCGCCTTCGATGTCTACCGATTTAGCTGATATGAAAAAGGTCAGTTTAACCCACGACGCATTCAGTCGTGAATATCAGCAAGATAAGATTACCCAAGACTTATTGCCAAAAGGCATAGATGGCTTTATCAGTGCTCGTGACGAATTGGCAAAGGCTTTGGCAGGAATGCGCTAAGTGCTGTCAATTTAATCAATCAACTATATGCCGCACAAGATGAAAGCAGTACTCCAAATGTTTAGGATACTGCTTTTTTTGTGCCGAATACTATTGAGCCATGTTACGGAATCCTTATGCCCTCAAAACCGTATAAACTGGCACTGGAAATTCACCGTGCAAATCAACCAAATCAAGAAGCACTAATGCCCCGACAACGGTATGTTCAGCAGAGCGGCACAGCTCATAAGCGGTCGTCAAGGTACCACCCGTTGCCAAGATATCATCGACCAGTAATACGCGTTCAGGCGGCAAGTTGTTTTGCATCTCAAGCGTGTCTTTACCATATTCTAACGCATAAGCTTTGTTAGCGACGGGTGGTGGCAGTTTACCGGGTTTACGTAGTAGTATCATGCCTTTGCCAAGTCTACCTGCCAGCAAACTTGCAAATACAAAACCGCGCGCTTCAACCGCACCTAAGCAGTCCACTTCATCCATAAGACCTTCAGGTAGTGCTGCGAGCAGCGCATCAATGACATCGTTAATGTGACTGCGCAGTAACGGTGTAATATCATAAAAATCGATGCCTGCTATGGGAAAATTAGATACAGTGCGAATCACTTGCCAAAAAGGATGATCGGTGTTTTTAGTATGGGATAATTCGTTGATAGTCATAATGACCCTTAGCGTGAATGACTGATAAATAAAGGATGCGCTGAGCTTTATCACAAAAAACAGTGCTGGCAATCATACCACAATCAGTAAAATTTTGAGTCCTACTATTAGGGGAACGATGTCTGTATAAATAAGTGATCCTCCGTTTTGACTGGATAAACACTAGGTTCATCTCAACATACAAGTGTAAACTTAAACGTGCAAAGTCTAGTTATATGCTACACTACGGACGTTTTTATCACATGCAAGCCTAGTCTAAAAAGTGTTTTGAAATATAAGTAATAGTCGATAGGATAAAGTATGAAACGTTATGAATGTATAGTTTGTGGCTGGATATATGACGAGGAGCTTGGTTGTCCTGAAGAAGGAATCGCGCCTGGCACCAAATGGGAAGATATTCCGGAGGATTGGATATGTCCTGAGTGCGGCGTTGGCAAGCTTGACTTTGAGATGGCAGAATTTTAATTCCCTTGCCGAATAGGAACCCTTATGACGATTTCAAATGATCTAAGTGTAGATAGCTCAGATGATACAGAATGCTACCCTAGTGATGAGTGGAAAAAGTTTGGCGCGCACAAATGGCGTGCATCAGATCTGAGCGAGCACTTGTATCAAGCGATGATAGACATCGGCGATGGTATCGAGCTGTGCGTTGAAGCTGGCGGTAATCCTGCTCATCCGCCACTACTTATGATTATGGGTCTTGGCTCACAGATGATATTTTGGCCAGATACCTTTATCAAGCGTCTGATTGATGCAGGTTTATTTGTCATTCGGTTTGATAATCGCGATATCGGCCTATCCTCCAAAGTTCAGATTGATGGTCTACCGCGTATCAGTCAGTTAAAGATGATGATGCGCTTGCAAACAGGCTTATCTAATAAAAGCACGCAAGTCGCTTATAATTTGACCGATATGGCAGAGGATACTGCGCGCTTGATTAAAGCCCTGCACCTAGGGAGCACTCATCTGATTGGTGCGTCTATGGGCGGTATGATCGCCCAAATCGTCGGGGCACGTTATCCAAGTTTGGTAGATAAAGTGGCGCTGATGTTTACGACAACCAATCGTGCGTTTTTGCGTCCGCCTAGGCCCAAACAACTCTATACTCTAATCAATCGTCCTGAGAGTCATTCTGAGCGTGATATTGTGCGCCATAGCGTCTGGTTTATGAAGACGGTCGGTACGCCAGGACATATTAATGTGCGCTTAGTGCGAGAGATTGCGCAATTACGCTATCAGCGCAGCTTTCATCCACTAGGAACTGTGCAGCAGCTCAATGCTATCCTCGCATCTGGCTCTATTGCGCGCTTTAGCAAACAAGTAAAAGCGCCGACCATCGTGATGCATGGTAGCGCTGATGGTCTAATCCCCGCCTCTCAAGGCCGCGTCGTCGCAAGAACTATTCCCAATGCTACCTTTCACCTGATTGAGGGTATGGGGCATGATATACCTGCGTACTATCAACCTTATATGGTCGATCTGATTCGCACTCATTTGCTAGCCTGATCATTAGCGGTATTAATTGTTAAACCAAAAAAGAGTCGTTGTTCTTATCTACAAATGCTAGCTAGAACAGCGACTCTTTTTAGCTTTATATCGCTAACTACAGCCTACAATCTCTCCTCTCTTATCTATACAAGTTTTTTGACCATTTGCTAATGTGCCTACCCAAGCTATTCCCTCTTTAAATACAAATGCTGAAACCCCTTGATAGGTATCGCTGGCAGTTGCAGCGTTATTCTCAAAATTAAAGGGAATAACGAGCTTACCGCCCAAATTCAAAAACCCCCATTTATTATCAATACTGACCGCGGCCAAACCCTCAGAGAAGGGCCGTACGTCATCGAACGAATAAGTAATCATCACCACATCATTGTCATCGACAAAACCCCATTTACCTTCCTGTTGCTTGGCTTTTAAAGTTGAAAAAGAAGCTGGTGGTGCAGGTACAGAGCTTGCGGCTGTAGTAGTAGGATTATCTTTATCGGATTGACTACTTGATGCTTGCCTCTCACTCTTTGCAGTAGGATCTTGGACTGGGTTACCGTCTTTACTGAGCCAACTTACCGCTTTATTTTTGTTAACGCGCGCAATACCATTTTTATAATTATCAATGTTGCTGATGGATGAGGTAAAAGGAACGACGACTTGATTAGACGGTGTAATCACACCGAAGTTACCGTTTCTTTTGACCACGATGCGTCCGTCTGAGACCGCTCTTGCCCATTCTTGATTAGAGCCTACTATATCGTACCTAGTCGGTATCACTTCGCGCCCGCGCATATCAACATAGCCAACTTTACTATTGCGCTGTACAGGCATAAGACCGCCTGATATTTTGGTCGCATCTACGCGCTGGTACTCCATCAAATCAGCGACTTTTTTACCATTTTTATCGAGTAGTGCAACGGGCGCGCCAAAATCCTTGACTGCCAAAAAATAGCGACTGTTAGCGGTACAGGAGACGTGCTTATAAAAACTTTTTGGCACTTTACAAGTTGCCGCTTGCGCCGTTGGTATCAGTAAGGTCAAACTAAGTATAGTACCAGCCGAGATAAATAGCTTGGACACTACCAAGCCTGCAAGCTTAATAACTCGTTGATAACTAACTTGCCTATTTTCAATTACCATAAAGTATAACCATGCCAACAAAGTAACCTTTTAGAGTGAAATATCTGTTTGAAGTGGCCTATCTGAGAGTACACCTACTTAGAGTAGCAAAACGGGCGATAAACACCAACCTACGTTCGGTAAACTTGTGACAGTAAGCTATAATATTTGTGAAGGATTTGTCATTGGGCTAGAGCCATGTAGATTATAATAATAAAAAAGGTATTCGATTCCTACTCCTCTTCCTAAGTCTTTTATAAGTAGAGGACAAACCTATTATTAGTGTTAGGCACACGCTGTTAAAGGATACTGTATGGCTACTACTAGCTCAAGTTCAGCGTCTATTGGCCTAATTATAGGCTGTATTATATTCGGCTTAGGCAGTCTTATCGTCGCTCACGTCGATATTGGTGGTTGGGCAATGGCGTTTTGGCGGCTAGTGATTTCTGGCGTCATCTTTGCAATACTGGCCAAGATGACAGGCCAGCGACTACCAAGCTCGCGTCCTGCTATCGTTTATGGATTGCTGTCAGGGGTATTTTTGGGTTTAGACTTAGCGCTATGGCATGAGAGTATCTATGCGGTTGGACCTGGCATTTCAACGTTGCTGAACAGCTTACAGATTTTCTTTTTGGCAGCGATTGGCTTTTTGTACTTCGGCGAGCGTCAGTCCAGTTTGCAGTTGCTAAGCTTGTGTTTGGCAGTACTAGGGGTAGCGATGATAGGTAGCCCAGAGTTTGCTAATAATACGGCGGCGACCTGGGGATTCATCACAGGTATCGTGTCAGGTGCCATGCTTGCAGCGTCTATGACCTTTATTCGTAAAACTCACGATACGGAGCCCACGCCAATATTTATGTTGATGCAACTTATAAGTATTGGCGGCGTGCTGGCGATGATCTTACCCATGCTAGTGTTCGATAGCGGTCATATTTTGCCAAACTCGTGGTCTGATATCGGCTGGATACTGGTGTATGGTGCGGTGATGCAATGCTTAGCTTGGGGACTTATTGCCTACTCTATCCCTAAACTATCGCTCGCTGTTACAGGTTTATTACTATTGACCGAACCTGTCGCCGCTCTGATTATTGATTACAGCTGGCTTGGCAAACCCATTAACACGCTGCAATGGAGCGGCGCGCTACTCACCATGCTGGCTATTTATTTGGGTTCATTAAAATCTAAGCCGCGCGCCTTGTATCGTTATCGATTCTTTGCGCGCTTTTATAGGCGTAAGTAGCAGGCGCTAGTCTTTTGAGACAATTAGGCAAACGCTAGACAGGTACTAGTCTTTTTTGAGATTAAACAAAGCATTGAGCACAATAGCAGCAAGCGTCGCTGTACCAATACCACCCAAATCAAACTCCCCTAATTTTAAACTAAAGTTACCTGCGCCCATAATAACGGTGACCGCAGCGATAATTAGATTGCTATTCTTGCTAAAATCAATGTGATTGTCAATCCAGATCTTTGCGCCAGCAATGGTTATTAGACCAAAGACAACAATGGACGCACCGCCCAATAGTGCTAGCGGAATCGTTTGAATCACCGCGCCAAATTTTGGCGAGAGACCAAGGATAATAGCAACCAACCCTGCAATGACAAAGATGGTCGTACTATAGACCTTGGTCACCGCCATGACGCCGATGTTCTCAGCATAAGTGGTGACTCCAGTACTGCCAAAACCTGCCGAAAAAGTCGTCGCCAGTCCATCAGCCAGAAAAGCGCGGCCCATATAAGGCGTTACGCGCGCTTTGGTCATCCCTTCTACTGCTTTGAAATGTCCTAAGTTTTCGGCAATCAAAATAAAAGCCACAGGGGCAATCAAAATAATAGCGCTAAGCTCAAAGCGCGGCGTGTAGATAGTAGGCAGTCCGAACCAAGCTGCACTTTGAATAGTACTAAAGTCGATGGGTATGCCAAAGCCTAAAATATTTGTCATTACAAAGTAGGCAATATAGGACAATATCAAACCTACTAACAGCAGCAACCGTCTAAGCATACCAGTCGTAAAAACTGCCACTGCGCTGATAAGTAAGACCGTAAGCGTTGCCATCCAAGCATCAAACTGATTGGCAGATACCCCTTGGATGGTCACAGGAGCTAGGTTAAGACCGATAATCATAACGATAGCGCCTGTGACGATAGGCGGCATTAAACTCTCGATCCAGCCTGTGCCAGTCTTCATAACCAGCAAACCCACTAAGGAGTAAATGATGCCGCATACCATGATGCCGCCCAAGGCTACATCCAAACCACTATTAAAGCCCATACCCGCATAGGCGGTCACCGCGATCACAGGACCAATAAAGGCAAAGCTTGAGCCCAGATAGCTTGGCATACGCCCGCCAGTAATAATAAAAAACATTACCGTACAAATACCAGACATCAAAATAGCGAGATTGGCATCAAAACCCATAAGTAGCGGTGCTAATACAGTCGCTCCAAACATCGCAAAGGTATGTTGAATACCGAGTAAGATGCTTTTAGACGGCGGCAGATATTCGTTGATACCAACGGGATCGACATCCAAATTGCCTTTATAAGCACGCCATGTGGGAAACCAGCGATTATTATCAAAGTCTGGATCATCAATCAATTGCATCGCCGTAGGATCTATACCAGCAGCGGTTAGCGCATCTGGTTTGTTAGGTGTCGAAGAAGGCTCTGATGGCAAGGTCATGCGCTAATCCTAATAGAGTAAAATGATAAAGAGGTCGATATTGACTAGTGATTGCTTGAGGGATAGGTAAATAAAAAGTTATTATAGAATGCATAGTAATAACTAAGAGTTTGGTCTGTAACAACTATTTGTTAACTAATTGACTTTTTGCTGGCTGTCTATGAATACTTGTGTTCTACTCAATCCTTATCAAGGATATTGAAACCAGCAATAGATTAACGTTATAACTAGCAATAAGTTTACAGAATGTTACATAGACCGTATTGCTCAGCATAATAGCTGAAATACTTTATAAATAAAAGATTTTCAGCTATGAAACACCGCAGAAAGCATAAATTCACCCCGCTCTTTTAAATGTTGGTAGCTTTATGATTAGTGTATTTGATTTATTCAAAATAGGTATTGGCCCTTCAAGCTCACATACGGTAGGCCCCATGATTGCGGCTAATCTATTTTTGGACTCCATACTGGGACAAGCAAGCGTGAGTGATATAAAATCAATTGAGATTGAGCTTTATGGTTCGCTTGCGGCTACAGGTAAAGGACATGCAACAGACACTGCTATACTACTAGGCTTACTAGGTCATACCCCAAGTACGATAGATACACGTCAAACTGATCTCTACTTGTCTCCTATTCTTGTTGATAATCAGCTTAATTTGTCTGGCATACATACTATAGAATTCGATGCTCAGCGAGATGTTCTATGGTATGACGATACTGTTTTACCTTATCATCCCAATGCGCTTACCTTGCGCGCTCATTTGATGGACGGCACTCACTACCAGCAGACCTACTACTCTATCGGCGGCGGCTTTGTTATCAATGATGAAGACGCTACCAACCCCGATGTGGATCATGCCAGTCCCACTATCGATGATATTCCCTATCCCTTTAATAATGCGGCAGAGCTACTAGAGCAATGTAATCAGCATCAATTGAGTGTCAGCGAGTTGGTACTGGCAAACGAGTGTCATTACCGTAGTTTGGACGAGATCTACTCTTATTTAGATAGTATCTGGGAGGTTATGGAGCGATGTGTTGAACAAGGCTGTGAAAGCAGTGGCATATTGCCAGGCGGCTTGCAGGTCAAACGCCGAGCACAGGCTCTGTACTTGCAATTATGCGCAGAAAAAGACCAACCTATAGCCCAAAGCGATAAGCTAGCTGCTATGGATTGGGTCGATTTGTATGCGCTGGCAGTCAACGAAGAAAACGCTAATGGCGGTAATGTAGTCACTGCACCAACAAATGGTGCTGCGGGTATCATCCCTGCTGTACTACATTATTACCGTGATTTTTTGCAAAGCTATAACCAAGATGGTGTACGCAAGTTTTTGTTAAACGCTACTGCTATTGGCAGCTTAATTAAACAAAATGCTTCCATCTCTGGCGCAGAAGTCGGCTGTCAAGGTGAGGTCGGTTCTGCTTGTGCAATGGCTGCATCTGCGCTTGCTGAGATTATAGGCGGTCATCCTGCCCAATGCTTGAATGCGGCAGAGATTGGGATCGAGCATAACTTAGGTCTCACTTGTGACCCCATTGGCGGTTTGGTACAAGTGCCTTGTATCGAGCGTAATGCAATGGGTGCCGTCAAAGCTATTAATGCAGCGCGCCTCGCCTGCCGAGGAGATGGGCAACATATGGTGTCGCTAGATAAGGCAATCGAAACCATGAAACAAACGGGCGCTGATATGTCTGATAAATACAAAGAGACCGCACGCGGCGGTCTGGCTGTGTATGCTGATAATCGCATACCTACAGCGACTCGCGGCGTCAGCGTGAATTACAGTCAATGCTAATTCTATTATTCTAAAAGAAAAAACCGCTAACAAAGTAGCGGTTTTTTATGTTCAATAAGTCAGTTAAGCCCCATAATTATTCAGGCGTTTTTGAGATAACCTCATTAAGTAACCATACTGGCTTGACCATGCCTGACGCTTCATCAGCAACAGCTTCTTGGCGAACGTCTAGCATATAGCGATAGTTTGGCTCATATGTAAAGCCTTGGATATCGCCACTTAAGTTAGTGAAGTTCTTTTGATAAGTGTGACGATATTGCAAGCAAGTTGATTCTACTTTGGTACCGTCAGTAGCAGTCAGGTCACATACTGCTTTACGCGGAGCAACTTCTACTTCAAAGCTATTGATGTTGACGACTTTGACATCCATAGGTTGACCTTCTACAACCATAGTACGCTGGTCGTCTAGACCCATACTTGAGCAACCGGCCAGAGTAAAAGTGGTCATCAATGCTGCTATTGCTAATTTTTTCATCGGTTAATCCTCATATGTTTATTATTAAATACTTAGTATTGATTATCGATATCGTCAGATTAAAGTATAGAAATGGCAAAGACTGTGATGCCATAGACTTTAAAGCAACATCTTTATAGACACAACATAGCCATATCGAACGATATAGATAATATTCTTACAGTAATAAGAACGCTAATTCATGTCTCTTAGATCTGAACGATCTAATGCCATATCCTTAGCGTTCCTATAAATGCTTAGGTCAGTATAAGAGCTTTAAAACCTTATCTTCTATAACTGGTTTGTAATTTAACGTCAGTATTTGCAACTGTTATCAGTCATATGGTCGAACATAGCATATGACTGAACGTAAACAGTTAGCTGCGATAATCAGCGTTTATTTTGACGTACTCGTAGGACAAATCACATGTATAGACCGTATCTGTCGCTGATCCTCGTGCTAGGTCGATGAGAATGGTAATCTCAGCGCGCGCCATC
This sequence comes from Psychrobacter sp. DM4, assembly GCF_051307035.1. Taxonomy (GTDB): domain Bacteria; phylum Pseudomonadota; class Gammaproteobacteria; order Pseudomonadales; family Moraxellaceae; genus Psychrobacter. Next base: position 1,605,932 of record NZ_CP195536.1, read on the forward strand.
ACCTCTTTACCAGCCGCTTCGGTATAATCTGGTGCCACAACACCATGGTGACAAATCATGACCTCATCTAAAAACACGTCTACTTGCTCCGTATCTAAATCTTCAATGCCAGCATAACCGACTGCTGCCAAGATACGACCCCAATTGGCATCACTAGCAAAAAATGCTGTTTTGACTAACGGCGAATGCGCAACTGCGTATGCAACGTCACAGCACTCTTGAGTCGTTTTGCCGCCAGTTACCTTGACTGTCATAAATTTGGTAGCGCCCTCTCCATCTCGAACGATAAGCTGCGCTAAGCGCAAAAACACCTCTGTAAGCGCATTAATCAAAGGCTGATAATGAGGATGATCAGGACTGTCAATCACATCAGAGCTGGCAACGCCCGTTGCAATTAGCACACAGCAGTCATTGGTCGACATATCGCCATCGACAGTGATACGGTTAAAAGATTGCTCGTTAATGGTAACGAGTATCTGTTGGAGTAACTCAGCTGAGATATTGGCATCAGTCGCCACAAACCCAAGCATCGTTGCCATATTAGGCCGTATCATGCCAGAGCCTTTTGACATTCCAGTCACATGATAAGGAGTACCGTCTACCACAATTTTTTGACTGGCAAGCTTAGGGATCGTGTCTGTCGTACGTATACCATTCGCGGCGGCGAGCCAGTTATCAGATCCAAGCGCGCCCAGTGCGGCATCAAGTCCAGTAATGATCGCATCGCTATTGAGCGGCTCGCCAATAACCCCTGTTGAGAATGGCAGTACCGCATGAGCATCGACGTTAGTTTTTTCTGCCAAAGTCGCGCAAATGTCTTTGGCGCGGTGGATACCATCAGCGCCAGTACCCGCGTTGGCATTACCAGTATTAGTGATCAAATACTGCGGGCTACTATGAGCAAAGTGCTCACGTAGAACGCGTACGGGCGCCGCGCAAAAGGTATTTTTGGTCGTTACCACAGCAGTAGTGGCAGACTCACCAATCTGAATAATTACCAGATCATCACGGTCTTTGTAACGTACGCCAGCGGCGCTTGCGCTAAGGGTAATGCCATCAATAGCATAAATAGTACTAGGTATAGTTACGTCGCCAACAGCCATACTAGACTCCTATAATTTGAATATGTTTTTGTATTTAAGGGATTAATATCTAAATTATTCAACTACTTTTATTTAAATTAAACACTGACCAGATAGGCGCATGGTCAGAGGGTTTTTCCATAGCTCGTAGCTCGTAGCTGACGCCTGCATCTACGCAGTGTTCGATTAAGTCTTGAGTACACAGAATATGATCAATGCGCATACCGCGTTTGGGATCATCGTTAAAGCCGCGACTGCGATAATCGAACCAGCTATAAAAGGCCTCACTATCTGGGTAATGCAAACGATAAGTATCAGTGAGTTTACGCGACATCAATGTCTCGTACCATTCGCGCTCCTCTGGCAAAAACGAGGTCTTGCCTTGCTTAAGCCAGCGTTTGGCATTAGCCTCACCGATACCAATATCGATATCCTCTGGAGCGATATTCATGTCTCCCATGACGATCATGGTACGGCCCTCGTTCTTTAGCATATCGACATAATCGATCAAATCAGCATAATAAGCACGCTTCATTGGGAACTTAGTCGGATGGTCTCGGCTCTCGCCTTGCGGGAAATAGCCATTTAGTACGTCAATTTCACGACCCTCTATAACATAGCGCGCGTGAATAAAACGTTTTTGATCGTCAGCACTATCGCCCGGAAATCCTTTTTGCACAAATATAGGGGCAACTTTTGAGAGTAGAGCGACGCCGTAATGTGCTTTTTGCCCAAAATATTCTACATGATACCCAAGGCCCTCTATATTCTTTAGCGGGAACTGCTCATCATGGACTTTGGTCTCTTGTAAGCCCATCACATCGGGATCAATAACGGCTTGTACTGCCTCTAACTGATGCTGGCGGGCGCGAATACCATTAATATTGAAGCTAACAAAACGGGTCATACTTTTTCCTATAAGATAATGAAGCGATATATTGCTCAGATAATCTGCTTACTCAGTTATTTACTTATCTGAGCCACTCAAATGCTGTCCGTATAATAACAGAATTGCGTGTTGCTAGCTGTTGCGCGCCTCTAATGCGTAGGCTAAAGTACACGATAATAACGTTGACCAATCTATCGAGAATTTTATGAATCAGACTAATAACGATACCGCCTCTAGTGCCGTCAAAGAAGCAGCCCCTCCTCTATTCGCAACGAACTATCACATCTATATCAATCATACAGATGCTGGCGGTATCGTCTATCATGCCAATCATTTAGTATTTTTCGAAAATTGTCGCCGCGATTGGTTTACCAAAATAGGTATTAACGGTTATTTTTTAGAAAATGATAACGGTCAAGTACAGCATTTTGTCGTCAGCCAAGCCGCCCTTCAGTATCGCCAAGCTATTTTCTTGGACGAAGTTATCAACGTACGTATCGACAAAGTTGAGTTAAGACCAGCTAGTATTATCTTTTATCAAAGTATTTATCGAGCGCAGAGTGCTACGCTTTTGAGTAGCGCCAAAATCGTCATTGCTTGCGTACAGAATCAATTAAGCACTAGTGCTACCTCACCTTCTTCAAAAGATAAATCAGACATCATAACGCCAGTTGCAAATGTGGCATCCGTGCGGCCCGTTCGCGTTCCAAAAAGTCTTTGCCTTGTTATTGATCAGGCGATAGCGACTCATGAGTCAAAGCATTAGCTTACATAGCGTTCCACTGATAAATATCGAGATTCAAATAGGCTACTTCAAGCTAGTAGCCCATTTGTATACTACCCGTATGTTCGTTTACAAATATGTTTACTTCTTTAGTTCATAGACGCTCTTTTCTAGCATCGTCTGTGTCTGACTTAGTTTTCCATTACAAATTCTATTCCCTTTTTGTCATAAGCTTGGTAAGTATAAATGTTCATCGACTAGTCATATACTTTATATCTTGGTGGTAAATGCGCTATCCAATTGTGAATGACTACGGAGAAAGACAAAGGACATTTTGTCTACTAACGATAACCGTTTATCCGAGTATTATTGCTTCACAAAATAATTTGATAATCAATATAAATTACAAACCGAACAGTGTTAAGATACATTCTCTAGCGCAATTGTAGTTATGTTAATTTGTTGCTTAAGTATGTCTTTGTATTATCTAGTCTTTATTTATAGACGATAAATTTAGACGACTCATATCTATAGACACTCTATTTCGATTATCTTTTATGGGACACTGATTATGACAGTGAACAAACCTTGGCTTGCTCAATATCCTAGTAATGTACCAAAGACCATTGATCCAGATCAATATAGTAGCTTGATTGATCTTTATGAAGAGAGTTTTTCGCGCTTTCGCTTACATCCTGTGAGCGTCTGCATGGGTGTTACTCATACTTACGGTGATGTTGATGATGCTTCTCAGGCAGTAGCAGCATGGTTGCAAGCGCAGGGTTTACCGCAAGGAAGCGTGATTGCTCTAATGATGCCAAACGTACCGCAATATCTACCTATCATGATCGGAATACTGCGTGCCGGCTACGTCTGTACGCCAGTCAATCCTTTGTATACAGGTCGCGAATTGCGTCACCAACTTAACGACTCTGGCGCCACGGCGATATTCGTTGTCGATAATTTTGCTCAAGCACTAGAACAAGTCGTTGATGAGACTAAAATTAAACATATTGTATTGTCGAAGATGGGCGATATGATGGGACTTAAAGGTATTTTGGTCAATACGATCATCCGCAGAGTTAAGCGTTTGGTGCCCAAATACAAGCTTAACGACCCTAAGCATGAAGTCACCAAGTTCCCTGACGTCCTTAGACGTGGCAGGAATTTGCCTTTTCAAAAGCCAACAATGGTTTTAGAACGAAAAGCATTTTTGCAATACACAGGCGGTACTACAGGATTATCAAAAGGCGCTATCTTATCGCAGCGTAACGTCGTCTCAGCAGCATTACAATCTGAAGCGTGGACGCGTCCTATAACCTCGGAGATTGATGAGGTTTATATTAATATGGTCATGGCTCTACCGCTTTATCATATTTTTGCCTTTATGCTAAGCTTGCTTGCCATGCGCTCAGGATATACCTTTATATTGGTACCCAACCCTCGAGATATTCCAGGGTTTATAAAAACCTTGTCTAAACAGCCCTTCCATGTATTTCCTGCGGTTAATACCTTATTCAAAGGGTTGCTTGATAACCCCAATTTCAGTAATCTTGATTTTAGTGCTTTACGTATCTCACAAGCAGGTGGTATGGCAGCTACTCAGCAAACTGCTGAACGCTGGCTTGAGGTCACAGGCTGTGCAATGATCGAAGGTTGGGGTATGACCGAAGGCGTCGCTGCGGGTACTGCCAATATCGTAACCGATCGTAAGTTCAATGGTACTATTGGCCTACCTGTCCCTAGTGTTGATGTCATCATAATTGATGAAGAAAGTAATCGTGTTGGTATAAATGAGGCAGGCGAGATGTGTATCAAGGGTCCTAACGTCACTCTTGGTTACCTAAATAAAGACTCAAGTGAGGACTTTACCAAGGATGGTTATTTCCGTACTGGTGACATTGTGAGTATGAACGAGCAAGGCTATATCAGACTACTTGATCGCAAAAAAGATATGATATTGGTGTCAGGATTCAACGTTTATCCCAATGAGATTGAATCAGTTATGTTAGATTGTGACGGTATTACGGACTGCGCTGTGATAGGTATCGCTGATGAGCGTCAAGGAGAAGCGGTCAAGATTTATGTGATACGCACCGATGCTAACGTCACTAAAGATATTGTTAAAGACTTTGCACTGGATAATTTGACAGGATACAAGTGTCCGCGCTACATCGAGTTCGTAGATGAGCTACCTAAGAGCAATGTAGGCAAGGTACTACGTCAAAAGCTACGTGAAAAACATTTAGCTGATCATCCTCAGCCTTGATATCTTGATATTCAAAGCTTGTGTCCAATTAATAAGCACCTTACAGTCTATGTATGGTGCTTTTTTATTTATGCTATGAGCTGATTTAACTTACCTTGGTAACGATCTTTAAGGGTAAGTACTTCATCGCTGGACCGACGATAGACCAAGGTAGGCTTGGTACATAAGCTTGAGCCGCTCCTGACTCTATAGCCGCCACGATAGCTTTAGATCCTTTATCAGGGCTGACTTCAAACGGTAAAGGCTTAGCATTTTCGTTAATTTCAGTGCGGATATATCCTGGGAAAATAGTTGAGACGGTAATCGGTAAGTTCTCTAGCAACATGTCAGCGCGAATTCCTTCAGCCAAGTGAGCAATACCCGCTTTACTAGCACCATAGGTAGTCATATGTTTTGGCAGGCCGCGCATCGCTGACATGCTCGATATCACTACCAGATGACCGCTATTTTGCTTACGAAATATTTTCATGGCGGCCTCACACTGTGCTAATGCTGATATAAAGTTGATCTCAGCAGTGCGCTTGTTGATGTTAAAGCGTCCTTTGCCTATGCGGCGACTCTCACCAACACCGGCGTTCACCACTACCCGATCAATACCACCAAAGTCTGCAACAAAAGCATCAAAGACGGTAAAAATAGCATTATAGTCGGTCACATCCAATCCTCGGTACTCAACACGGATATCAGGGTACTTATCCAAGATATCGCTTTTTAACTGCTCTAGGCGGCTGGTACGGCGAGCACAGATCGCTAAATTGTAGCCAAGATTAGCGAACAGCCATGCCATGCCTTCACCAAGTCCTGAGCTGGCACCTGTGATCAAAACGGTTTTGCCATAACCGATTTGCTGCTTATTGAGTCGAGCTAGATAGCGTCCAGGTTTGAGTGCACTAACCCATTGCGCTTTACGGTTCTTGGCTGTTTGCCTTATTAATTTTACTAATGTACTTTGCATAGAGCGCTCCTTGTATATCAGTACGACTACGATACTTAAATATAGTCTTATTACGGCGAAAGTGTACGGCTAAAAAAGGACATTGTAGTATGATTTTGCGCGCAATTGAACGGCAATTGTGTGTAGCACACTATATTCTCTCAGATATCTAAGTATTCACTTAACATGGATAGTATCCTCTGTTACTGTTAACTTCGCCAAAATTATCGCCAAGTAACAAAACGCTCACCTTCAGCGAATAGATGACTGTGCTCATTTAAAGACAACAGCCGCGCGCCATTTTTATGAATAGTGATAGCCGTCACACCTGTATTGATAAGCTTCCTATTCAAGGCATAGGCGAGCTGACTGCCCTGCTCTAATAGTTGCGCGCTTATCGCTGCTATAACCCCGCCAGAAGTAAATACGACCACTGTACTATCGTGACTCAGATCATCTCGTTCTGCTATCTGTGCCCGTATTTGCTCAAGTCCACTTTGAGCGCGCTTATTGAACTGTGCCCAACTCTCAATATAATCACTATCGTTATCGCCAGCATGCCAGCGTTGCATAGCCTCATCAAACAACTCTGCTAGACGTGCGTTAGGTACGTCAGCTTTGGCAATCTCGGCAGAAATAGTGCCTTTATTACCAAAAGCGGCGTTGGATTTGACAAATACATCTTTATGATTGAACTCATCGAATACTGGCAGTATTGAGTTTTGTGCATTTTGAGAGTTATAGATACTATCAGATAGTGCGGTATGGCTCTGTTTGAATGAGGACTGATAATGTGTCCAAAAATGCTGGGCGGACTCTCTTTGTCTTATTAGATTGCCACTGTATATAGCATCAATACGGCGCTGCGTAGCACCATAGTGTGACCCGAGCAGCTTTGCTTGGGTAATACCGAGATCAGAGAGCTTGTCATAGTTCTCTTGTCCAAAAGAGGCTTGGCCATGGCGTACGAGCAAGATAGTTGTCATAGTAATAGTGCCTATATATTGTTGTATTTGATATTGTTGTATTTATTTGATGTATGTCCCTATATCCATAAACAAAAACCAGCGAGCTACTGTTAACTCACTGGTTTGTCTTCTACATTTTTGACAAGTCAGCTGTCGGCAGATTTATTAGATTCTGACTCAAAATACCCTTTTGGTAATACGCTTCTGATTACCTTTTGTATAGGTGATGGCAATTGTTCGACCATCGCTGCGTCCACGCCAATCTCTTGTAAATGCGGCTGTACACGACTCGTAAATAATGCCTCGCCTTCATACTTTGCAATGAGCTTAAGACACTTGGCATGTAACACATGAACGATAATCCAAAAATTCTTAAAAGCAGGATTTTTAGTCTGTTTATGGTAGTAGCGATAATATATCTGTTGAATGATACCCGCCAAACGAAACAAACCGAACACTTCATAAAATGTCCAATTATCGACTTTGAGCCCCGTTTGCTTGAGATAGTAGTCAACCACTTCATCACGAGTCATCATACCCTTTAAATGTGTAGGCTGACGACGTGATTGCTGCATAATGACATTGTCATCGACTTCAATCCAATATGCTAGCGCACTGCCTAAATCCATCAATGGATCGCCAAGAGTCGCCATTTCCCAATCAAGTACACCGATGACCTCAGTTGGATTGTCCGCATTCAAAATAACGTTGTCAAAGCGCCAGTCATTATGAATAACGCACGTTTTGATATCACTTGGCGTGTGAGTAGTCAGCCATTGACGCACAAGAGCGAAGCTTGGCACATTAGGTGTTTTAGCTTTAACATAGCGCTTGTTCCAGCCGCTCACTTGACGCTCACAGTAACCCTCGCCGCGACCTAATTCAACCAAATCAGGATGATCTCTGTAGTCTACTTGATGAAGCTCAACGAGTGCATCGATAACATTAGTACATAAGGCTCGCGTTTGAATGACACTAAGCTCAATCTCCTTTGGCAAATTAGCTCTTGGAATGATGCCCTCCATACGCTCCATTACATAAAAGTTAGCACCGATAATGTTCTCGTCAGTACACAGAGCGATCATCTTTGGGACATAGGGATAGGCATCCTCTAGCGCCTTTTGTACCGTAAACTCACGCACCATGTCATGAGCAGATTTTGCCTTAGTGCCCTTTGGAGGACGACGCAAAATTAGGTCTTGATTATCATACTCTAGGCGATACGTCCAATTGGACGCGCCACCTGAGAATTGAGTAACGACAGGCTTACCTTTGATATCAATGCCTTGATCGCGTAGCCATATACTGACCGCTGCTGCATCTAGCTCCTCGCCTTCGCGAATCTCGCCACCTTTATCCAATACTTTGGAATCTGTATCGCTATGCTCACTTTCACTGTGCTTATTACTATCAACCATCTGATGTCCCTCGTTCTTTTTATATGTGCCTAGGCTATTTTTTAACGCTTCAGACGAACGCCATGACGCTTCAATTCTAATTTGGCAATCATGGTCTTGTGAACTTCATCAGGACCATCAGCTAAGCGTAATACACGAGCTTGAGCATAGAAACTAGGTAACATAGTATCTTGACAAACACCCATACCACCATGAATTTGGATCGACATATCGACTACGTCTTGGAGTACCGTTGGCGCAACGACTTTAATCGCTGATATCTCAGTTAGAGCCGCTTTAGTACCTTGGCTATCCATCTTTTGCGCGGCATAAAGAGTCAGTAGGCGCGCCTGATCAATCTTAATGCGTGCTTCAGCGATACGCTCTAGATTGCCGCCTAGTTGCAATAAAGGTTTGCCAAAAGCAGTACGTTCGGTACCGCGCTTGATCGCAAGCTCTAGTGATTTTTCAGCGGCACCAATACAGCGCATGCAGTGATGAATACGGCCTGGCCCTAAGCGGCCCTGCGCAATCTCAAAACCCATACCAGGTCCACCGATAAAATTGTCGACGGGTACGCGCACGTTATCAAAGCTAACCTCACCATGCCCGTGAGGAGCATCATAATCCCCGAATACTTTTAGCATACGTTCGATGTTAACGCCTGCGGTCTTAACAGGGACGAGCACCATAGAATGCTGATGATGACGATCTTGATCTTCGCTTGGCGTATGAGCCATGACGATGAGCACATCGACCGCAGGATCGCCCAGACCTGACGACCACCATTTACTACCATTAATAACGATCTCATCGCCGTCAACGACAGCAGTTGCTTGCATATTGGTTGCATCACTTGAGGCAACTTCAGGCTCCGTCATACAAAATACAGAGCGGGTTTTACCCTCTAACAATGGCGTCAACCATTTGTCTTGCTGCTCTTGGCTGCCGTAGCGCCATAGTAACTCCATATTGCCACTATCAGGTGCATTACAATTAAAGATGTAAGGCGCTAAAAGACTGCGACCTGTCAGCTCGGCTATCGGTGCGTAATCTGTTACAGACAAGCCTGCGCCTAACGTGTCATCAGGCAAAAATAGATTCCAAAGACCTGCTTCGCGGGCTTGTTTGCGCAGGCTTTCGTACTTTTGAGGCCATTGCCAGTTTTTCCAGTTACCATCTGGATTTTGCTTGTGACAATCGTGCCAAAACTGTGCTTCGATAGGCTCAATATTAGTGGCGATGAAATCCTTAACTCGGCTATGTAACTCTTCACCGTGGTCACTGACCGCAAACATTGCTTTTGAAGTAGTCGTTGGTTTGTCTGTAGACATTGTGGTATTCCTTTTCCTTGTTATGCAGTGTCAGTGCAACTTTGAAATAAATTTAGATTTTAGTGTACGTACGTTTACTTCTATTTTGTATCCTACATTTATAACATAGGCTTTACCAATAAACAGCAAAAAAGGCGCGACCCATTAGGACACGCCTTTACAAAACATAAACAGTTACCGACGCTATCGGATATGCTTACAGTGCTTTTAAGTTTATTTAAGAATGTTTAGGCGCTGGTTTAAGTCGAAACGCATTAGGGCGTCTGGTAGTTTATCGATTGCCATTGCCAATGTCGCTTCTGCGGCTTGCGCTAACCCTAGCTTCTCAGCCAAAGTTGGTTTTTGACGTGAATGAAGTGCGTAGACTTCGTTGTCCTCCATTAGCGCTAGTAAGTAGCTGTCTGAGGTCTGTAAACTATCGACTAATTTCAACTCAAGCGCATCTTCGCCATACCAGTGCTCGCCTGTCGCCACTTTGTCTAGGTCAAGCTTTGGACGATAGTTGGTCACAAAATGCTTGAACAACTCATGGGTCTGCTCAAGCTCTTCTTGGTATTTAGCGCGGTCTTTATCGTCGTTTTCACCAAATACCGTAACCGTACGTTTGTAGTCACCAGCGGTGAACATCTCGTAGTCGACGTCGTGGTTTTTGAGCCATTTATGAAAGTTTGGTAATTGTGAGACGACGCCGATTGAACCTATAATTGCAAAGGGCGCAGCGACGATTTTGTCCGCAACACATGCCATCATATAGCCGCCACTCGCAGCGACTTTGTCCACACAAACCGTCAGTGTCAAACCTGCATCTTTTAGACGAGCCAGTTGCGCGGCCGCAAGGCCATAACCATGGACTACCCCGCCTGACGACTCCAAACGTACGACCACCTCATCACCTTTGTTTGCTGTACTGATAAGCGTACTGATCTCTTCACGCAAATGCTTGACGGCGCTAGCCTTGATGTCACCATCGAAATCCAATACAAAAACTTGCGAGCTTTTACTAGCGTCTTTATCTTTCTTCTTGCTTTTGGCCTTAGCTTTTAGGGCTTGCTTGGCTTGTTTTGCCATAGTTTTTTTCAGTAATTTTAATGCAGCTTTACCTTGAGTCGCTTCCATAAGATCTTCACGGCGCTGCTCTTGCGCTTTGTTGAGATGACGGACTTTGAGTTCTACGGGATTTTTGGGTGGATTAAATAACATGAAACATTCCTTTTATTGAAGAGAGTCGTAACCTGAGACATTAGTTGGTGATGAACAATTTTGATATTTGATATAAGAATACATAGTATTTTTGGTCATTCAGATATGAGCGCACAAGAATGCGTTTTCAAGTCTTTAACGGGTGTCTTAACGCGCATATTGTCGTATCAGAGTTGTATAACAAAAGCACATTAGGCATAATATGCGTTTGCATAAAATTTTCTACCGTCAGCGTAGTGGTTATGATTATTCCCAATTACGTTGACTCTCTTTTGATTACTATCAACTCAATTTTTAACATTGAATATAGTGATGATTGCACTACTGCCTTTGAATCGATCTGATCTGACAACTGGATAACTAAATATTATGACACAGAGCACTATGACGCAAAGCGGCTACCGAGACGAATATTGCGGCGCCGTAACAGAGAGCTTACTTGAGCAAACCATCACTATCGTAGGCTGGGTACATCGTCGTCGTGATCATGGTGGAGTAATATTCTTAGATATGCGTGACCGCGCTGGCATATTGCAAGTCGTCGTCGATCCAGACACGCCAGAGGCTTTTGCGATTGCTGATGCTGCTCGTCCTGAATATGTGCTCAAAATTACAGGACGCGTGCGTCGTCGTTATGAAGGTACTGAAAATGCTAATATGACCAGCGGTCAAATTGAGCTGCTCGGTAAAGAGATCGAGGTCTTAGCCAAGTCTGAGACGCCGCCTTTTCCATTGAATGATGATAACACAACGGTGTCTGAAGACCTGCGTCTCAAATATCGCTACCTAGACATGCGTCGACCGCAAATGCAAGAGCGTATGGTGTTCCGTGCCAAAGCGACCTCAGCGATTCGCCGCTATTTAGATGATCATGGATTTTTGGATGTCGAGACCCCTATCTTGACTCGAGCGACTCCAGAAGGTGCGCGCGATTACCTCGTACCGTCACGTACACGCCCGGGCAACTTCTTTGCCTTACCGCAGTCGCCTCAGCTATTTAAACAGCTACTCATGGTGTCAGGATTTGATCGATATTATCAAATCGCTAAATGTTTCCGTGATGAGGACCTGCGCGCTGATCGTCAACCTGAGTTTACCCAAGTCGATATCGAGACCTCTTTTTTAGACGAAGAGGAGATCATGACTATCAACGAAGGTCTGATCAAACACGTATTCAAAACTATGATGGATATCGAGCTGAATGATTTTCCGCGTATGACCTACGAGGAAGCGATGCGTGACTATGCTTCAGATAAGCCCGATTTGCGTATACCGCTTAAACTGATTGACGTTGCTGACTTGATGAAAGACGTGGATTTTAAGGTATTCTCAGGTCCGGCGAATGATCCAAAAGGTCGCGTGGCCGCCCTACGTATACCAAATGGTGCGTCGATCAGCCGTAAACAAATCGATGCTTATACCAAATTCGTTGGCATCTACGGCGCACGTGGTTTGGCGTATATCAAAGTCAATGATGCCAGTAATGTCAATAATGGCGTTGATAAAGAGTCAGGTCTGCAATCTCCAATCATTAAGAATATGACGGACGACGTTCTTGCTAGTCTCATTGAACGTACTGGCGCTGAGAGCGGCGATATCATCTTCTTTGGCGCAGATAAAGCCAGTACCGTGAATGATGCTATGGGCGCACTACGTCAAAAGATCGGTCTCGATCTTGAGATGACGACTTGCGAGTGGGCGCCACTTTGGGTTACAGACTTCCCGATGTTTGAGCAGACTGACGATGGTCGCTGGACCTCCATGCATCACCCGTTTACAAAGCCTAAAGGCTCTGTTGATGAGCTAAAAGACCATCCAGAATCAGCACTCTCTATTGCTTATGATATGGTATTGAATGGTACTGAAATCGGCGGTGGTAGCTTACGTATCAATACCCTTGAGATGCAACAGGCCGTATTTGAAGCGCTTGGTATCGATGAGCAAGAGGCTGAAGATAAATTTAGCTTCTTACTTGATGCGCTTAAATTCGGTGCACCGCCGCATGGTGGCTTAGCCTTTGGCTTAGATCGATTGATTATGCTTATGGTAGGCGCAAGCTCTATCCGAGACGTCATTGCCTTCCCAAAAACCAAGACAGCCGATTGTCCATTGACAGAAGCCCCTGCTCCTGTAGATCCCAAGCAGTTGCGTGAACTTGGCATACGCTTGCGTGAAAAAGTTCAGGCAGATACGGATAGACCTGCTCAATAGATGTTCAAGCAGAGACTACTTTAATTATACAAGGTTATGTGAACGCTTATGAATCCATATAATCTTTTTAAGTTTGTGCCATTGCCTGTATTACAGGTGGCGGCACGTGCTGCTGCACGAACGGTTCACTGGTTACCTGAGATCAATATTATTCGAACGATCAAAATCAACATGGCATTAACAGCACCTGTACTTGATAGCGCTTGTAACAAAACGTCAATTAAAGACATTATTCGCAATCAGTCTTTGGGTAGTGTTGAGTCAATAAAAAGCTGGGCGATGCCGCCTGAGTGGAGCATTGCTCAAATTGTTAAGGTTCATAACAAAGACATCTTTTTAGAGGGGCTCGCTAACCCTAATGGGATGCTCGCTATCGTACCTCATTTAGGTACATGGGAGATGATGAACGCATGGCTTAATCAGTTTGGCGCGCCGACCATTATGTACAAGCCTGTCAAAAACAAACTCATTAATGCGTTTATTTTGCAAGGCCGTACACGTCTTAATGCTACTTTGGTTCGTACTGATGCGAGCGGCGTCAAAGCTATATTTAAAACGCTTAAGCAAGGCGGCTTTAGTATTGTATTGCCCGATCATGTGCCAGACCCGTCAGGCGGCGTTATCGTCCCTTTTTTTGGTATCGACACACTGACCAGTACCCTCGCCTCAAAACTCGCTAGCAAAACTCAGTGCGCGTTGGTAGGACTATCCTGTATCCGCCGTGATGACAGACGCGGATTTGATATCTACTGCTACAAGCTTGACGATCCAGACCTGTATCATCGTGATGTCAAGGTGGCGGCACATGCACTAAATAAAGCAATGGAGCCCATGATTATGGATAACTTTAGTCATTACATGTGGGGATACAAGCGCTTTAAACGTATACCGAGTTTAGGCAACCCTTATCGTACAACGGAAGCTAAATTGGCAGACTTTATCAGTGCTAATTTACCTCCTACTAATCCTGGATCATTTAGTTAGTCCTTAATACTGGTCAGCATAAAACTAGGCAGTACAAAACTAGACAACACGAGCATATTATGGCACTTGATACTTCTGAATTACTACCCTCTACGCAACCTACTAAAGCCGATCAGCGCTACATTATTTGCATGAAATGGGGCGATAAGTATGGTGCTGAGTACGTCAATCGCCTCTATAATATGGTCAGTCGTCACCTCAGTCTAGACTTTCAGATGATATGCTTAACAGACGATAGTACGGGTATCGATTCGGCCGTAGACTGCTATCCTATCCCTGAGCTTGACCTGCCCGCTGGATTGCCCGAGCGCGGCTGGAAAAAACTCACTACATTCAAGCCTGAGCTCTATGATTATAAAGGTGTCGCTTTGTTTTTGGATATTGATATTGTTATCGTCGATAATATCGATGAATTTTTTACCTACAAAGCGGAACATGATGATAGCGTCGTTATCATCCGTGATTGGAAAAAACCATGGCGCATGGTAGGTAACAGCTCGGTGTATCGATTTAAAATCGGTCAAAACACCTATCCCAATTTGCTAAGCAACTTTGAGCAGAATTTTGCACAAATTAGCTCAGAGGTTCGTCACGAACAAGCTTATCTGTCCAACTACTTACGTGAGCACCATCACCTAGAATACTGGGATAAAGACTGGTGCGTGAGTTTCAAATATCAGTGTATTGCTCCTATCCCATTTAACTTCATTCGTGCGCCCAAACTCTCTGATAACGCCAAAATTGTCATTTTTCACGGTGAAATCAATCCACCAGATGCTATTGTTGGTGGCAGTGGCAAATGGTATCGTCACGTCAAGCCCAGTCCTTGGTTAAAAGAATACTGGCAATAACGCTTTAGGAAATAACATGACCCAGCATAGTGAACCGCCAATAGATATTGTCATTGCTTGGGTAGACGGTGATGATACTGTCCTAAAGCAAAAAAGAGCGCAGTATCAAGGATTATCAAATACTGCCTCTAGTGCTGTCAGCTCAACACGTTTTGCTAGTAATAACGAAATATATTACAACGTTGCTTCCATTATCAAGTACGTACCGTTCTGTCGTCATATATATATCGTCACGGACGGACAGCGACCTAAATTTGTCGATGAATTTGCGGAACAAGGTATTTGTGAAAAAGATAAAATACGTATTATAGATCATACAGAAATTTTCACAGGGTTTGAGCAGTATTTACCGACTTTTAATACCCGCTCCATTGAAACAATGTTATGGAATATCAAGGATTTATCTGATTACTTTATCTATATGAATGACGATTTTTTCTTTAATCAATCTGTGACCTTAGATGAATTTTTAGATGAAGATAACATTATTATTCATGGTCATTGGCGAAAAAATGCAGTACTCCAAGCCAAACTCAAATATCGTAGTACTATGTCTAGAGTGACTAAGACCCCTATGCAACCAAAGCATACAACTGCCCAGATGCTAAGTGCTCAGATCCTTGGCATGACTCAGTTCTTTGAGATTCATCATTATCCTCATATTGTGGATAAGAATATCTTGAAAAATTACTTATTAGATAACCCTCAGTTGTTAAATAAGCAAATTAAGTATAAGTTTCGAGATGTGGCTCAAGTCAATCCTATTACGCTTATGAATCACTTAAAAATTCAAGCTAGCGAGGCTATGCTCAGACCTGATACCCCTATTAACTATCTTAAGAACAAAAATAGCGTTATCGGTTTTTTAATAGATTTGAATAACGACTCAATCAAATATGGTTGTATACAAAGTCTAGATTTATATGATCTAGACGCTTATAACAAAATTAGCGACGCTATGACTCAAAAATTTTTAGAGTATCTACCATCGTCATTGCTGCTAGATGATAATAAATAGTTCTTAACGTTAATTATCGAACCATAAATTTATAAAATTGATTCTAAAATTATAGCTATCACTTACCACATTGATCATTGATTTAAATTTTAACTTATCAAGGAATAACATTATGGTTTTATTTTTAATATCGAACCATACTGGTTTTAATACGGGTCGAGGGGGCCATTACTACTCTTTGAGACATATGGCTGAAGCTATGGGTAAGCACAAAGAAGTTGTTACTATAATATTAGGCTCTGAGATGCCAATAGCATTAATAGGTATGGAGAAAGCTTACTATGTACCTACAAGTCTCCATCTACAAAAAAAAGGTATGAAAAAAGCAGTACGTTTATTAGAAAAGCTGAATTTTTTATCTAGAATATCAGTAGTCCATGCATACGATGCTAAATCTGTATATATTGGCGCTTCTATTGCAAAAAAAATAGGCGTAAGGTTTTTATTAACTAAGTGTGGCGGTCGAGTACTCAAAAGAAAGTATCCGAAAGTAAACTCTTTGATTGTTTTTCATGAGATGGATTATCACTATTATAATAGTCATAAAGATCACTATAAAGATGTCTACTTGATTCCAAATAGAGTTAAAGATACAACTTATAATAAGAATAGAATACAGCAATTAGAAGATATTAGAGAAAATAGTAGTCTTAATATTATAAAAATAGGAAGGATAGGTAAATATTATTATAAAACATTAACTGATACCATTACGTTTTGTTCTGAATTATCAAAATCTAATTATCAAATAAAACTTACATTTATTGGCTATGAAGAGTCATCAGATATTATAAGAAAACTGAATGCTTTGGCACAGGATTTGAAGGTCGACCTTACTATTTATTCTGATAGTACTTATACTTCAAACGCCTCTGAGCTAATTTGGGCTTGTGATGCTGCTGTTGGGACAGGAAGGGGCGCGATGGAGGCGTTATCAGCCGGAAAAATACTACTTTTCCCTGTTGCCAACTTTGATTATCCATGTCTACTTAATGAGGAAACCGCTACGTATGCGATGCGTGATAATTTCTCAGAGCGCGTAATGTTACCCCAGGAGCTAAGTCAATATTGTGACCCACACTATGTTATGAATTTATTATTAGATAATACATATGTAGAAAATCTAAAGAAATTTGGTCTTGGCTTGTTTGATTCTAATTTCAATGTAGATGTTGGAGCTAAAAAAGTTATTAATATATATAACGAGAATCATACTCTAAACTCTATTACTAGATGGTCCTTATTTAAATTGAGATTGCACGATGCTGTAACTTTTTATAAATTAAAATTAAAGACTTTTAGACATAGCTTAAGGGCCTCATTAAAAAAGTAATGTTATCATTAATTTAAAATGAGCGACTATCAAAACTCAGACTAAAAATTTCTGATAAAAAACTTAAGTTTATTTCAGCACATCTTTACCCTTTATTTAAAATAATATAGGGCGTGTCTTCATTTCTAAAATGGTGATAAAAATGAGATAAATTGCCGTCAAACAAGAAAAATAGCGCAGATAATATCAGGATATTAACCCGCTATTTAGCAAGATTTAGCCCATTGAGATGACTATCGAGTGAATTGAAGACACGACCTAGTATACATATGCTCAATCACTACCGAATAGATCTCGAGTATAAACCTTGTCAATCACATCCTCTAACTCAGACGCTAAACGGTTAGTCAAAATGACATCAGCTTGTTGTTTAAATGAAGTTAAATTGCTAATGACTCGTGATCCAAAGAAATGTTCATCTTCTAGTACGGGCTCATAAACGATAACTTCAACACCTTTGGCCTTGATACGTTTCATTACGCCCTGCATCGCACTGGCTCTAAAATTGTCTGAACCTGACTTCATAATTAATCGATAAATACCTACAACTTTCGGGCGTCGCTTCAATACAGCATCAGCAATAAAATCTTTACGCGTTCGATTAGCATCTACAATCGCTCGAATCATATTATTAGGTACATCTTGATAATTAGCCAATAGCTGTTTGGTATCTTTTGGCAAGCAATAACCACCATAACCAAAAGATGGATTATTATAGTGAGCACCAATACGAGGATCCAACCCTACTCCCTCAATGATTTGCCGACTATCTAACGCTAATGATTCAGCATAACTATCTAACTCATTAAAATACGCAACGCGCATGGCCAAATAGGTATTAGAAAACAACTTGACAGCTTCGGCTTCTGTACTTTCAGTAAACAGTACAGGTACATCTCTTTTGATTGCACCCTGCAAAAGTAATTCTGCAAACTGCCGTGCTCTAGTTGAACGTTCGCCAACAATAATGCGTGAAGGATACAAGTTATCGTATAGTGCTTTGCCCTCACGTAAAAATTCAGGCGAAAAAATAAGATTAGAAACATTAAAGCGCTTTTTTGCCTCCTCCGTAAATCCTACTGGAACCGTTGATTTAATCACTATTGTTGCACTAGGATTCACTGCGACAACATCGCAAATAACATCTTCAACACTTTTTGTATTGAAATAATTAGTGTTAGGGTCATAGTTGGTAGGCGTTGCTATAATGACGAAGTCAGCATTAGTGTAAGCTTCTGTAGAATCCAAGGTAGCTTTAAAATTAAGCATACTTTGATTCAAAAACTCTTGTATTTCTGTATCTTCGATAGGTGATTGTCCGTCATTTAGCAATGCTATTTTCTCTGGAACAATATCGACTGCGACAACCTCGTTATGCTGGGCTAATAGCATAGCATTAGATAATCCGACATATCCTATTCCTGCTACAGCAATTTTCATCTTTAACATCCTGTTTTGTAGAACTTACGATACCAGCCAACAAAATGCCCGACACCTTGTTTTATGGTCACAGCCGGACGATGACCAGTTTTTTTGAATAAAGACTCAGTATCAGCCCAAGTACGTGGTACATCACCCGGCTGCATGGGTAGATAATTATAGATTGCTTTTTTGCCTGTTGCCTGCTCAATAGCATGAACAAACTCCATGAGTGCAACAGGGCTACCGTTGCCGATGTTGTATACAGCGTGAGAATCTTGACTCGCATCAGACTTAGGTGGCATATCGAGTAGACGTACAATACCTTCGACGATATCATCTATATAAGTAAAGTCGCGTTGCATCTCACCATTATTGTAAATATCAATCGGCGACCCTTCAAAAATAGCTTTAGTAAACTTGAACAGAGCCATGTCTGGACGTCCCCAAGGACCATATACAGTAAAAAAACGCAATCCGGTGGCAGGTAGATTATAAAGATGAGAGTAGGCATGCGTCATTAATTCATTAGCCTTTTTAGTTGCTGCATACAGACTAATGGGATTGTCTACTCTATCTGTTACTGAAAAAGGGGTTTTTGCGTTCTCACCGTATACTGAGCTTGAAGAGGCATAGAGTAAATGTTTGACCCTACTGTTTCGGCAACCCTCCAGTATATTTAAATGCCCCACTAAGTTTGAATCAGCATAAGCATGAGGGTTGTCTAACGAATAACGTACGCCTGCCTGAGCTGCCAGATGAATTACAGCATCAAAATTTTCATCTTCAAATAAGTTTGTTACGTCATTGCGGTTGGCAATATCTAACTTGATAAAACGTATATTTGGCACATCAGCTAGATCTTTTAGCCGTGCAAGTTTAAGGGACACATCATAGTAGTCGTTTAAATTATCAATGCCGACTAAGTCATGATCATAGCTTGATAAACATTTTGCGACCGCGTGACCAATAAAACCTGCCATACCAGTGATTAAGATCTTCATACTGACTCTGCTTTTTGATAAAAATTGACTTTTAAGTAATAATAGAACTATGCTTTGCTACAGGCAAAAAGATTTTAATGTATTGGCGCTTAACAACGTTTAAATATCCTGAATTTTTCCGTAAGAGTTGACAAACTTCGCTTCGACAACCATCTGATATCCTGTTCTACGATGAACCGTTTCTCTTACTGTATTAATTAAAGATAGAATATCCTTCGCCTGAGCACTACCGTTATTTACGATAAAATTGGCGTGAAGATAAGAGACTTGAGCACCCCCTCTACTTAAGCCCTTTAACCCGCAGTCTTCAATCACTTTACCTGGCGGTCCATAAGTTGCATACATATCAGGATTGCTCACGAACACAGAGCCGCAGTTTGGTAGTTTACGTGGGAATTTTTTTCGACGCGACTGTAAAATCTCTAACATCTCTTGGCGAATAGCACTCTTAGTTTGATTATCATTGAGCTTAAGTCCAACCTCTATGATCACCTCATCTCTTTCTTGAAAGATAGAACGGCGATAAGAAAACTTACACTCCTCTTTGGTATAACGTTTTACGTTACCTGCTACGTCTACTGTATCAACATAGTTGACTACACTACCAATACCTTGTCTTTGACTACCGCCATTCATGACAACAAGGCCGCCAAGGGTACCCGGTATGCCGCAAATGTGTTCAATACCAGATAAGCTGGCTTGCATCGCTGTTTTAGCTAGGCTAGGCGCCCATATACCGGGCTCGGCGGTAATCTCTGAGTCATGCACGTGTACTTTTGAGAAGTTAGACCCTATCTGTACAACGACGCCTTGTAAGCCTTCATCTGCAAACAATAAATTTGTCGTACTGCCTATGATTACTGAGGGTACGTTGTTTTGATAGATCCACTGTCGAACTTTGATTAATTCTTCTTTATTCCTAGGACGAATAATGACCTCGGCTACTCCTCCTACTCGCCACTGACTGAACGTAGATAAACACGTTTTAAAAGTAATAATGTCAGGGAAAAGAGCCTTAAGCTCACTCATTCGTAACGCATTCATTGATATCTATCCAATACTGCCACTACAGTTTGCACCTAAAGCCTTTAGCTTAGGGATAAGATCAACATAACCACGTCCGATTTGCCAAGCATCAGTAATCACCGTTTCATCTTCAGCAGCTAAACCGCATAAGGTAAGTGCGATGCCAGCACGCAGATCTAATGCTTTAACTTGAGCACCTTTTAAGCCACCGCTATTGCCTATAACTTTAAGCATATCACCAGATATTTCGTACTGTAATCCCATACGAGCCATCTCTTTAGCGTATCCATAGCGACCAGGAAAACGCAAATCCACTATTCGTGATTCTCCTTGAGCTTGAGCAGCCCAAGCCGCCATAATAGGTTGTACATCTGAGTTAATACCTGGATGTGGTCCAGTACTTATCTCAAGCGGGTAGCAACATCCGCCTCGAACAATAAGAGAGTTTTCGCCTGTATAAAGTTTTGCGCCTGCAGCTTTAAGATGGGTTAGAACAACTTCTAAATCAGCGTAAGGAAAATCATAAATCTCTATATCACCTTTTGTGATAACTGCTGCTGCTAACCACGTGATCGCTTCCATATTATCAGCGATGACTTTATGTTCAACACCCTTTAGATGATCGACCCCAGTAATTTCGATATGTTCTTGTCCAAAAACTTTTATACGGGCACCCATACTATTTAGCATCGTGATTAAATCGAGTATCTCTGGACGAATATGCGGGTTCCAAATACGTGTAACGCCTCTCGCTAATGAACCTGCTATTATCGCGTTTTCTGTAGCTCCTGTTGAACGTATCGGTAAATATATATCTGCACCTATCAGCCCAGCCTTTGCTTCTGCGCATAAATAGTCATCCTCCTCCCATACGTTTGCTCCTAACTTCTCAAGTAGCATCACATGTAGATCATACTTGCGCTCACCAAGTTTACATCCTCCTGGCAGAGGCACTTTTGCTTGTCCAAATCGAGCTACTAACGCACCCAATATAAGTAAAGTATTCCTAATTGAACGACCATCCCAAACTAAATTTGTTTTTAGATTAGTATTCTCTTTAATGACTATGGTGTCATTGTTTACAAGTACTGTCTCTTTCCCTAAAGAATGAAGCATATCAACATGTACTTGTGCATCTAGTAACTGCGAAGGATAGTTTTTTAGGATAATTTTTTCTTCAGATAAAATACTAGCTGCTAATAGACGTAATGCTGAGTTTTTAGCGCCTGCTAGTGCCACCTCTCCTTGCAGTTTACTTTTTGAAATGGTTAGCACATTATTAGTCATTCAAAATCTCGTTTTGTCTATACAATTAGACTTTATTATTAAATAAAAGGTTTTATAACCAAATTGAGGCATTAGAAGCAGTTTAAAATGAATAGTTCAATTATGATGCTAGATAATCAACATACTGCTGAGCAATATTCTTAGGCAAGAACTTCTCATCAAAATCAACCTTGAATCTTTGCGGATCGTTCATCAATTCTGTCATTTTTATAGCTAACGCTTCTACATCGTCTACAGGCACAAGACTATCGCTAGGCAACATCTCACTAGGCCCTGATGGACAGTTCGTACTAACTACCGGAACCTGTAGAGCCAACGCTTCTGGTATGACTCGCACAAAACCTTCAAACCGTGAAGATAATACCAGTCCTCTGGCATGCTTCATGTACGGATAAGGATTTTTATTGAAACCTAAGAAGATAATCTTGTCTTCTAATCCTAAATCTTTGACCAATTCTTTAGTTTGTTCTAGTAGCTTACCCTTACCTAGTAGCACTAGAGGATAAGCCATAGACGATTTGGCATAAGCTTTTATCAACACATCATGCGCCTTTTGATACGTGAGACTACCGACATGCAATATGTATTGATTCGGTTGAAGCACTTTATGAGGCGTACTATATGACTCATGACTCATCTCTTCAATTAACTGCTTATCAAAAGCATTATAAATTGTCGTACTGATGATATCTGGTCCTAGTCTTGCTTGTAGATCACTTTCCACACCTTTTGAGACACAAATACAAGGATGTGTCTTGTAGATATGCTGTAGCCTACTAATTTTGTTGTCTAACTTATGACTTTCGGTTAGTTTAAACTTATGAGAGATATCATTTCTAATAATGTACATTATATTAGGTAATTTGCTATAAACCATAACCCTATCTGAGGGTTCTAAATTAGATAAAACAATATCTGGCTGTCCAATCTTCTTTGTGATGAATTTATCTACAGCACCTGCAAACAATTGATGACGGATGCGCTCACTTGGTATGAGTTTATAAGGTTTAAATTTGAGCATATGATACGATAAATTTGGATTTAAATCATACTCTGTAAGAGACTTAAACCTCAAAATATGAACCTCATAACCCAATTCATAAAATCCTTGACCTAAAGTCAGTACTGAACGCTCGGCTCCGCCCCCCTTTATAGCACTAATAATAAGAACGGCGATTTTGGAACCTTGATTCATAACTTATAGCCTGCTAGTGGATTGATACTCAATTTGATCATTTTATTATTAAGACTCAACTACTCTCTCCAATATGTCTCAATCCAATCCACTGGTAAGATAAAATGACGTAAATGACGTAGTGGCTTTTTAAGATTCTTTGTGTCTTTGATGTTTTTTAAATGATCTACTGCGTTGTTTGCAGCATCTTTGTTATATTTGCCTTCGATAGCATGCGTTGGATACAAGTCACCTGGGAATATGACAAGGCGCGCGCCTTTTGGTATCTTAGGCGTTTTAAAATAATTTAGCGGAAACGGCTGACGGCATTTGCGTCTAAAGTGCGCAACCCATTTTTTGGGGAACAGTTTGACGCCGCCGGGCGCATTACGGGTGACAAAACGCTGCTCAAAACGATATTTGTCAGCGATGCCTTGCGGATCGGCTTTGAATTTTTCTTGTAGTGACACCAACTGCCCGACTTGAAACCTAAAGCAGGATGTCTGTCCTAAACGCTCTAAGGGGTTGCTTGGATTGTACGATAGTATGATGTCATCAGCCTTTCCATATTCAAAGAAAGGATCGAGACTATCGACGATGATCACATCTAAATCGACAAATAATACCGTGCCCGTTAGATCACCTAACGTTTCGCCCCACAAACGCGACTTTGGCCACTTGCCCAACGTATTGGTAGGCATAGTCACATCGAGTGGTGGCAACTCTTGGCATTCAATCTCAGAACGTACACCAGTGGTGTCATCGGTAAAACAAACAAAGCGAAATGGCGGCGTAATATTACGAGAGACCATACCGTATAATTTGTTGGCATAATCAGCGCCGTATTTGGTGCCCCATTTAATACAGATGATCTGCTTGATGTTGTTGTCTTTAGCTTTGGCTTTTTTGAACATAAAGGAGCTCACTGTCATCGTATGAGTAAATATGCCAAGTATATTAACACAAAAAAAAGACTGAACAATTATGTTCAGCCTTTTTGAGCAAATTTACAATTAATCAATAAAATCTAACCAATCCATGTATTGCTCACTACGACCATGCACGACATCGAAGTACAAAGTTTGAAGCTTCTCTGTAATTTCGCCGCGACC
Organism: Psychrobacter sp. DM4; assembly: GCF_051307035.1. Classification (GTDB taxonomy): domain Bacteria; phylum Pseudomonadota; class Gammaproteobacteria; order Pseudomonadales; family Moraxellaceae; genus Psychrobacter. The sequence continues at coordinate 1,630,148 of NZ_CP195536.1, forward strand.
ACCGTTACCAATAGTGCGATCATCATATTCACGAATGGGCGTAACCTCAGCTGCCGTACCCGTCATAAAGATCTCATCGGCTAAGTAGAACTCATCGCGAGTAATACGGCGTTCTGTGACTTTGATGTCTAAGTCTTTGCAGAACTGCATGATAGTACGGCGCGTAATCCCATCCAATGCCCCACCTGCCAAATCTGGCGTATGAAGCTCACCGTTTTTGACTAAGAATAAATTCTCACCTGACCCTTGGCATACGTAGCCTTGTGAGTCCATCATGATCGCCTCATCATAGCCATTACGGGTCACTTCACGGTTTGCCATGATTGAGACCGGATAATTACTCGACGCTTTGGCCTTGCACATCGTGACGTTGGGCAGATGATGAGTATAAGAAGACGTTTTGACACGAATACCATTTTGGATACCCTCTTCACCCAAATAGGCGCCCCAATGCCACGCGGCAACCATAGCATTGACGCTATTGGTGTGGGCTGAGAGTCCCAATTTTTCAGCGCCAACCCAAATTAGCGGACGAATATAAGCTTCGGCTAGTTTGTTTTGTTTAACGACATCTTTATGCGCTTGTTCAAGCGTGGCTTGATCAAAGGGCACTTCTAACTGAAAAATCTTTGCTGACCCTAACAGGCGTTCGGTATGATCTTTTAGACGAAATACAGCAGTGCGCTTGTCATCGGTCTGATACGCTCGGACTCCTTCAAATACTGCGATACCATAATGCATACTATGTGTCAGCACATGAACTTTTGCATCGGGCTGATCAATTATCTCGCCATTCATCCAAAGTTTGCCGTCTTGGGTTGCCATGTTCATGCAAAAGTCCTTAGGTTAGCACTATCGTCTAACTTTTCTATTAAGTGTTTAATGGATGAAATACAAACGTATATAAATCCGAATGTTTCAGATCTGCGGGTGATTATATCATCGCCAGACTCAGCAAAGATAATTTTTTAGTGTGCTATAAACTGATTTTTTTAATAAACAATTAAAGATTTATTTAGTATCTATTGGCGTCACGCCCATCAAGTGCTGCCACTGTGCCTGAACCAGTCGCCGTGTTTCAACCCACAAGGATTCATCCACTAAGGAGGACTGCTCAGCTAAAGCAAGCTGGTGCGTCGCGGCTCGTATACGTAAATAAGCATCGGTTAGATCCTGACAAACCTCCTGCTTCCATATTCCCAATTTAGCTACTTCTTCAAAGATACGAACATTGTCGCTCCACTTGGTTAAGCTTGGGTACTCATGAGAATATGCCAGTACGGCGAACTGCGCCAAGAACTCGATATCGACAATGCCGCCTGCATCTTGTTTGAGATGAAATTTGCCCTCTCGTTGCTGGTTTGAGCTGGTGCCGAGATGCTTTTGCATCTTTAAACGCATGCTCGTCACCTCAACCCTTACCTCATCAAGCGTACGCGGTAATGACAAAGCAGAGCGGCGTATATCACAAAAGCGCGCTGTGACGATCTTGTCGCCGCAGATAGCACGCGAGCGTACAAGTGCTTGATGCTCCCAAGCCCAGGCCTTACCGAGCTGGTAAGTCTCAAAAGCATGACTAGATACGATCATCATTCCTGCATTACCAGAGGGCCGCAGACGCATATCAATCTCATAAGCGCGTCCATCACGAGTCTGAGTATTTAGATAAGTCATGAGCTTTTGCACAAGCCTTGCGGCAAATTTCATTCCGCTCACTGACTTCTCACCCGTCGTCATACCCGCCTCTTTTATCTTGTGCAAAAACACTAAGTCCAAATCTGATGAGTAAGACAACTCAAGTCCGCCAAGCTTGCCATAGCCAATGATAGCAAAGCCGCAATCGGCTTCCGTAACAGGGTCGCCATTAGTCGATATAGGATAGCCATAGCGCTTGACAATCTCAGCAAAAGCACGCTCCAGAGCAGCCTCTAGTACGACCTCGGCAATATAAGTCAGTGAGTCTGAGACTTTCATGATCGGACGTTCAGCCAGCACATCGCTTGCCGCTACTGCTAGTATTTGATTCTTTTTGAATAGACGTAGCGCACTAAGCAGCTCTTCTTCATCGCCAGGCTCTACTCGCAGTAAGTGCTGACGCAAAATATCACGCAGCTCGATCTTGTCAGGTAGATGGCGATAACGCTGCTGAAGAAAGGTGTCGAGTAGTACAGGATAGCGTGCCAACTCATTGGCAATCCAAGGGCTCGCTGAGAGCATGGGAATCAGCTCAACCGTCGCATTGGGGTTTTCTGCGATCATCACTAAATAGATAGAACGACGACAAATTGCTTCAAGCAAGGTAATGAGTCGCGGTAAGGCCGTATTAGCCAGTTGCTGCTGCTGCTGGTGTGCGAGCAAAGCATGTACGATAACAGGGTACGCCTCATCTAGGCGCGTCCTAGCCTCATCGCTCAAGCTTGCCACCATTTTAGACTGCCAGAACTGATCAAGTTGCGCGCGGCTGTCTTCAGTAAGTACTGTATCTAATTTAGCGATTTGTTCATTAAGATCAGCGGGCTCTACGTCTTCATCGTCTTGGGTGGGCATCTGTCGCTCAGTTACCATACGCTCAAACGGTACATTTATCGTATGTCTATGTTGATTAAGCGTCTTGGTTAACTCGTTCCAATTCTCAAACCCTAAAGTTGTTGCCAAGTTTAGACGCCAGAATGGGTCTTGTGGTAAGCGCTGGGTTTGTTGATCGTTAATCGCTTGAATACCATGCTCTAATCGGCGCAAAAAACGATATGCGGCTTGGAGCTGCTCGTAGGTAGTTGGCTCAAAATATTCAAAATGATACAGCTCCCTCATTGCCTCCAAGCACGATTTGACCTGTAACTCAGGGTGACGTCCGCCATAGATCAGCTGAAATGCTTGTACAATGAACTCGATATCACGAATACCGCCGGCGCCAAGCTTGATATTATCTAAGTCCTCACGCTGCGCCACTTGGTTTTGAATCAGTGACTTCATCTCTCTGAGCGCTGAAAAGGCACTATAATCGACGTAATAGCGAAATACAAAAGGTTTGATTAAATCTTGCAAGCCATCATAAAACGGCTCGGCCACTTGCCCGACTACTCTCGCCTTTAACCAAGCGAATCGCTCCCAAGCCCTGCCATGATTGGTAAAATACTTTTGTAAGGCGGAGAGATGAATAGCCAAATCACTACCATCGCCCCAAGGTCGCAGACGCATATCTACTCGAAATACAAACCCATCGGCAGTATTATTATCGAGCAATTTTATAATGCCTTGGCCAAGGCGATTCATAAAGCGTTTGTTATCGATACTACGCGTACCTTTTGCTTTGTCACCGTCTGTCTCACCGCGCGCCCAGTGAACGAATATCAGATCAATATCACTTGATAAATTTAGCTCTTGCGCGCCAAGTTTGCCCATCGCCATAATTGCCATATCATCAAATTGTATATCGCCCTGTCCATTGACAAAGGTAGGTCGACCATACTGGGCCACCAGATGCGTATAGGTATATTCTTTGGCAAACATGATACAACCATCAGCGAATTCGGAGAGCTCATCGGTCAGCTGTTCAAGGGCGATCACTCCTAGCGCATCTTGCCAAATCCAGCGCATCATAAGGGAGGTACGCAGATGACGCAGACCGCTCATCACTTGCGTCTCATCACCCAGCTGATAGTTATCGTCTAGCGTATAATCTTGAATCAAATCATCAATCTGCTGGCGAGTTAAAGTGCTATCTAGCGGATAACTGCGTAAAAAGGTCTGGCAGGAGTTCGTTCGACTCTCCCACACCTGATAAGCAAATGCACTGGCAGTCTGCAAAACTTTAATCTGCTGAGGTGTTGGCTGATAACTCATAGGATTGGGGCTATTAGATAACATATTGGATGGTTCTAGTGGCTCCGGTAGCATAGGGATAAAAACTCCTGACATTGAATGTTAAGACTACGTGAACCTTATGGACAAGTTTATTATTTTTTATTACGAGGCGGTCATTATTTAATAATGAGCAGATGTCAAAATACGATATTTTTTGAGCATTTAACTTAAACACCTCAGTAGTAAGCGACGCATTATTTGCTACAATATCGTAAGTAATATTAAAGATAAATGCTTAAGTTTATCGTTGATTTTTATGACTTCATGGTAGCATAAATCGTTTTACGTGAAATGATGTTTGATACCCGATGGTATTTGGTATTTGATTTTCAATACTCAATGACTCCTATCCTATGATAAAAGTGTGATATCCCTTTATGACTATCGACCATACTGTATTATTGATAACCAAAGATCCCAGTCATCCGCTTGCGTCTTTATCTTTACGTTATGCGCGTGCCTATCTTCACAGCATTGTGGCCAATGGCAACGATGCTAGTGAGAACAAGTCGTTGAAACTCTTCTTTTACGCGGATGCAGCTCATATTGCCAATCGTCTGCGTTGGCAGTCCGCTGATCAATCTAACTTAACGGTCAAGTGGCAGGAACTGGCGGCTGAGTATTCGCAACCCTTGCCAGTATGTGTAAGTACAGCGCTGAGTCGCGGTATTAGCGATGCGGACAATAGCGCTCGCCATCAATTAGATGGTGACAATTTAGCCCCTGGGTTCGAGCTGGTCGGGCTTGGTGAGCTCGCGATGATGTTACAAGGCAATTGTCGCTTACTCCAGTTTTAAGAGAATACATTATGAAAATACTCATCCAGCTGCGCACACCCACTGAGATGGCAAGCTACGAAGGCTGCGCTTTGGCACTAACGCTGGCTACATTTGAGCATGAGGTACAGCTGTATTTGGATGCATCTGTCTTTGGGTTACTGATGCAACCCAAGTCGCGTTTGCATGGCATGATGCAATCGCTCGACTTATATGATATGCCTCCAGCTTGGCTACCTGATGATGTCTTTAGTGGCTGGATAACAGGTATGCTACCAAGCGAACTGGCAGCGCAATTAACATTAGTACCAGAAGTCATCGACTCACAAGAATTCGATCAGGTTTTGACTTTTTAGATTGAGTTAATTCTAATTTGCAAACTCGAATTTTATTCAAAAAATAATCACTGTTACTCAGTGAACAACAACTTGGGTGGACGACTGCCATGGCAACTTTGTATCAATTACATAGTACGATGGATATGCTTAGACGTAGCACTGAGCAAATGGCGCTGACGTGGCGACATGGTGACAGTATTGTTTTGCTTGGCACGACTATTGCTTTTATTGATTGGCTACAAGCTTATTTAGACGACAGTGATATAGAGGGCGTTGTAGCTCTGTACGCTTTAGTTGACGATGTGGCTCAATTGGGCGCTGATGCTCCAATTACCCTAAAATTAAATCGCAAGCTGACAGGTATTCTGAGCGATAAGGAGTGGGTCACAATGACACAAGAATCGATGTTTGATAAAGTGGTGACGATTAACCTATGAGTGAGCTCTTATCGTTAGACCAAGATGGGCATCTCAATGATCATACTCTCTGGACACCAGCGATTGCACAGCAACTTGCTGATACTTTGAATGTTGATCTGACACGTGAGCACTTACACATTTTAGATCAAGTCAGAGTATTTTTTGATACATTCAATCATGCACCGGCGACGCGTCCCCTAATTAAATGGTTACAACAAGTCTTGCCTGAACAAGATATTAGCAATCAAAGGTTGCAACAGCTGTTCAATACAGGACTGGTGGCTCGTCACGTCAATCGCCTTGCAGGACTACCAAAACCACCTAATTGTTTATGAGATTGAAGAGTGATAACCATTCAAAATACAGCTCACATAACTATTCCTTTGCATCGTAAACGCTAAGCGTCTCATAACCGGTACTGCGCCCTGTATCACCCACGAATTCTTGTTGACGCCAGACCTCATAGAGACAGATAGCCACGCTGTTCGATAAATTCAAGCTGCGTGAATCAGGCAGCATTGGCAACCTAAGCCACTGCTCAGCACCGATATCAGCACGGATATCGTCACTTAACCCTGAGGTCTCAGAACCAAAAACGAGCGCAATATTAGTAGAATTGCTTTCGTTTGAATTTGGTGTTGTAAAGTCATGCTCATACAAAGGGCTACTGAGTTTAGTTGTTAGAGCAACGATATGCACGCATCGCGCTGCTATTAAGGATTGTTTTGCTATAACCCAATTATCATGAACTTTTAGATGTGCATATTCATGATAATCGAGTCCTGCTCGGCGCAACTTCTTGTCCTCAAGCTCGAACCCCAAAGGCTTTACTAGATGTAACTGCGCGCCACTATTAGCGCATAGCCGTATAATATTGCCTGTATTGCTCGGCATCTTTGGTGCAATTAGTACAATGTGAATGGTCATCAAACGTTTCCATGAATTATTTATTCATCACGATGTGTTTTTGATATATAACAAGCGTAATAATAAGTTACAGTTTACTATCAATAATTACATTTTGGTACTGTGCACTGATTTTAACTTTCACTATCATAGCGGCAATGGATATGATGACACTGTCATGGTGCTCAGTTAGGCTATGTTATGTTGATTTTATCTTTACACTGGTTGGTACTTACTATTTATAATCTCCGTACTAGTAACTAAGATCATAAATAGTAACCGCTATCAGCGTTCCCCCTAAACTTTACTTAATTTGAGGAATTTACTATGAAAAAAGTAATCATCGCATCTTTGACTGCTATGTTTGTATTGACTGGTTGCAACACTCTACAAGGTTTTGGCCAAGACGTATCTGGCGCTGGTGATGCTGTTAGCAACACCGCTCAAGACGTTAAGCAAAAAATCTAAGTTAGCTTGTTAGATTTATAAAAAAGGATTTACCGTTTGGTAAGTCCTTTTTTTGTGACTCAATTTTTATTGACTTAATACTTAGATCGTAGCTAAAGAAAAGCTCGCAATATCTGATTTAAATAACGCAGACCCAGTACCGTTGGCTTTATCTTATCTTGAGTATCCTCAAGTAATCCGCTACTGACTAAGTTTTTGATCTCATCATCGATCATGTCAATACTAAATCCCGTTCGCGACTCAAACAAATAATGGCTCACCCCCTCATGTAAGCGTAGGGCATTTAGCATAAATTCACTGACCAGCTCATCTTGCTCGATTGTCTGCCACCCTATCATCTTCGGTGTAACATCGCCTCTCATATAATCTTTTGGCGCACGGGTCTTGCTAAAGCGATAGATACCTGGCGCAGTTGACGCCTCAAACATAGAGTCGTTAGTAGAAGCCAGTAATAATGAATTTTGTTCTACAAAGGTATCAAACCTATGACCAATAGTTACCTTGCCGTGAGCCCCTGCGCCAATAGCTAAATAATCGCCAAATTGCCAGTAGTTAACATTATGACGGCAATGCGTATCTGACGCGCCTGCCCAAGCGGATACTTCATAATTCCTATAACCGAGCTCATCTAACAGCCTTTGACCTGCCTGCTCGATATCTGCCAAATTGTCTTCATCTGGCAGTATGGGCTGGCTACGATAAAACACAGTATTAGGCTCTATGGTTAGCTGATACCAAGAGATATGAGTGGCACCAGCCTCATGTGCGGTCTGAATATCATACATAGCCTCATTAAGCGTTTGCTGCGGTAGACCATGCATCAAGTCCACATTGACGCGCTCAAATCCAGCAGCACGAGCGGCTCTAATAGCAGACATCGCTTGGGTAGGATCATGAATACGACCAAGCGTCGTTAGCTTGTCGGCAGCAAAGCTTTGAACGCCGATAGACAAGCGATTGATTCCGACTTTTAAGTATTCAGCGAATGGCGCGTGCTCAAGCGTACCAGGATTGGCCTCCATCGTAATCTCGATATCAGGCATAAATTCAAAACAGTCTCGTAATCCATCAAACAAGCGCTGATATTGCGTGATCGGCAGTAGTGAAGGTGTCCCGCCACCGATAAATATGGAGCTAATCTGACGCCCTTGCGTCAATGCTATTTGCATGCGAGCATCTAATAATAGAGTGTCAACATACTTATCATACAAGGACAGCTGATGATCTATAGGCAGCTCATGTGAGTTAAAGTCGCAATACGGACATTTTTTGACGCACCATGGAATATGTATATATAGTGCCAACGGAATGCTCATGACGTTCAAATTAATAGACGTTGATAAGGTATCAATGCTGGCATTATCTATAGTCGCATCATCAGTAAAATCAGGTTTAGGCATAAAGGTGTGGCTTATTGTGAGAGGGTTGGTTATCGCAAAAAAACTTTTGCTAGCATAACGAGTAAGGTCGTCAAATAAAAGCCAAGGTGCTAAATAAAAGCCTAGCGACAACATAAACGGTAACAACTACTAATATCGATCATTTTAAAATAAAGGCAAAATAGTTCTGACACGTACGTGTTAGACGTATATAGCACAAGTGACAAATATCTTTATTACAAAATGAGTAAAACTATGGCGTATTGGCTAATGAAATCCAATCCAAAGTACTTTGGTATTAAGGATATCGAACGTTTGGGCACTGACGGTTGGGATGGTGTGCGCAATTACCGCGCGCGTAACTTTATGCGTGATGATATGCAAGTCGGTGATAAAGTGATCTTTTATCATTCAAGTGCCAAGCCTTCAGGTGCCGCAGGTATCATGACCGTCAATCAAGCGGGCTACCCTGACCCCACGCAGTTTTATCCTGAACATCGTCATTATGATCCGCTTGCCTTTGAGGACGCGCCGCGCTGGTACATGGTGGATGTGAGCTTTGAGCTGGCGTTCACAGATATCGTCCCTTTATCAGCGCTCAAATTCATACCCGCACTTGAGGATTCGCTCCTACTCAAAAAAGGCTGTCAGCAGCTTACCGTTATTCCGCTTGCGCCCAAACATTGGCAAGCGATTATCGATATGGCAGAGGATCTGAATCTTATGCCTTAAGCGCTCATTATAATGACAAAGCGACGGTTATCACATTGACATCTCAGCCTTGCTTGATTACCATCGTGTCTGCCTTTGACCTGTTGATTCAAATTACGAATTAGCGGGTTATTTTCATTTTAGTCATTCAATTTTGCTTGTCCTTGATCCGCTCCTGTTATGCTGACCGGCGTTTGATGCAAGATGACCTGCATCGCAATTACTTTGTATGCTGATTATTTAATAAGTGGTTCGTTATGGTGCTGCCGTTATCGTTTTCAGATTTTAAGAGCTATAGTTTGCGCTTGGGCATTTTAGCTTTGCCTATATTGATTACTCAGTTTTGTCAGGCAGCGCTTGGTGTCGTTGATGCCATTATGGCAGGGCGCGTCTCAGCCCTTGATTTGGCAGCGGTCGCGGTAGGCTCTGGCATTTGGCTACCACTGTTTTTGCTGGCAACGGGTATTTTGATTGCCACCACGCCTTTAGTCGGTGAGGCAATAGGACAAAAAAACCACGATCTAATACCTCATATCACTCAGCAATCTTTGTGGACCGCAGCTGTCATTGGTATCATTGGTTTCGTTATTGTCAACCTAGCACCGAATGTGCTTGGCCTTATGGGTGTACCTGAAAATATTCAACCGATAGCGGCGCAATATCTGTACGGCGTCTCCTTTGGTTTTCCAGCACTAGCAATATATGCGGTGCTACGCAGTTATTGTGAAGCGCTCGGTCGCCCTGAACCTGTCACTATCATCAGTATTATAGGCCTGCTTGCAGATATACCGCTCAACTACATTTTTATTCATGGTCTGTATGGTATGCCAGAGCTTGGCGGCGCAGGCTGTGGAGTAGCAACGGCTATTGTACTTTGGATAAATGTATTACTTTTGGTGGCTTATACCGCCTTTACCAAGCGCCAGCAGTTTGCTAGCACGCGTTTTTATCGTCATTTTGCGCGGCCTAATCGTGTCCAAATCGCTAAACTATTAGCGTTAGGCATTCCTATTGGCATCTCTATTTTCTTTGAAGCGAGCTTATTTAGCTTAGGCGCGTTAGTCATCAGTCCATTAGGGGAGCTAGCTACTGCTTCTCATCAAGTAGCATTGGCGGTCACCTCGCAGTTATTTATGATACCTATATCAGTGGCAATGGCGCTTACTATTATGATATCCAACCGTTTTGGTGAAAAGAACCTCATGGCGCTGCGTCAAGTGCAAGCCACGGGACTGATATGGACGGTTTTGATTGCTATCGTATGTATGCTTGGCGTTTGGTTATTCAGACCGCAGCTAGCGATGGCCTTTACCGATAACCCCGATGTGCAAGCACAAGCCATGCATTTGCTTATATTTGCACTCGCTTATCAGCTCTTTGATGGCTGGCAGGTCAATGTCGCAGGTATTCTACGTGGTCTACAAGACACCAAAGTACCTATGTGGGTCACCATGTTCTGTTATTGGGTGGTCGCGCTACCGATGGGTATCTACCTTGTGCGCTATACCGATGTCGGGGCACAAGGGTTTTGGATGGCATTGATTACAGGATTGTTTTTAGCAGCGATTTTACTGACCTTAAGGCTCATTTATCAACAAAAACAGTTAGATGAAAAGTGGGGCTAGCTACTATTAAATGCTAGTGTGTACTTTTTCGCGTCTTTATCGAGTATGATGAATAAACCGTAACCATTCTAATATAAAATTATTGAGTTAACAGTTGTACATTGATTGCTCATTGAGCGGATAATAGGTATGATTGGCATGAGGATAAAGTATATTTTGTTACACTATTTTTTCTTGAATACGTTCTTTCTTAAAAACAAATAAAAGGTATCGTTACATTATGGATATTGAAAAGATACGCACCCTAATCGCTCTCATGGAAGAAAACGAGCTCGTCAATCTAGAGATTAGCTCTGACGATGAGCATATCAGTTTGACCCGTCATTATGATACCCCTGTGCAACCTATGATGGCGGCGCCCGCTGCTGGGGCAATGCCAATAGCTACGCCAGCGGCTGATGTCAAAGCAGGCAGCGTTGAGACCTCTCCTATGGTTGGTGTCTTTTACTCATCGCCAAGTCCAAATGATCCCCCCTATGCTAAAGTTGGCCAGAAAGTACAAGCGGGCGATACACTCGGTATTATAGAAGCGATGAAGATCATGAACCCGCTCGAAGCGACTCAAAGCGGCGTCATAGATGAGATCTTGGTAGCAAACTCTGATGTGGTACAGTTCGGTCAGCCTGTTATACGCTACAAGGCGTAGTGGCATCCGCCCTACTTTACCCAGTTATATTCCAATATGACTGGCCGCTAAGCCTTACTCACTCAGCTACAGAGAAGACTTGCGCACCACTTAGTTAACGCCGCTTGGACAAGGATGATTCTATGATAAAAAAATTACTTATCGCCAATCGAGGTGAAATTGCTCTACGTATTGTAAGAGCTTGCAAGGCACTAGGCATAGAGACAGTAGGAGTATACTCAACTGCTGACAAAAACCTGATGCATCTGCGTTTCGTTGATGAAGCTATCTGTATCGGCAAACCTAATGCTAGTGAAAGCTACCTCAATATTAATACTATATTGACGGCAGCTGAGATATCAGGCGCTGATGCCATTCATCCGGGCTACGGATTTTTGGCAGAGAACGCTGAGTTCGCTGAACGCATTGAAGAGGCAGGATTGACCTTTGTAGGCCCTAACGCGGATCATATCCGTCTCATGGGTAACAAAGTCTCTGCCATCAATGCCATGAAAAAAGCAGGCGTTCCAACCGTTCCTGGCTCTGTTGGCGCGGTCACCATGCATAACGCTGAAGAACAAGCCGGTAATATTGGATTTCCTTTGATTATTAAAGCGGCGTCTGGCGGCGGCGGTCGTGGTATGCGCGTCGTTGAGCGCTTTGATGAGCTTATCGGACAAGTGCAAGCGGCCAAACAAGAAGCTGAGCTCTGGTTCGGTGATGATACGGTCTATATGGAGCGCTACCTCCAAAATCCGCGCCATGTCGAAGTCCAAGTGTTGGGCGACGGCAATGGCAATGCTATTCACTTATATGACCGTGACTGCTCGCTACAACGCCGTCATCAAAAGGTGCTAGAAGAAGCCCCTGCCCCAGACATCCCTGATGATGTACGTGAGCCTATTCTGCGCGCTTGCGTCAAGGCTTGCGAGCTGGTCAAGTACCGCGGCGCGGGAACCTTTGAGTTTTTGTTCGAAAATAATGAGTTCTTCTTTATTGAGATGAATACCCGCGTTCAGGTCGAGCATCCCGTTACTGAGATGATTACGGGTATCGATATCGTCGTCGAGCAGCTAAAGATTGCCGCAGGTTATGGTCTCTCCTATCGTCAAAGCGAGATTGAGATCCAAGGTCACGCTATTGAGTGCCGTATCAATGCCGAGGATCCTGCGACCTTTATGCCCTCACCTGGTACGGTCACGCAATTGTTTGCCCCAAGCGGCGCAGGCGTGCGTTTTGACTCGCATCTCTATCCTAGCTATGAGATACCAAGTTATTATGATTCGCTGATTGGTAAGCTCATCTGTCATGGACAAACGCGTCAGCAGGCTATCTCAAAGACGGTACATGCGCTTGATGAATTGGTCATTGAAGGTATCAAGACCAACATTCCGCTACATCGTGATGTTATCTTGGCGGATGAGGCATTCACTGAAGAGGCGCAAAACATTCATTATCTCGAAAGAGTATTGCTTCAACCCAAAAAAGAAAAGCCAGAAGTAGACTTCACCGCTTAGTTCAGACATGGACGTTCAACTCTAATACAAAAAAGCCGCCCTTTATATGAAGAGCGGCTTTTTATTGTGCGCTATTGTTAAATACTGTAGCTGTTAAACACTACGGCTATCAAAGGTTATGGCATGACTCTACGAAAAGTCATAAAACACTCAAGCCCTTCAGGATCAGCGCACCATTGCATCTGATTGTCTTTATGATCTAAAAACGCAATGAGCGTCTCATCGCTTTGATCAATCTGATTACCTGAACAGTCCACTTCATTATTGTCATAAATGGTCTTTATTGCGATAATAGGCAAACCTTCATCAAGATGACTGACTAGGTAGCGACTATACGTCCACTCCTTGCCACTCACCGCCCACATCTCGTTGTCCGCGCCGAAGTTATATATCTCACGGCACTGATTATTTGAGGACGCTTGAGCGCTACTATTCAAACCTGTAGTAGCGGGAGTTTTAGTGTTGCTCGGGGTCATAGTGATGATGCGGCGCTCACTTTGGTCCAGTACGCCATCAGTAGTCTCTGAATTTCTCTCGGCCAACATCAGCTTATCTAGCAGGGATGAATTGCTCATAGCGCTGTTGCTAGTGAGCTCAATCTCCCACTGTCCAGCGATAGCAGGACTGATATGCGTGGTTATGTTAGAGGCACTGACTATCTCGTTACTCGCAGGTAGAGACGCCAAAATAGACGCCAAAGAGATAGACGCAAATGAAAAGACAGGTTCCATAATTAACCTTAATTTTTATGCAAAAGTAAACTGTCTGTTAGCGTAAGTCTTAGCCGACTAAAACACAAGTAACAATATGCTATGGATTACTCCGTTTAATGCTCATCAGCTAATGGGCAAGTGATATTCGAGCTTAAGACTAGTTAGACTACACTGATATGGACCAACTACACCACAAAAAAGCCCTCTACCCTAAGCGCTATTCACACTTAAAATAGAAGGCTCATATAAGCACTAAGGCTACTACATTACGCCGCAGTAGTATTTGGAGCTTGCGCTAAGGCCGATAACGCGCCTTTTAGCATCGCTGAGACGGTACTGCTACAGGTTCCGATACCTGAGTACACCGTGCCATCAACGTTGAGCTGAATGTAGGCGGCGGCATTGGCATTGGTCTTGTTATCCGTACTAGTATCATCATAACCATCGACATTTCCATTAACATTATTGTGCTGCGGATTGATCGCGTGCTCAGCATAGTTGATGATATGGAGCGACTTGCCAGTGTGCTGCGCGAGTCCATCGATAAAGGATGACAACGGACCATTACCCGTACCATCTATGGTGATAGTGTCGCCATTCATATTGACTTGACCACTAAAGAAGACCTCACTGCCTTTACTATTGACACTATAATCGAGCAGCTCAAAATCGCCTTGCTGTAAATAAGTGCTCTCAAAAGTCTGTAATATCTCATCGTTTTGAAGCTCGCGTGCCGCTTTTTCTGCCTGTTTTTGTACCACACCGCTAAAGTCAATCTGCATCCAACGCGGTAAATTAAAGCCGTAATTGCGCTGCAAGATATAAGCGACACCGCCTTTGCCTGACTGACTATTAATACGCACCACATCTTGATAGCTACGACCAATGTGCGCAGGATCAATAGGCAAGTACGCCACATCCCAAACGTTTTCAGTTTCATCGACATGCTGCTCATTGTAATCAAGAGACTTTTTGATAGCGTCCTGATGCGAGCCACTGAAGGCGGTAAATACTAGCTCACCGACATACGGATGACGCGGATGCACAGGTAAATTGTTGCACTCGCTCACCACCTGTACGATCTCGCTCATGTTGCTAAAATCAAGCTTCGGGTCTATGCCTTGACTAAACATATTCATCGCCGTGACCATAATATCCATATTGCCCGTACGCTCACCATTACCGAGTAGTGTGCCCTCGATACGATCAGCACCCGCGAGTATCCCTAATTCAGCGGCGGCTACCGCACAACCGCGATCATTGTGCGTGTGGAGGCTCACAATGATATGCTCGCGTTTGGCGAGGTTACGGCAGAAGTACTCGACTTGATCGGCGAATATGTTAGGCATAGAGGCCTCAACGGTCGCCGGCAAGTTAATGATCACGCCCTGCCCGTTCTCAGGCTGCCAGACCTCACATACCGCATCACAAACTTCTACCGCGTACTCGGTTTCTGTTTGGCTAAAGCTCTCTGGTGAATACTGAAAGACCCACTCCGTCTCAGGATATTTGGCAGCATAATCGACCAATAATTTAGCACCCTCGATAGCGATCTCTTTGATCTGGGCTTTGTCTTTGCCGTAGACTTTTTCGCGCTGAATACGACTGGTTGAGTTATAGACATGGACAATAGCGCGCTTAGCCCCTTTTAAAGACTCAAAGGTACGGGCGATCAAATGCTCGCGGGCTTGTACCAATACTTGCAAGGTCACATCATCAGGCACATGATTCTCTTCAATGAGCTTACGTGCAAAATCAAACTCAACTTGCGCCGCAGAGGGAAAGCCTATCTCGATGTCTTTAAAACCAACATCGACCAAAGTCTTAAAAAAACGCATTTTTTGTTCAATGGTCATCGGATCTATCAATGCCTGATTGCCATCGCGCAGATCAACGCTTGCCCACATTGGTGCCTTTTCGATAGTCTTGCTCGGCCACGTGCGATCTGGCAGATGTGGTGCAAACTCAAAAGCACGATATTTACGATAATCAAAAGCAGCGTTCTTTGGAGTAACGGCGGGTTCAGACATGATTTTTCCTTTTTAGTTAAAAAATATTATTGGTTTAAGAATGTTAGTTAGTGTAAGAGTATATTTTATTTACTGGGCTTGAATAATTAATGAAGCAATTCTATGCCTTTATAATAACAAATTAGTGCAATCAAAAAACGGCTTTATCAAAGGATATTACCTGTCATAATAGAGTTTACTGACAGTATTACACCGCTAAATAGTGAAATTCTCTAATAAACGGGTTTAATCGTGATAGATAACAATATAAATTCTGATATGACTATGGATAAAATAGATAAGCAGCTACTGCGCCTATTACAGACTAATGCGCGAATGAGTATTACTGAACTTGCCGAACGGGTCAATCTGTCCGCTACGCCTTGCGCGCGGCGTATCAAGCGCTTAGAAGAGTCAGGAATTATTACAGGATATCATACACAAACCAATGCGCAGAAGCTGGGTTATCCGCTGGCGGTATTTATTGCTATCAGTATGGACCGTCATACTGCTGAGCGCTTCGATCAGTTTGAGCGCAAAGTTCAAAGCTTTGATGAGGTGGTGAGCTGTAGTATTGTGACGGGTCGCAGTGAGGATTATCTGATCAAGGTACGCGTGCGCGATATGGCACATTATGAAGAGTTTTTATTGCACCGTCTTAATCGTATCGAGGGTGTGGCGCAAGTACATACTAGCTTTGAGCTGCGAGAGGTATTCAATCGTAGCATGGTTTAAATATTTACTTTTGAAGATCTTAAATTGCCTTTTGCGGCAACTGTCGAAACCATAGCAATAATACTAAGCCAATGAATAGCCCGATACCCGCCGCAAGTAGTCCTGCATCAAAATTATCACTATCACCTGCCAAGGCGACGGTCACCAGAGGCCCTATAAACTGGCCTAGTGCATACGCTAAAGTAGCCAATCCAACGAGCAGATTTGAATAAACAGGATTCATATTTTTGATAATATTTAGGGTCATTGACACCATACCTGCAAAGGTCATCCCGATGATGATCGCATTGGCATACAGTCCGAGCGCGCCTGAGAACCATAAGGGACTGAACATACCAAATGCTTGTAACAAGGTTAAGCCAATCAAAGTATTAATCTCGCCAATGCGTTTGGCAAGGATACCCCAAATGGGGTTGAACACAATAATACAGACACCAACCACCAGCCAAATCTGCAAGCCTGCGTAAGCGTTTGCCATTTGATTCGTTGCCATGACTGGTAAAAAGGTCGTTGAGGTAATGTAGCCGAACCCTGCGAGTACATAGCTGGCTGATAGCAACGAGATGGCTTTACCATTGCCGCTAATCGCATCAATCAAGGAGCGTTTGAAGTTGATGTAAGTTTGACGAATAGAGCGTGGTTGCAAGTTTGGTTCAGCAGTGCTACTCGGTCGAATGCCTAACAGCAACCATAACAACGGCAAGCTGCTAATCCCTGCGATTAACCAAATCATATCGAAATGATACCCCAGAGCCAGCAACCCCCACGTTAAGATAGCCGACGCACTGATACCGACACCAATACCAGCATAGTGTACGGTCGAGAGCAGTGATCGACGCTCAGCGCTAAAGTTTTGAATGACAAGGGTTGTGCTTAGTATCATCGCTATACCGCTTGCGATACCAGCCAGCAGACGAACGACATACCAGAGCATAAGAGGCATATTTGACAAGACAAGCATCATAGTCGTTATGATACTCATCGCTGTCCAGAGTATAAGGGTTTGCCATGTCGTACGCTCAGGCACGAACATCGCTATTAAAGCGCCAATAAAATAACCCATATAATTGACCGAAGCCAACCAACCCGCGATCGTCGTTGACAGCGTCAGTTGAGTCATGATATCAGGTAAGGTAGCAGTAAATAAAAAACGCCCATAACCCATGACTACCGCAAGACAATATAGACCAGTAAAGGCGATATAAGTCTGATTGGTAATCCTAGGAGCCATACGATTTATGATACTTGTCTTCATGACAGTCGCTTGCAGGGATAAAAGCTAAAAAGCGGCTTTGATGGCAGCTTTGTAATAATACTTCGAAGGTACGCTCAAACTAACTTATTCATTGTGATCAAACAGATTGTCCGATCATCGCCACACGCTGATCGCTGAACATATCCATATCAGGCGCAAGCGTACGCATAAAGCGATCGAAGTAGAGCAGCTGCTTGGTGAGCAAAGCAAAATCTCGCGGGAA
The DNA here is from genome assembly GCF_051307035.1 of Psychrobacter sp. DM4. GTDB lineage: Bacteria > Pseudomonadota > Gammaproteobacteria > Pseudomonadales > Moraxellaceae > Psychrobacter. Next base: position 1,647,711 of record NZ_CP195536.1, read on the forward strand.
ATGAATACCATGACGCTTACCAACAGCGACGATCTCTAGCATCATCTTATTAAGCTCATCAGCCTGCTCTTTGGTATTGAACGGCACGCCACTGGTAAAAGCCTTGTCCTCTGCCATAATCGTGCGCATCATCTTTTCCAAATCCTGACCGAGCGCGGCCACATCGACCTGCGAGCGACCATGCGTCATCTCCATATCGATCATATTGTGTGCCATAGCCTGATAGTCATTGTCTTGCAAGGCTTGCATCATACCCATACACGCGCGCCAGCTCTCAGCCTTAAGCTTGCCGACGATACCGAAGTCTATGAAGCCAATACGCCCATCGGTAAGTAGCATCAGGTTGCCCGCATGCAAGTCCGCATGAAAGCTGTTGCATAGCATAAGGCTTGCAAACCAAGTATTCAACGTATCTGCCATTACTTGCGCAGGATCATCACAGTACTGACGCATGACGGATTCATCGATCATAGAGACGCCATTGAGTCGGCTCATGGTCAACACGCGCTTAGTGGTCAGCTCATTATAGACGGTGGGCGCGATGACTTTTGTATTACCCGATACCGCTAGGAACTGCTGAAAGTCGCGGATGTTTTGTGCTTCAGCGATAAAATCGGTCTCAGCGAGCATACGCAAGCGAATCTCATCGATAATAGGCGCGATACTGGCAAACCTCATCGAGGGCATCAGTAGTTCAATGATTTTGGTCACGCCATGCAATACCCCAAGATCGGTCTGCATGATGGTTTCGACATCTGGCTTTTGTACCTTGAGCACGACCTCATCACCGTTATGCAGCCGCGCAGCATGCACTTGAGCAATAGAAGCTGAGGCCAGTGGCTCTGTCTCGATATGAGCAAATAGATCGCTCAAACTTTGACTATTAATGGCTAGCTCATCACTCAATACTTGCTCGATATACTGATACGAGAGTGGCGTCGTTTGATCTAGGCAATCTTGAAAAGCCTCAACGTATTCACGCGGAAATAGTGACGGCGTACTGGCAACAAACTGCCCTATCTTGATATAAGTCGTGCCTAATTGCTCAAAGGTTTCTTTGAGCAATTGCGCGTCAGGCTTCTCCCCTTTGGCAATACGAAGGGCGGATAAACCTGCGACGCTTGCCGTCTGACGCACACGATTGGCGACATTAAGAGTATGTTTTAATAAATGCGGACGATGTATTTTCATAAAGGACAACTATTGATAATAAGCAATGCCTAGTGACATGCGATTAAAGAAATTATGAGATATTAAGTATAGATAGTGATATCAAATACAAGGTAAACAAGTTCTTAGAAGAGTAATGCTCTTAAGGGATGCGACTTTCTCACAATATGATTAGGCTGTCAGTAAGGTTTTAGTTACTACTATTCATACTATCAATCACCTAATGGCATTGTTGTTTGTCCTAAAGTAACCCGATCATTATCTCCATAATCTTGAATGGTCTGTATAGACTCAAAGCCATGTTGAACAAATATATCTTGTACACGATCTTTTTGATCATAGCCATGTTCAATAGCTAATAGACCACCTGCTTTTAGATACTTAGGTGCGCCTTTTACAATCTGCGTGATATCAGCCAGTCCAGAATCGGGCGCAGTTAGCGCACTAATAGGTTCAGCGATTAAAGAGGTTAAGTGCTCGTCTTGCTCATCAATGTAAGGCGGGTTTGAGACGATGATGTCAAACAAATGCGCGTCATTATTAGATAGTGCTTTATACCAGCTACTTTGTATAAACTTAACATCAGGAACTTGATTGCTTATGGCATTGTATTGAGCAACCTCTAATGCATCCTTACAGATATCAACTGCAACGACTTGCCACGCCTTACTATCCTGCATCAGACTCAACTCGTGCGCCAGACTAATCGCAATACAACCGGAGCCTGTGCCTAGATCTAGCAGACGCTTAGGGACTACTAGATCTGCCGTTAAATTATCAGTCTTCGTTTGTATCCACTGTAGTACCTGCTCAACCAACACCTCAGTATCAGGCCTTGGTATCAGAGTATGCGCGTTTACTTTAAAATTCAGTGACCAAAACTCCTGATGACCTATCAAGTACGCAAGCGGCATACCTTGGCGCATTTGAGTTATACCAGTATCAAACTTGACACTTTCAGTATCTGTCAGCTCGTAGTGCTCATCGGTAAATAAGAACGATCTTGGCTCATCAAGTACATGCAACAGCCAGTCAGTTATCCAAAAGGCTGGGATTGTTCTATCAGCCGTATCCGGGTCAGCCCCTAACACCGTATCAGTGCTCAAATCCCTGTTTGACGCACAACTTGCCAGCTGCAAACTTTGCTGCTTGATTTGAAGTACTGTCATCTTTTCAACGCTAGACACTGCCACTTCTCACTTTTAAAATTGCATAAAGCTCATTACAGATTTATTCCGTAGCGCGCGGCGGCTCAGTTGTGTTGCTTAAACTAGGGTTAGACTTTGCTAATGAGGGCTTGCCGCCTTCAGAGTCATCATCACCATAGATATCATCATTATCACCAATGACGATATGCTTGTCCACTAAGTAGATAAGTAGCAAGATAGGAATACCGATAGCAAAGGTAAACATAAAGAAGAAAGGATAACCCATAGCATCGACGATACCACCAGAGTAGCCACCCAACACTTTGGGCAACAAAGTCATGAGTGATGAGAATATCGCATACTGTACGGCGGTGAACTTGATAGAGGTTAATGCGGATAAGAAGGCAATAAATACCGCACTTGCAAAACCTGCTGCCAAGTTATCCAAGATAACCGCAAAGTACATATACTCAAGGCTACCCGGATGGTAAGTGAGCAACACAAACAGTAGATTGGTAACGCTTGCGAGTATCGCACCTAGCATCATCACATGCATCATGCGCATTTTTTGCGCTAGTATCCCGCCCAAAAACCCACCAATGAGCGCCATCAGCACTCCAACGAGTTTGACAGCATTGGCAATCTCAACCTTAGTGAAGCCCATATCTTGATAAAAGACGTTGGAGATGACCCCTGCGACGATATCAGAGATGCGGTACAGACCGATAAGTGCCAGCAACAGCAAAGCTTGCTTACCGTAGCGCTTAAAGAAATCAGCAATAGGGTCAACCCACATCTTCTTAGCGACTTCTTTTTTGGCAAGACCTACTTTAATTAGTGCGTAGCCTACTACTCCCGCTACCGCTAAGCTACCGAGCAAAGTCACGGTTTCAATGAGGAAGCTTAACAGCACACTTTCGGTCTCAGCGAATAGACTGCCAATAACAATAAAAGCACCAACAAAACCTATCACAGTAATAATAAATAGCAAGACTATGCGTAGATAGTCGTTACCGTTCTCAACGAGCAGCGAGACTTTATTAATGAGTTTTGGCTGATTAAACATAAAAAATAAAAGCAGTAATGGCGCGCAGGCTACCAGAGCTAAAAAGTAAAGATTAACCATAGGCAAGAGCGCAAGTGGTATCACAGTAATATCAGCGTTCAAAAAGTTGTTATAGATGATCTTGATAAGACTCAATAAGCCGTATATTGCTCCTGGTATCACCAATAGTCCTGCATAAATAAAGAAGAGCTTTAAGTTTAGTTTCTGTTTTTTGGTCTGCAAAATCTCAGCGATCGGCTCATAACCTGCAAAGGTGGTCAAGATACCAATAGACATGACTGCTGCCATAACATAATAAGTATTGCGCCAAGCCTCGTAACTATAGAACGTCTCTGTCGAACTAAAATAGTCTGCTAAATATAATGCCCCAGCCCCAGCAACTATCATACCGATACGGTAGCCTGCGACATACATGGCTGCAAGTGTAGGTTGCAACTCTGGCGGTGCAAGCTCGATACGGTACGCATCAATGACAATGTCTTGGGTCGCTGATGAAAACCCTAGCAATACGGCTGCTGCAGCCATAAACCATAGTGCCTCATCGCTAATAGGGTTAAAGCTTGCCATTAAGAGTATTGCTATGACAATTAATAGCTGAGAGACCACAATCCAAGCCCTGCGTCTACCAAGCCACTTTGTCAACACAGGTACAGGGAGTGCATCAATTAGTGGCGCCCAGATAAACTTGAACGAATATCCTAGCGCCGCCCAACTAAACATAGTCACAACGCCGCGCTCTATACCCGCTTCTCGTAGCCATAGCGATAGGCTCGAGAAAATAAGTAAAATAGGAATACCTGCTGAGAATCCTAAAAACAAGATTAGGACAGCACGAGGATCAAGATAAGCTTTTGCAGCATCACCCCATGACTTTTTGATGACGGATTGATTGGGTGGTACAGATCGGACAGCAGACATGATAGTTCACCAAAACTTGAGACGATAATAACAACTGCGTACAATTTTTATCAATCATCATTAGACAAGGATCGATAAAAATTATTCACCGTTGTACCTAGTAGCCATATTTATGGCAAAATTGAATAATGGTACTTGAGAACATAGACATTGACTAGACTTTGAGCAGATATTTTTTAGTAAATTGATAATATAGACGCGTACCGCTTCTTAGCCTTTACCCAGTTTGTCTCAGGCGTAACTCTATGTATCCAAAACTTGCATAACTATGGTGATGTTGAATGGAGATGCTAGTTTGCCAGTTCTGTGACATTTAACCTACTACTAAAACAGATACTCTATGACGAACAAGTATCTCAAATTGTATAAGCATATAAGAAGAAATAAGTATTATGATTAATTATTTAAAACATGACGTTATTATATATGTGTTTTATTAATAGTTTAGGGTTATATATGATTTATCTAATCCTAATGATAAACCAAACCAAGGAGCACGATCATGTCAGACGCAAAACAACCAAACCCGCCAAGCAATACCACTTACGATAAAGGTGATGGCTTAGGCCCGACCATTCATAATCAGAACATTGATGACTCGCACGAGCCCCAGCGCCCTAGCATGGGTGGCTGCCCTGTCATGCATCAAGCGCATACCACGCAAGCGTCTGCAGCTACCGATTGGTGGCCTAATGCGCTGAATCTCGATATTTTGCATCAGCAAGATCAAAAGACCAACCCTATGGGTGCAGACTTTGACTATGCAAGCGCTTTTAAACAGCTTGATCTAGAAGCGGTTAAGCAAGACCTAAAGGATCTCATGACCGAGTCGCAAGAGTGGTGGCCCGCTGATTGGGGACATTACGGCGGTCTTATGATTCGTATGGCATGGCACTCGGCAGGGACTTATCGCCGCGCTGATGGTCGCGGCGGCTCCAACACAGGCAATCAGCGCTTTGCTCCATTGAACAGCTGGCCTGATAACGTCAACCTAGATAAAGCACGTCGTCTGCTTTGGCCCATTAAGAAGAAATACGGCAATAAGCTCTCTTGGGCAGATTTAATGATATTAGCAGGTAACATGGCCTATGAGTCTATGGGCTTTAAAACCTTAGGGTTTGCAGGGGGTCGCGCTGATATCTGGCATCCAGAAAAAGATATCTACTGGGGTTCTGAGCGTGAATGGCTGGCGGCGACCAAAAATCGCTACGAGGAAGTCGAAGATCGTCATTCGTTAGAGAACCCGTTGGGTGCAGTACAAATGGGTCTCATTTACGTGAATCCAGAAGGCGTTGATGGTAATCCTGACCCCCTAAAAACGGCGCAAGACATCCGTACCACCTTTGGTCGTATGTCGATGAATGATGAAGAAACCGTTGCGCTGACCGCTGGTGGTCATACTGTCGGTAAATGCCATGGTAATGGTGATGCCACTCTAATAGAAGATGAGCCAGAAGGGGCAGGCTTGCACGAACAAGGCTTTGGTTGGCGCAATCCAAAAGGCAGCGGTCATGGTATCGATACGGTTTCAAGTGGTATCGAGGGCGCTTGGACCACGCACCCGACGCGCTGGGATCATGAGTACTTTGAGCTACTGTTTAACCACGAGTGGGCGCTGACCAAAAGCCCTGCTGGCGCGTGGCAGTGGGAGCCTGTTGACATAAAAGAAGAAGATCGTCCGCTAGACGCCCATGACCCAAGCGTACGCCGCAATCCGATGATGACCGATGCGGATATGGCGATGATAAAAGATCCCGCTTATCGCAAAATATCAGAGAACTTTCATAATAACCCAGAGTACTTTGACGAGGTATTTGCAAAAGCTTGGTTTAAACTGACTCACCGTGATTTGGGTCCTAAGTCTCGCTACCTTGGAGCTGACGTGCCAAGCGAGGACTTTACGTGGCAAGATCCAATCCCAATGGGTAACGCTGACTTAGACGATACTGATATTGCGACTTTAAAAGAGACCATCTTAAATAGCGGTATTGATCATCGCGAACTAATCATTACCGCCTGGGATAGCGCTCGTACTTTTCGCGCATCAGACTATCGCGGCGGCGCTAATGGCGCGCGTATTCGCTTGGCTCCGCAAAAAGACTGGATGGGCAATGAGCCTGAGCAATTAGCTCGTGTCCTTAAAGCTTTGACGACTATTCAAAACGACTTTGAGAAAGATATTAGCATCGCAGACTTAATCGTACTTGCTGGTAATGTGGCGATCGAAAAGGCAGCGGCTAACGCTGGCGTTGAGATTACGGTACCATTTAACGCAGGGCGCGGTGATGCAACTGACGAGATGACTGAAGCTGAGACATTCTCTGATTTAGAGCCATTGCACGACGGTTATCGCAACTGGATCAAAGGCAGCTCTATGATATCGCCTGAGGAGATGCTATTAGATCATACGCAGCTTATGGGACTTACTGCTCCTGAGATGGTTGTACTTATCGGCGGTATGCGTGTCCTTGATACCAATTACGATCACAGTCAGCAGGGTGTCTTTACTGAGCGCGCAGGGGTACTGACCAATGACTTTTTCGTCAATTTAACAGATATGAGCTATACTTGGCATCCCATCAAAACCGATGAGAACGATGCACCGTCACTGTACGAAGTACGCGAACGGGCAACGGGTGATACCAAGTGGCAGGCGAGCCGTGTAGATTTGGTATTTGGTTCTAATTCTATTTTGCGTGCTTATAGCGAGCTCTATGCTCAAGATGACAACCTTGAAAAGTTCGTACAAGACTTTGTTAAAGCATGGAACAAGGTCATGAGTGCAGATCGTTTTGATTTGGCTCAGTAACTTTTTCAACATCCTTTGATGTTATTTTGAATTCGACTTAAAATAAAAGCCATCTTACATAAGGTGGCTTTTTTTGGTTTGATTGATCTATATTCCATAAAATTATACATTCATGACCATTTATTATATACAAGAATAATAGCTTTGCACTACACTAGCCTTTTGATACTTTTAGCAGCTGATAGTTATCATTCAATATACTAGCTACTGTCATAGCATTAATGACTATAATTTGAGGATTAAGGTATGGCAATCGATATGGTGGTCAATCAGCGACACTTACAAATTCAGCTCAAACAATTAGAGACAGTCTGGCATACCGTCATCAATGGCTACAATTTAAGTCAAGCGGCAACCGTGCTGCACACGAGTCAGTCCAGCCTATCTAAACATATCGCTGCTCTTGAAAATCAGCTCAAGGCTGAGGTGTTCGTACGCCAAGGCAAAAGGCTCACAGGTCTAACTCCTATGGGTACCGCCTTGCTACCGCATATAGAGGCAATATTTGCTGAGATTCGCACGATTGAAAACTTGAGTCTTGATCATACCAACCCCAATATAGGTACGTTGACCATTGCCACAACCCATACCCAAGCCCGTTATGTCTTGCCGCAGGTGGTCAAAGAATTCAAAGATCGCTTTCCTAAAGTTAATCTAATATTGCAACAAGCCGATCCTGAAACTATTGCGCAAATGGTTATTCGTGGTCAGGCTGATATCGGTATTGCCACTGAGTCTTTGCTGCATAATAACTATTTGCGTTGTCACCGCTACTACGACTGGACCCATCGCATTATCGTGCCAAAAGACCATGAACTCGCAGGACAAGAGTCCATCGATCTACCCACGCTTGCCAGCTACCCTATTGTGACTTATCACGGCGGCTTTACGGGTCGGGGCGCTATCGACAAAACTTTTGAGGCAGCAGGACTTGAGCCTGATATTGTCCTTGCAGCTCTGGATGCAGATGTGATTAGTACTTATGTTGGACTAGGATTGGGTATTGGTATCATCGCTGAAATGGCGTTTGAGCCCAGTCATTATCAAAACCTAGTTGCCATTCCAGTCGATCACTTTGGCCGCTTTACCAGTTGGATGGCGGTACGTGATGATGCCGAGATTCGCCAATATGGCCGCGCTTTTATAGAGCTTTGTCAAAAGCAGTTTAGTTAAAAATTTTAGGCTATTGCTCAACTTACTTAGAAGTTTAGAGACAGTCCAACCATCAATAATTAAGCCTGTGATACTTTTGTTTGAATAAAACGGAAGTATCGCAGGCTTTTAATTTCTTACTATGGCAAATACCTCTTTGAGGCCAATTGGAGTATTAAGATTTGTTATCGTCAACGGTTTAGACCTTTATATATCCCCCATCTCCCCCATCTTATTATCCATAAGTCAGCACTGTTACCATAAGTCAGCGCCGCTACTTAGCCTCTCACTTAATTTCTTATAGTTAGTGCTTAGTAGTTAGTGCCGCAACGTGCTATTAATTCATACTGTGCTACTTTTAGAATAATAAGATGCACGATAATAATAGGTGAAGCATAATGAATACTATACCCTTATCCTTTTTAGATTTGGCGCCCGTTCCCACTGGCGCCACTACCGCTAAAGGTATTGCTCAAACAGTTGAGATTGCTCAAAAGGCAGAAGACATCGGCCTCAACCGCTATTGGATGGCTGAGCATCACAATATGCCAGGGATTGCGAGCGCGGCAACGTCTGTATTACTCTCTCATATTGGCAGTCAAACGGAGCGTATTCGTATCGGCGCTGGCGGCATTATGTTGCCCAATCACGCGCCTTTGGTTGTCGCTGAGCAGTTCGGTACGTTGCAAGCCTTGTACGGCGACCGTATTGACTTAGGATTGGGACGCGCACCTGGTACAGATGGTGCGACCTTTCAAGCACTAGGGCGCACAATGAATGATGCTGAACGCTTCCCGCAAGAGGTACAAGAGCTGCTATACCTACTCGGTAATGATAGTGACAACAGCCCAGTACAAGCTTTTCCAGGTGCTAGCTCCAACGTACCGATTTGGATACTAGGCTCATCTTTATTTGGGGCGACTTTAGCGGCGCATTTAGGCCTGCCTTATGTGTTCGCCTCGCATTTTGCCCCGCAGGCACTCATGCAAGCCATCGCAACTTATCGTGAACAGTTCAAGCCATCTAAGTACTTAGATAAGCCTCACGTTATGCTAGCGGCTAATTTACTGCTCGCTGACGATGATGACACTGCGCAGTATCATTTTACCTCAGCCCAGCAGAGCTTTGTGCGCTTGCGCCGAGGTGAGCGTGGACAGATGCCAAGACCCACTCCTAGTATGGATAGTATCTGGAGCGCAGCGGAGAAGACAATGGTCGATAGCGCACTATCGGTGTCATTTATCGGTAGCGTGCAAACGGTACAGCCTAGACTTGCCGCCTTTATCGCTCAGCATCAGCCTGATGAGCTGATCGTTACGGCCAACATATATGACCAAGCGGCACGCCTGCGTTCACTTGAACTTACACCGGAGCTAAACTTGTTTACTTTACAAGGCAACGCTAGCCCCGCATAATTATTACAACATATAATAGGAATTTTAACATGCAAGCTTCTTTGGTTTTTGGTGCGTCTTTTATGATCGGCTCATCAATATTTTTGTACATAGTGGCATTACTTATCGTATTGGCAGGGTTTGCTTATTTGACCTATCGCACTAGTCCAAAAGGTAAAGCGCGCCGTGAAGAAAGACGCAATAGACGCTAATTACCTTTATTAAGTTCTCATGACTCAAAAAACCTTTTACTTATTCGAGTAAAAGGTTTTTTATTGGTTATGACTAATAGCTTCTGCCTTTTGCAAGTCCTACATTAGCTCCATCACACGTAATACCGCTGCCCCTATCGCCATACCGAACATACCGACTACTGTCGTAAACGCTAAAATGTTGGCAGCCAAAATATCATTGCCGCCCATAGCTTTTGCCATTACATAGCTAGCAGCAGCAGTAGGAGACGCCACCATTAAAAACAGCACACCCATATGCACGCCTGACAACCCAAAAACCAGTCCGACTACTATCGCAATAATCGGTGCAACAACGATTCGGCCAATACTCGCCTGCATAGACAAGCCTGAAGGATGCAACATTGATTTTAGATCGATACTGGCGCCTGCACATATTAAGGCCAAAGGTAGAGCGACCGCTGCAAGTAAACCACCTGTAGTCTGAATAACCCCTGTAATTGGCGGTAAAGGTAGCGCTTTGTAAATAAAAGCGGCAAGCAGCGCTAAAATCAGCGGATTGGTAAAGAGCTTTTTGACAATCATAACCGTACGACTTATGCGCGTGTCATCGACGCTTTTGGATACACGGCTTAAAGTAATCACGGCCAAGATGTTAAATAATATGGTCACAATGCCCATGTAAACGGCACCGATGCTCAAGCCAATATCGCCATAAGCATTAGCGACAGTTGCCAGACCAATAATCGCCATGTTACTGCGAAATACCCCTTGGACAAATACGCCTTGATCAGTGGGTGCGCTGACAAAACGCTTGGCGTAAATCTCAGCACCAATAAATAGGATAAAGGTGACGATGATTCCTGCGATGATGAGAGTAATTTGCTTAGAATAATCGACTTTACTGCCAACCACACTAAAGAATAAGAGTGCAGGCAAGCAGTAATTAAAGACGAAATAAGACCCCTGATCGATAAAGGTTTGGCTGATCTCGCCGCGTTTTTGCATAAAAAAACCCAACCCCATCAAAAACAGGTTGGGCAGTACAATAGTAATAGCAAAGACGATCGCGTCAATCATAAGTAGGCTCAGACCAGAAGATGTAACAAGTGCTCAACGTTAGAGCACCTTATAGATAACCTTTAAGTGCCTAACGCCGCTTTAGCTTTTTTATTCTTCTTAACGGTCATCGCTAGTAGCTGAATCGCGGCTGGCGTGACCCCGCTAACACGTCCTGCTTGCGCTAGTGTCGCGGGTTTTACCTTGGTGAGCTTTTGTACAATCTCATTGGAGAGACCTGAGACCATACTATAATCAAAATCAGTTGGCAACGCGGTGTTCTCTAAGCGCTTCATCTGCTCGATATCTTCCTGCTGACGATCGATGTAGCCTGCGTACTTAACCGAGATTTCAATCTGCTCGCCTACTAAGGTATCGACATGCGAATCCGTAATTGCTGCGATATCAGCAAAATGAATCTGCGGACGCTTTAGCAAATCAAAGGCCGTTGCTTCTTTAGATAGCACCTCTCCTGTTTGCTCAGTGACTTTTTGTCCTAAAGCATTGGTAGGGGTTGCCCACATATCTTTTAAGCGAGCAGACTCAGTAGCGATAGTGTCCATTTTCTGCTCGTAAGCTTGCCAGCGGGCGTCTCCGACTAAACCAAGCTTACGACCCGTTTCAGTCAAGCGTTGATCGGCATTGTCTTCACGTAGCAGTAGACGATATTCAGCGCGGCTAGTGAACATGCGATACGGCTCAGTGGTACCATGAGTGATCAAATCATCCACAAGCACACCAAGATACGCTTCATCGCGGCGCGGTGTCCATGTTTCATAATCCTTATTGTTAGTGGTAACAAGCGCCGCATTAGTACCTGCTAACAACCCTTGCACCCCTGCTTCTTCATAGCCCGTCGTACCGTTGATTTGACCTGCGAAATACAGACCATCAATAGATTTAGTTTCAAGCGTTGGTTTTAGATTTTGTGGGTCAAAGTAATCATACTCGATCGCGTAACCTGGACGGGTGATATGCGCGTTCTCAAGCCCTTTCATACTATGAATAAACTCTAATTGCACATCAAACGGTAGGCTGGTTGAGATACCATTTGGATACAGCTCATGCGTGGTCAGACCTTCAGGCTCAATAAATATCTGATGGCTGTCTTTGTCCGCAAAACGATGAATCTTATCTTCGATAGACGGACAATAACGTGGACCTACGCCTTCGATTTTGCCTGAGAACATCGGTGAGCGATCCAAATTCTCACGAATGATATCGTGGGTGCGCGCATTGGTATGGGTGATATAGCAATTAACTTGCTCAGGATGCATAGAGACATCACCCATATAACTCATCACTGGCAGCGGCGTATCTCCCGGCTGCACAGTCATTACACTAAAATCTACCGTACGCGCATCGATACGCGCAGGCGTTCCTGTCTTGAGCCGACCTACTGGTAATTTTAACTCACGTAAACGATCCGCTAATTTGATAGAAGGCTGATCCCCTGCTCGCCCGCCTTTAGAGTTCTCTAAGCCAATATGAATGACTCCGCCCAAAAAGGTGCCTGAGGTGAGCACGACCGTTTCAGTTTTGAAGATAATGCCTGTCGAGGTCACAACCGCAGTAGCACGGCCATTTTCGACCAAGATATCATCAGCCCCTTGCTGAAATATATCAAGGTTGGCCTGATTCTCTAACGTATGACGAATAGCTGCTTTATAAAGAATACGATCGGCTTGTGCCCGAGTGGCGCGAACCGCCGCGCCCTTACGGCTGTTCAATACGCGAAACTGAATACCTGACTTATCCGTTGCCAGCGCCATTGCACCGCCTAACGCATCAATCTCGCGCACCAAATGCGATTTACCAATACCGCCAATCGCTGGATTGCAGCTCATCTGCCCCAGCGTCTCGATGTTGTGTGTCAAGAGCAAAGTCTGCGCGCCCATACGAGCCGCAGCCAGTGCAGCTTCAGTACCGGCATGACCGCCACCGATTACTACCACATCGTAAGTTTTTGGGTATTGCATACATGCCTCGCTTGACAGATAACGTCAATATGGATGGAGAAAATAGTCGCCAATTATAGCAATATTCAGTGATTATTCATATTATTACCTGGGCTAAGCGGGACAATACGATCTGCCTGACCACTAGCGAGCATATGCTGGCTGCCATACCCTTCTGGATTGATCTGCAAATAAGCATTCATCTTGCCAATTGCTTCACCATCGTTGCTCGCTAGTATTTTAGCTTTAATTGCCTCAACGGGCGGCAGCGGTAAGTTTTTTAGCAGCGCCAACAGCTGATCGTTATCGCCTTTATTGACAGCCAACTCAATAAGCTGACGCGCATCGATTGGCAAATCTGGCGTGTTCTGTGCCAGTAGCGCAAGATGGTACGCACCCGCCGGATCCTGATCGGCAACAATACGCTGCTCGATAGCGATATAAGTTCCTTCGGTTGCCCCGCCTGCCACACTCAGTTGATGGATGCATTTGAGCGCAGAATTTGACTCACTGCCTGCCATATTTATAATACGCGTCGACTCGTTTTTGAGATGTTCGCGGCGCTTTTCGATAGCGGCTTGCTCAGCAGATTCTTGCTCATTTTTAGTATTAAACTCTTGAGTAGTCATAGTTCTCTCCTCTTGTCATCGGTATCAGGTTTAGATTCACTATATGGGACTAAAACCTACAAAAACAAGCGATTAGGTAGGCAATAAAAAACCCGAATAGCCTATCCAATCTATTTGACAAGGCTACTCGGGTTTACTATACGCTAAGAGTATAAGTAATTTATTTGAGCATCAAAAAGCTCAATAAATACTTAAACATTAAGCCGCTGGGCTGTTCGCTTCAACTAAAGGCTTAAGCTCGCCTGATTGGTACATTTGCAAGATAATATCTGAGCCGCCCATCAATTCGCCATCAATCCATAATTGCGGAAACGTTGGCCAGTTGGCAACTTTTGGCAAAGTAGCACGAATCTCTGGGTTCTCTAAAATATTCACAAAGGCAAAGGGACGACCAATTTGCGTCAATACTTCAATAGATTTAGCCGAAAACCCACACTGCGGGAACTGCGGCGTGCCTTTCATATAGATAATTACTTTGTTATCTTTTATTTGATCACGGATCAATTGTTCGACATCATTGGCTGCGTTTGGGGTTTGCTCGCTCATAAAAGCTCCTAATATTAAACTCATGGTAAAAAATTAAACTCTGATTAGATATCTTTGCTACATGGGGTGATCAAAGGGTTTTTGCAAGCAATGCTCAATACTCTGATTGTTACCTCTAAACCTTACTTACAGTATTAGCTTAAGCATTCTTACAGTATTAGCTTAAGCATTGGTCGCATTAACACTATCAGTGTTATCAGGCACTAATAGTACCACGGCGCTTGACATTATGCCCTCTTGGCGACCTGTAAATCCTAGCTTTTCACTAGTCGTTGCTTTGACACTAATGTTGCTGGTATCGGTTTTCAGGTCGCTGGCGATATTATCACGCATAGCCTCATTGAAAGGTGCAATCTTTGGGCGCTCACACATAATTGTGATATCAGCGTTACCAAGCGTATAGCCTGCTTGTTGTATCTTGGTATAGACGTAGCGCAGTAGTACCCGCGAATCGAGTCCTGCGTGCGCCGCATCAGTATCAGGGAAATGCTGACCGATATCGCCAAGCGCCAACGCACCAAGGAGTGCATCGGCAAGCGCGTGCAGCACCACATCACCATCGGAGTGCGCAAGCAGACTATGAGTGTGCTCAATAGGCACGCCCGCTAGTATGACATATTGCTGCTGCTGACCATTATTGTGAAAAGCATGAACGTCTATACCTTGACCGATTTTTATCATAGTATTTCCAAATTAAAAACATGATTAAAATTATTTAAAACCACTATCTAAATTTCAGTGCTGTTTTTAGTGCAAAAGTAGCGCCCTGCCTGCCACCGATTTGCTTTAACTGATATAATAGACCTTTATTTTATCACAAGTTATTGAGTGACTTTTATGTCCGTTACATCAGCCGTGCCAGATACCTCAGTTACGCAAGCGACATCCACTTCTAGCGCCTATCGTCCGCTAACCTTAGCCGATATCGACTATCCAAGCAACAAGCATGTGATTGTCGGTATGTCAGGCGGGGTTGATTCCTCTGTATCAGCTGTCTTACTTCAACAAGCAGGTTTTAAAGTTGAAGGTTTGTTTATGAAGAACTGGGAAGAAGATGACGGTACTGAATACTGTACGGCTATGGATGACTTAGCAGACGCGCAGGCGGTTTGTGACAAAATCGGAATCAAATTGCACACCGCCAATTTTGCTATGGAATATTGGGACAGAGTTTTCGAGCATTTTTTAGCAGAATACAAAGCAGGACGCACGCCAAACCCTGATATTTTGTGTAATAAAGAGATTAAATTTAAGGCGTTTTTGGATTATGCTTTGACCCTTGGCGCAGATTATATTGCGACGGGTCACTATACGCGCCGTAGTGTGGACTATATCAACGACAATGGCACTGGGGTTGCGCAGTTATTACGCGGTCTCGATGACAATAAAGATCAAAGTTACTTCTTACATGCGGTTGGCGGTGACAAACTTGCCAAAACCTTGTTCCCCATTGGTGAACTTGAAAAGCCTGTCGTACGTCAAATTGCTGAAGAGCATGATTTGGCTACGGCTAAGAAAAAAGACTCTACGGGGATTTGCTTTATCGGCGAGCGCCGATTTAAAGATTTCTTGCAACAGTATTTGCCTGCGCAAAAAGGCGATATCATTACAGACGATGGTCACATTATTGGTAGCCACGATGGGCTCATGTACTACACCTTAGGTCAGCGCGGCGGTATCGGCATCGGCGGTGTCAAAGACCGCGTTGATGCACCATGGTTTGTACTAGCAAAAGACTTAGATAACAATCGCTTAATTGTCGGTCAAGGTCACGAACATCTCATGCTCATGAGCAATGAGCTACGCGCGTACAAGCTTGATTGGATTGAGGGTGTCGCGCCAGCTGATATTTTTAGTGAGCAAGGTCTGCGCTGTATGGCAAAGTCGCGTTATCGTCAGCCTGATCAAGTATGCCGTGTATTTGCCGTTGATCAAGATGGTAGTGAGGTTAAAGTGATATTCGATGCGCCGCAACGCGCGGTCACCCCCGGTCAGTCAGCGGTATTCTATATCGATGAGGTCTGCTTGGGCGGCGGCGTCATTGAATCGATAGACGCACCGCAGTCCCTCTGATTTTAGAGTCTAGGGGTTCAAATAAGCGATAGTCAGTCCAATATTAAAAAGATATAGCAGAATTGAGATAAATCTTTTGCAGCCTCGGTCGGCGAACGCAGTTAGGCTCTTAGTTTATTATCAGGTTTGACCTTGCTACTTAGAACATTCTTAGAACATTCAAGTGTTATTGGTTTACTATCGCACTCGCTGTACTACTCGCAATATCCCTAGTTTCGTTTTGTCCATCATCATCAACGGTGTAGATTTGATAAGTTAGGTGGGCAATGGGTTCAAGCTCTGATGTGAACTGATAGAACTTGACATCGTAGCTACCAGGTAACCATCCTTCATAGGGTTTAAAACTCACCCAATTTTGATTGCTGCCCGCGACGATGTTTTTCTTCTCAAACAATAAAACCTGTCCTGTCTCATTGTTCACCCACTTCACAAAAGCAAAAGGGCTGGCAGGTACTTTGCCCGCAGTATCCAAATGAGCGAATAGTTTGGCGTTTTTATTTATCGTTGAGGTATTTATTGAGGTCGACGGCATATTGCTATCAAAGGAAAGCCTGACTTCTCCAACTAAAGGACGTGTATCATCTTTGCTATATAACTCCTCTACCGCTCGTTCTGCAAAGCGTCTTTTGTCCGTGATGACCTCGCTATCGCCCTTTGCCATAAACTTATCAACATACTGCCCTAACACGTAATCGGGCATATTATCGACTAAGTCTAACGCTTGCTCTTTTGAGTAGTCGTTGATAGAAGCTGAGTTTGAGTCTGTCAAATTTGAGAGGTCTTGCTGCGACGTAACATCACGCCTGTTCAATGAATCCTGTGACACTAGACCAGTTGCCGAGTTAGAAGCGTCTTGATTATCGTTTATATTAGAAGATGAAGGCGACTGCTGTTTGGCTTGCAGGACATAATCCATTTGTTGTTTGGTCATAAACAAGTAAGTGCTTAAAACCCCAAAAACAAAGGCCACAACAACGGATAATAAAAGTAAAGGTTTGTCTTTCATAGGCATATTCTAAAAACAGTGTGTTTGGCTAACATTTTTTAGCTTAATGTAGACAAACTTCATGATCGAATCATTGGTTTTTTTAAACGTATTGCGTATAAAAGCCACCTCTATCTAATACAAAGACGGCTTTATCTATCTATAGTAAAATGACTTAATTAGAGAGTCTAGAAGATGGGAACGGATTGTTTACTGGGTTACAAACATACTTATATTTACCATTAGGATTGTTCTCTATATCACGATCAATCTCATTAATATCGCCATCATCAGTAGTTCTGATAATAAAATTAGCAAAAGCTCGAGGTGAAGTGCCTACAACCTGACAGCTTAAAGAGAATCTCTTGCCATTGTTGATGTTGGATTTTTTGACTAAGCATCCTCGGCTAATTTCATCAACGGTAATTGTATTACCATTAATTTGACAATTCGATAATCCTTGAAATTGAATAGGTTCCTCAGAGCTACCATAACTACCACTACTATCAGAATCGCCACCACAAGCAGCTAATGCCAAAACGCTTCCCATCAATAAAACATTTACTAGTGTGTTCATTGTTAACCCTTAATAAGTGCCGAAGCGATTTAATATCAAGTCTATTTTTTTAGTAGACTAAATTTTCCAAAAATATATCACCACTGTTAAAATAAGTAAACAATTTTTCTTTACTATTGCCAACTTTTTGTCCAAATGATCAATGCATGCTCTCAATCTGAACAAACGGCTTCCAATATTTTGAAAATAGCTAAATTTGCATTAATTTTTAAGAGTTTTTAGACAAAATATTTGTATGCGTTGTAAGAGTCACTTTCAATATCAAAATCTATCTCATTTTTTATCATTCCAGTCAAAATGAAGACACGCCTTAGTCCAATCAGGTTATAATTGCGCATTCATTTTTTACCACTGCTTAGTATCTACTCACTATTTTAAAGGCTATGTTATGAACCTCCTCACCGCCCTCTCTCCCATCGATGGTCG
The DNA here is from genome assembly GCF_051307035.1 of Psychrobacter sp. DM4. Taxonomy (GTDB): domain Bacteria; phylum Pseudomonadota; class Gammaproteobacteria; order Pseudomonadales; family Moraxellaceae; genus Psychrobacter. The sequence continues at coordinate 1,665,812 of NZ_CP195536.1, forward strand.
CTATGCATCAAAAGCCGACAGCTTGCGCCCTTATTTATCTGAATTCGGTCTGATTAAAGCGCGTGTTACGGTTGAGATTCGCTGGTTACAATCTTTAGCGGATAATAGTGCTATTGGTGAATTAGCAGCATTTGATGATCAGACCAATGCCTTTTTGAATAGCATTGTGACTGATTTTAGCGAAAGCGACGCTCAGGCGATCAAAGACATTGAAGCGACGACCAATCACGATGTCAAAGCCGTCGAATACTTTATTAAAGATAAGTTCCGTGGTAATCAGCAATTAGAAGATAGTTTAGAGTTTATTCATTTTGCCTGTACTAGCGAAGACATTAATAACTTATCCTATGCGCTAATGCTAAAAGATAGCCGCGAGCTTGTAGTGGCCAAAATGCAGCAAGTAACTAACAGTATTGTTGATTTGGCGATTGTTCATGCCGATCAACCTATGCTATCACGTACGCATGGGCAAACCGCCAGCCCAACGACGCTGGGTAAAGAGATGGCTAATGTCGCTTACCGTCTTGCTCGCCAGATTAAGCAAGTCGGTGAAGTTGAACTGTTGGGTAAAATCAATGGTGCCGTCGGTAACTATAATGCTCATTATGCCGCCTACCCTGATGTGGACTGGCAAACTCATGCAGAGCATTTCATTGAAGCGCGTCTTGGATTAACCTTTAATCCTTATACCACGCAGATTGAGCCACATGATTACATCGCTGAGTTGTTTGATGTGGTAAGACGCTTCAATACGATCTTGATCGATTTCAATCGTGATATTTGGCAGTATATTAGCTTAGGCTATTTCAAACAGCGTCTAAAAGACGGTGAAGTGGGTTCATCAACGATGCCGCACAAAGTCAACCCGATTGATTTTGAAAACTCAGAAGGTAACTTGGGCGTTGCCAATGCGATGCTGGCACATTTGGGTGAAAAGCTTCCGATTTCACGTATGCAGCGCGATTTATCAGACTCAACGGTCCTGCGTAACATCGGTGTTGGTTTGGCGCAAAGCATGATAGCTTTCGATGCTTGCCTAAAAGGCGTTGGTAAGCTTGAGCTGAACGCACAGCGCTTAAATGATGATTTGGATCAAGCACAAGAAGTATTGGCTGAGCCGATTCAGACAGTGATGCGCCGCTACCGCGTTGAGAACCCTTATGAGAAACTTAAAGCCTTAACTCGTGGTAATGCCATGACTCGCGAAGCGATGCTGACATTCGTTGAAAGTGACGAGTTAGCAGCCGTTAGCGATGCGGATAAAACACGTCTACGTGAACTAACTCCAGCGACCTATATCGGTAATGCAGCCGAGCAAGCCCGTACGATTGAAGAGTGGATTGCTAAGCTTTAATCATCAGCTATAAATAGCTGCTAATAATTAAAGAAGCGTGCAAATGCATCGAAACTTTAACTCTGTCATTGTCAGTACTGTTGCGGTATTTATCGTCATGGTACTGGCAAGTATTGAGCCTCTAGAGTGGTCAAGTTACCTACTCCATCAATTAGGCACGCTGTTGTTTTTAGCATTAATGATGATCACTTATCACTACTGCCATATTAGCTCGCGCTCTTATGTGCTCGCTGCACTATTTTTAGTCATTCACATTATAGGCGCACGCTATCTGTACTCGTATGTGCCATATGATGAGTGGACGCAGCAGCTGTTTGGTATACGTTTAAGTGAGTGGTTTGGTTGGCAGCGCAATATGTATGACAGGCTGGTTCATTTTAGCTATGGATTATTGCTATTTGGTGCGATGGCTGAGATCTCAAAATCCCTCTTCAAGATTCAATCACTCAAGCTTTTAATCGCTATCGCACTCATGATTAATATGTCATCAAGCTTGCTTTATGAGCTACTGGAATGGGGTATTGCAACGACCTTGTCACCAAAAGCAGCAGAAGCTTATAACGGTCAACAAGGTGATATTTGGGATGCTCATAGCGATATGGCGCTGGCATTATTGGGCGGTCTAATGAGCGCAGTTGTAGTTTTATTCCAAACTCGTAAAAACCAAATTGTGTTTTAATCGTCTTTTTTGTCGTCATCACTATCGCCCGGTATGATAGCTTTACCTACAGCAACCGTGCCTTTGACTACGCCTTTGGTGGTTTTATAAGCGATTTTAGCGGGTACTGTGACAATTTTATGGACACAGGCTTGTAGCAAAAATAGGCTAGCGATAATGACAACAAAATGTAGCTTTTTCATAATGTTCCTACGATTGAGTGAATGCTCATGACTGCTATTATTTGGTAGCCGCTATTTTATGAGTGTCACCATATAAAAGATAGTCATCAGATAGGTGAATATCATAAACTATTAAAACTGTCCTATAAAGCATCCCTTTAATTAATCTCGTACGTATTTAAAATATGGATTATCAATGACTTCTATTCCTCTTTGTTTACCCGACTCTATCACGCCTGAGCAATTCTTGAGGGAGTACTGGCAAAAAAAGCCATTACTTATTAAACAAGGTCTACCACAGTTAGTCGGCATGTTCGAGACCGATGACATGCTTGGTCTTGCGCTTGAAGAAGATGCAAGCGCGCGTCTGCTGACTCAAGCAGCGAGTAAGACAGAAGGTCAGGCACAATGGCAACTCAAAAAAAGCCCATTGACTGAAATTGATTTTGAAAACTTGCCAGAACAATGGACTGTACTGGTTCAGAATATGGAACAATGGTCACCTGAACTGGGTCAATTATGGCAAGCATTTGACTTTATTCCGCAGTGGCAGCGTGATGACATTATGGTCTCATATGCGCCTACAGGCGGTTCAGTCGGTAAACATTATGACGATTACGATGTGTTTTTAGCACAAGGCTACGGCTCCCGGCGTTGGCAGCTCGGCAAATTCTGTGATAAAAGCACTGAGTTTGTCGCAGACGAGCCAATTCGATTATTTGATAATATGGGCAAGATTATCTTTGATGAGATATTAGAAGCCGGCGACGTGCTCTATGTACCGCCAAAATTATCACATTTCGGTGTGGCACAGGATGATTGTCTAACGTTCTCTTTTGGATGTCGTCGTCCTAACCTCATGCAAATTATTGATAGTGTGGCTGATATCGCAACCAATGACAGCAGTTTATTCATCCCGATGCTGCTACCCCAAGCGCTACAGAACTCAGGGGAATTACAAGCGGACAGCATCGCGGCTATTAAAGCGCAGCTACTAGAGATGCTACAATCTGAGCGTGGCGACGATATCATTCGTCAAGCAGTGTCGGAAGTCGTGAGCAAACGTCAATATGATGCGCTGGTACCTGAAGAGACGGTAGATACTGATGAGTTAATGCAAGCCCTGCTCGATGGCGCAACCCTGCAAGCCGACTATAGCAATCGTTTGCTTTATAGCCAGACCAGTGATGGCATCGTGCTATATGCTAATGGTCAACGTATCGATGGTCTGGATGCTGCGGCAATAGCCATATTAGCGCGTTTGGCTAATGGCGAACACTTACAACATAGCGATGTCACAGATATCGATCCTGATGACTTAAGTGAATGGCTTGAAAATGGCTGGGTATGGATAGATCACGCTGAATAGTAATGAGTTAGCATAGTAAAATAGCTCTTATACACGCATAAAAAACCCGATAGCTGATGACTCAGATATCGGGTTTTTATTATGCTCTATATTCTACTAAGTACCTAGCTCCAGCAAACTTGCATTACCACCAATAGCAGTGGTATTAATCGTAATCACTCTTTCTGTGACAAATCGATAGAGATAATCTGGCGTAAGCATCTCAGATAGCTCTTTCATATCACTAACAGCAATAACTTGAGTCAAGATACCATCAGTGTCGGCAAGCGTCTGGCTGATCTCTTGGATCTCGCTAGTATCACCTGCGACTGCCACTTGTGCTAAGCGGTCGATATAGAGCAAAGTCACCGTTTGCGCGTCGTTAGCCACGCTTAACACATCGTCGCTGATACCCGTATCATACAGTATTTTTGCTGCCTCATCGCACATCTCATATTGGCTAGGGCAATGCAATATGACCTCATTACCAGTGAGCAATGCAGCGATCAGTTGACCGAGCACTGCCATTGTTGTCGCTGATTCTGCGCCGATGACCATAGTCTTGCCACGGGCAGTCATATACAGATCATTGGACTCACCTGTCGCCCCTACCATACGCTCGACATCATCGAGCTTAGGTGCAGCGCTCAATAGATGATGGAATAAACGCTTAGCTCTAGCCGCGTTGCCTGTCAATAGGGCAAGCTTAGGAATAGCTGCCTCTAAATAAGGGGCACGGTTGACCGCGCCAAGTAACCGCCAAGCTTCACAAACTTGCGCATGATTTGTTTTGAATTCATTTGTCATAATGCTACTCCCTACGCGAGTTCTGTTTGGATCTGATTGTTGAGGGCGGCTTGATCGGTATTCGCTGACTTGGTCGTTAAAGATTCGGTCGTCGCTGTTTGAATAACAAGCTTCATAAGACGCGCCACGTAATGTGGTCCACCTGCTTTGGGGCCTGTACCCGATAATCCGCAACCACCAAAGGGCTGAACGTTGACGACTGCGCCGATTTGGTTACGGTTGATATAAGTATTACCTACGACAGTGCGGCGTTCGATATGTTCAGCGATATTTTCAATGCGGCTATGGATGCCTAGCGTAAGACCAAAACCTGTCGCATTAATCGCATCAATAAGTTTGTCTAGATCACGCGCTTTGTAGCGTAGTACATGCAATATCGGACCGAAATGCTCGCCGCCGATGACATCGATACTTTGGACTTCAATGGCTGTTGGCAATACAAAAGTCGCGTCATCTTCACCGATCACCGAACTTGCACTCATCGGCGTCTGCGCCAAAATAGTCGCTGTCGGCTCTGCGATCATGCGCTCGATATGTGCCTCAAGTCCTTGTTTAGCAGTGCTATCGATCACAGGCCCTACGTCAGTTGCCGCGTAAGTTGGGTTACCTACGATGAGCTCTGCCATATTACCCTGAAGGAGTTCAATCAGATTATCGGCGATATCTTCTTGTATGCATAGGATACGACAAGCAGAGCAGCGTTGTCCTGCTGAACCAAAGGCGGACAGTACCGCATCTTTGACCACTTGCTCTGGCAAAGCGGTCGAATCGACAATCATCGCATTTTGACCACCGGTTTCAGCGATTAGGATTGGCAGCTCACCACTCGCTTGTGCGTGATTGTTCAGGCTTTGATTGATACGCTGAGCGGTTTGGGTCGAGCCTGTGAACACGACACCAGCCAAATGATCAGCACCAGTTAGCGCCGCTCCCACTTCGCCGCCACCGATGACCAATTGCAGCGCCTCGTTTGGTATGCCTGCTTGATACATAAGCTGCGCACCAAAATGAGCGATTAAGCTGGTCTGTTCGGCAGGCTTTGCGACTACAGTATTGCCAGCAGCTAAAGCGGCGACAATTTGACCTGTATAGATAGCAAGCGGAAAATTCCACGGACTGATACAGACGATGGTGCCACGTGCCTTATAGACTTGTTTAGACCGCTTACCATTTAAATCCGTAAACTCGTGCGATGTGGTCTCTAGACGCTCGGCTTCATCCGCATAAAAGCGGCAAAAATCAACGGCTTCTTTAATCTCATCAATGCTATCTTGTGTCGTTTTACCTGCTTCTATTTGACACAGCGCCATTAGCTCTGCGTAGTTTGCCTCATAAAGATCAGCAATCTTGCGTAAAGTATCGGCACGCTTGCTAGCAGGCACTGCTTGCCAAGCGTCTTGTCCTGCGACAGCGGCATCTATAGCTTGAGTAGCAATAGCGGCATTGGCGTAATATGCCTCGCCTGCTATAACCTCATGATTCCAAGGTGCACGGACGCTATGATTTTCAAGCGGCTGCACTGTGCCATTATTATCATATTCATTAATAGCATTACCGTTCACGATGGAGGTCGCTGACCATGTTTTTTCTGATTGCTCATTGATAGCTGCTTTTAGCGGCGTCCACTGCGACTCCACAAAGATATTGGAGCCAAAACTAGCACAGCGTTTGCCATAGATATCGAGTGGTAGCGGGATATCAGGGTTATGCAAATACTCATTGGTGAGTAGTTTGTCATAAGGATGCACAGTTAACTTATCAATAGGATAAGACTTATCTAGCAGCTGATGGACAAACGAGCTGTTGGCACCGTTTTCAAGCAAGCGGCGCACAAGATAAGGTAGTAAGTCATGATGAGCGCCAACGGGGGCATAGATACGTACAGGGATTTGATACGCCTGCAATATATGATCATAAAGCGCATCGCCCATGCCGTGTAGACGCTGGAACTCAAAATCTCTATGCGCGCTCATGGTCATCACAGAGGCGAGCGTATGAGCGTTGTGAGTGGCGAACTGCGGCCAGATGAGTCCGCGTAGATGCTCTGACAACAAGAAACGCGCACAGGCCAAATACGCCGTATCCGTACCTTCTTTGCGCGTCCAAACTGGATAGCCTGACAGCCCTTTTTGCTGGGCCAATTTGATCTCCGTATCCCAGTAAGCGCCTTTGACCAACCGCAGAGGAATACGGTCACCGACCTCCATCGCAAGGCGTGCAATCCAAGCAAATACCGCAATGGCGCGTTTTGAGTACCCTTGTACAACGAGACCAAGACCATCCCAGCCTTTAGTTAGCGGATCACGGTAGAGCGATTCAAAGAGTTTGAGAGATATCTCCAACCGATCGGCTTCTTCAGCATCAATACTAAGATCAACGTTGACCTCACGCGCTGCTTCTATGAGTAGCATACAGCGCAGGCGTAGTAGACCCATCACTTGCGTCTCTTGCGTGGCTTCATAACGCGGATGTAGTGCAGATAGCTTGATAGAGACGGACGGCTTTGGCATACCCTCTTTGACTTTGACATTGGCCGTTGCTTTGACGGCATGCAGATAGTCGTTAAAGTATTTTTCCGCGTCTTTGTGAGTGACAGCTGCTTCACCAAGCATATCGAATGAATAGGTATAGCCTTTATTACGATAAGGCTGGCTGTTTTTATTCGCCTCTTCAATAGTTTCGCCCAGCACAAACTGATGTCCCATGATACGCATAGCTCTTTGCATCGCACCGCGAATCATCGGCTCGCCCATCTTTTTGGTCATGCGATCCAAAAACCCTGAGGCAGTAGTACTACTATCGATACTAACCACACGGCCAGTCATCATCATGCCCCACGTTGAGGCATTGACCATAAAACCATTGTCATCTTTGAGATGCTTTTTCCAGTCAGCGATGCTCATCTTGTCACGGATAAGGGCATCGGCCGTATAGTTATCTGGCACACGAATCAAGGCTTCAGCCAGGCTCATAAGCAAGATACCCTCTTGAGTATCGAGGCTATATTCTAGCAGTAGCGAGTCTACCATCTTGATGGCTTTACCATCATTACGCACGTACTCAACGAGCTTACGTGTCTGCTCAGTGGCATCCGTGCGCTCTTGATCAGTAGGTTTTGCAAGGGGCAATAACGTGGTCAAGAACCGATCTTCATCGACGCTATACAAAGGCGAGATACGCGCGTATAGCTCAGCGCTTGAGTGATCTAAATATTCAGGCGCAAGCAAATCGATTGGATTGAATAAAATCGGCTCTTGTGGGGTAAACTTATCTATCGGGTGCATACCAACTCCATAACTATCGTTTAAAAACCATAATAAATGGGGCGTCAAAGCTTTTACCAAACTCAATGATAGAACAAGCCAGCTATGCATCATCTCTTATGCATAGCTGTCATTCATGACAAGATTATAAAAGCAAAACCGCGCCATCACAAAACAGGCAGGTCTGAGCGAGTCAGACACGGTTAAGTAGGTCGCTTGCGTGCTAAACGGGCTACATTAACAATATAAAGGCAATAAAAATTAAGCAGCATTAGTGCCTTCTTCTTGTTTGTAGTGAAAGGAGTGATCAACATTACGAGTAGACTCAAAATGGTAATCTGGCGGGGCTAATTCACTGTAAGAAAAACCTCTACGGCGTTGATTGAGGTGATGCGCTTAACCTCCTCATATTAGCATGAAATAATGCTGTGACCAACGATATTAATTGATTATTTCAACAGATATGTTATGTAAAAACAAATAGATAGTACCTTGTTTAAGCAAAGATGAAGGTTTGGATTATTTTTCACTTTAAGGTTAACAAATACAATGACATAACTTATATTAAGTACGACTATCCTAACTACAAACCCCTTTTCATCTTAGATGATAAAAAGGGGTTTGTAGTTATCGCTATTGGTTCAATCTTGTCTATAAAAACACAATTTTTGCGAGTAAGACAATCGTCAACACCCAAACTGGAATGGTAATCTCAGAGAACCTACCGGTCATAAATTTGGCCGCGGTAAAGGTAATAAAGCCAAGCGCAATACCATCAGCAATAGAATAAGTCAGCGGCGTAAGCAGTAGCACGACCGCGACAGGCGCCGCTTCTGTCAGATCTTCCCAGTTGATGTCTTTTAGAGTAAAGAGCATCAACACTGATACATAGAATATCGCTCCAGCAGTGGCGTAAACAGGAATCATGCCTGCTAGTGGCGCAAAGAAAATACTGAGTAAAAACAGTACGCCAACGGTCACCGCCATCAAACCTGTGCGACCACCTGAAGCTACCCCTGATACACTTTCAATATAACTGGTCGTCGATGACGTACCAAGTAGAGAGCCTGCTACCGTCGCCGTTGAATCTGCCAATAGCGCTTTACCCATGTTAGGGATATTGCCATTCTTGTCAATCAACCCCGCTTTGCTAGTGATACCGACCAAACTACCAGCGGTGTCGAATAAATCAACGAATAAAAAAGCAAAGATAACACTAATCATAGTAATGTCGAATGCGCCTGCAATATCAAGCTGCATAAAGGTTGGCGCGATAGACGGCGGCGCTGAGATAATACCTGTAAACTGCGTCTGACCTGCCAACAAGCTAATCACAGTGATGATCAAAATACCTATAGTCACCGCGCCTGGTATTTTTTTGTACACAAGGCCAATGATAAGAAAGAAGCCGAGTGCGGCCATCATCGGTGAGAACGATTTCATATCCCCTAAAGTAACCAAAGTCGCGTCTTGTCCGATGATAATGCCAGAGCTTTGCAAGGCGATGAATGCTAAAAACGCGCCAATACCTGCCACAATGCCTTGCTTGAGCGCATTAGGAATAGCGTTGATAATCCATTCACGTATCTTAAACAAGCTCAAGAGAATAAAAAGACACCCTGATAGAAATACAGCGCCAAGCGCCGTCTCCCACGCGTAGCCCATACCAAGTACCACGCCATAAGTAAAAAAGGCGTTCAATCCCATACCTGGTGCTAGTGCGACAGGCAAACGGGCATAAATCCCCATGATAAAACAGCCGATGGCGGCGGCCAGACAAGTCGCGACAAACACAGCCCCTTTGTCCATACCTGCTTCTGCTAGGACATTTGGATTGACGAAAATGATATAAGCCATCGTCAAAAAGGTGGTAATACCAGCAAGGATTTCTGTTTTGATGGTGGTGTTGTCACCATTAATCCCAAAGTAGCGTTCTATTGCATTCATAAGTAGTGCGCCCAGCTTGCTTGTAGATAAAGGTAAAGTTGACAGTACTTTCTATGATAAGTACCCGTTTATCGTCAAAGATAACAACGTTTAAAAGATAATAACGTTTAAAAGATAATAACGTTTAAAAGATAATAACGTTTAAAAGATAATAACGTCTATATGATAATATACGACAGTAAGAATGATCTCTTACCGAAGGAGATAATGATATAAAAGGTAGTGTTAACAAAGCGCAACATTTTAGATAAATTACGACATGATTTCAATCGTTACTCGTGCCTTATGGGTATAAAAGCTAAAGTAGAGCGATAATGTTCTTTAAAGGTATCCACCTAACTCGCAAAATATTTATATTACCTTTATATAAGCGCTACTATGAGGATAAAATACACTCCATGCTTTTATTATAAAGGGCAGCTATCTTTACGATGCATTACCTTTTAGAATATGCCGATTACTCAAGCCATCGTTACTTACTCGTGAGCGCCTCAAATGCCTGAATCATTGAATATTATTGACCTTATTACCGATGCCAGTTTATTGGTACAGCTTGTTATGGCGCTTCTACTATTAGCGTCTCTACTTAGCTGGGTCATTATCTTTCGCTTGAGCGCGCGTTTAGGTACTGCCAAACGCTTCGATACTCAATTTGAAACGTGGTTTTGGTCTGGTGAAGACTTAGCTAAGCTGTATCAAGGTATTCAAGGATCGCCTGATCGTCAGGGACTTGAGCAGATATTTTATGTGGGGTTCTCAGAGTACCTAAGAATGCACAAAAAACGCCAGCCAAAAGATGACATCATTGATGGCGTTGAGCGCAAACTGCGTGTGGGTTTAGGGCGTCAGCAGCAGATGCTAGAGTCCGGTATACCAGCACTTGCCAGTATCGGTTCTGTCGCGCCTTATATCGGTCTGTTCGGCACAGTATGGGGCATTATGAATGCCTTTTTGGGACTCTCACAAACGGAGCAAGCTACCCTAGCCTCTGTAGCACCTGGTATCGCAGAAGCCCTCATCGCTACTGCCATGGGTCTGTTTGCCGCTATTCCTGCGGTACTCGCTTATAACCATTTTACTGCCAAATCTAGCCGACTCTACGAGTCTCGCGCGCTATTTTGTGATGAGATGACGGGCATGCTACAACGCGAAACTAGCACGCAAAGTGCCCTTCTACGCGAGACGAGTATCGCACAAAACAAGGCGACCGGCCTATGAAATCTAGTCATTACCAGCGACCCAAAAAAGCCCTCAATGCTAATATGAATGTCGTGCCTTATATCGATGTCATGCTCGTACTTTTGGTTATATTTATGGTCACAGCCCCTATGCTAACTACAGGCGTCGATGTTGATTTGCCCAAAGAGCAAGCCAGTACTTTGACCCAAAATCAACTACCCGTTATCGTCTCCTTAACCGATAATGGTGAGATCTTTATTAGTTATGAGAATAATATGGATATGCCGATCAGTGAGCCTGAACTCATAGAGGTACTCTCTAACCTGCAAGCTCAGTATCTAAGCTCAGGTGAGGCGCCTGTACAGGTCATGATCAATGCGGATCAAAACAACCAATATGGCTCTATCGTGGCACTTATGGCAAGCTTACAGCGAGCAGGTATTGCAAAAGTTGGACTATTAACAGGGGCGCCTTTACCCACTCCTCAGATATGATCTATTTGATAAAGAATAGGCTAATTAGCAGTAATTATACTAATAAAACATTATCTACTATCGCCATAACTGTTTTATAATCAATTATTTACTCTCATGTATGAGTATCCTTGCAATGAATAATGCGCCTGTTGTCTTCTTACCGACTGAGCCTGAGAGCAATGGGCTAACCTTGCCTATGCTGCTCAGCCTGCTGGCGCATGGTATTGTCCTTGGTATTCTGATTTATCATTATCAAACACCTGTGATAGAGACCGCCGGCAGCATTGAAACCACGATGGTATCGCCTGAACAGCTGGCTCAGATGCAAGGACAAATACTAGCCAATCGAGCGGCTGCGGCAAGTGGACAGCAAACAAGCGGCGATCCTAGTGACAGCTCAAACAGCGAAACTGCTAGTGAGCCTGTTAACCCTAATGTGTATACCTCTGAATCATCTAGTCGCTCGCAAACCTCACAACCTAGCTCACGAAGCGTTCCCGTGTTTTTGCAATCGGATGACGCGGCTGATACCCCGATACTCATGAGTCAAGAGCGACAAGATCAATATGCTCGGCAGTCAGAAGAGTATCAGCGCAACCTTGCCGAGTGGTCAGCTGAGCAGCAAGCCATTACTGATGAAAGGTTAGCGCGTGTTGAGCAAAGAAAACAGCAAGACGATAGAGCTATTAATAATAGGCTCAAAGAGTTTCAAGACAAGCAGCTTAATCCGCCCAAGATTGAAAGGCCAAAGAGTAACCAGCGTAATATAGAGATTACCTCTGGTAGTTCAGGCAGTACTGGTAAGAGTTTTAGCCTATCAGATGGTGAATCGACGATATCTGGTGACACCTCAACGACTAGTACCCAATCTGGTGATAGCCGTTCGGCAGGTGGTAGCTCCGGTGCGAGTAATAGTGAAATCGTGGCGCTTATCAGACGTAACTACCAGCCTCCAGTAGCGGCTAAAGGATCAACGCAGCGCACGACTTTAACGATTACCGTTCGCTCAAATGGTGATGTGGCAAGTGTCACCGCATCAGGCCCTGATAATGCCGTCAATGAAGCGGCGCGCCAAGCGGTACTCAGTACTGGAAATCTGCCTATCGATACTGATGATCCCAAATATCCTACTTTCAATGTACAATTCAAAGGTAGCAACTGAAAATAGCGACTTTGAGATAATTAGGTGTCGTTTAGAGACGATAACTGGTTATTTTTAATACTATTTTGATAGATATTACCGTAATGAGCTTGCGCCTAGTGCTCCATTAGCCTATTTTGATACTCAAATAATTTTATATTACTCTCATCTAGGAGTCTGATTTGGTTATGCGTACTCACAAAACACTTTTGCTTACTTTGCTTACTGGCGTGTCAAGTTTGCTAGTAGCGCCAAACTTACTGGCAGCGCCCGTTGTACTAGAGCTAGATTATGATATCCCTGTACAACAAAACCAAGTGGCGTTTGTGCCATTTGCTGGTGACTCTACCTTATCATCTGTCATCTTGAATGATTTGAGTAGAACTGAGCTTAATGTGACTAGCAAAGGCTTGCCGCAGCAGCCTCGTAGCATCACTGAACTATCGGGCACTCTACCCGTCTGGCAAAGTATGGGTATTCCTTATTTGGTCGTCGGTAGCACGCGCAGCAATCGTGGCAAAATCGTCACCGATTACGAAGTCATAGACGTAAAAGCGGGCCGAACCATAGAGGGCAAGCAGACCCTAAGTGCTGATAACAATAGCCAAAGCTTACGTTATGCAGGTCACGTCATCGCTGACAAGGTCTATGAGTTGATTACCGGTATACCAGGCGACTTCTCAGGACGCATTGCTTACATCGAAGAGACTGGCGTTGGTATAAACAAAGTTTCACGTCTAAAAGTCATGGACGCTGATGGGGAAAATGGCAACACTATCACCGAGGTAAACGGTTCTATCTTTTCGCCCGCTTGGTCCCCTGATGCCAGTCGCATCGCCTATACAGTACAACGAGACAAATCCTACCCTGTCATTTACGTACAAAACGTCAGCGGTGGCGGTGCAACGACAGTAACGCCCTATAAGGGCAGTAACATGAGTCCTGCGTTCTCACCAGATGGTAGCAAAATTCTGTTCTCAAGTAGCTTTGAGGGTAGCGCTGATATTTATGAGATCAATGCAGGCGGTGGTAACTTGCGCAAACTGACCAATTGGCCAAGTAGCGAAGTTCAGCCAAATTACGCGCCTGACGGTAGATCTTTTGTTTTTGTCTCTGACAAGACTGGCTTTAATAAACCACAAATATACCGCTATGAGTTTGGCTCTGGCCGCATCTCAAAAGTATCTAACAGCGGTTATGCTACTACGCCCAAATTCAATAATGACGGATCGCAAATTGGGTTTTTGAGTGGCTCATCAGCAGCGATTATGAACAGTAGCGGTCAGGTGGTCACCAACATTGGCAATACGGGTATGGATGAAGGCGTTAGCTTCTCCCCTAACGGCAAACGCGTGGTCTATGCCTCAAGCCAAGGCGGCAAAGGCGTCATTACTATCAAATCGCTAAATGGTGGTAAGGCGTTTGGTAAGTCAGGTCAAGGCGTCATCAAGTCTCCTGTGTGGTCTGCAAGCCCAAACTAAACCGTTTATAGTACTAAAAAGCGCCTGATAGTGTTGTCAGGCGCTTTTTATTGAGGTAGACAAAGACCCTATTCGCTAGGATCATAATCGGGCGGATTGTAATGTCTGCGCTACGTCTTTGGCAATATATAATACTTGATGACCTTGTTGACACCAATCAATAACAAAATCATCTGATATCAATTTACAATATACTAATTCTCTTTTTTAGTAATGATAATATCGAGCCTACGATGAGACTTCTTACACTCAACTATCCTCTATTTTACACTTTTTGTGTCGCTCTGCTTCTTACTGGCTGCCAATCCTTTCAGTTCGGAGGTAGCCCTATCCCCGTAACCGCAACCCCTACGACAAGTGGCTCAGATACCTCTATTACCGATCCAATCGGCCCAAAGTCAGTAAGCGACATCTCTTTGGACGATAAGTAAAGACAAAAAAAACGCCTTTATCGGCGTCTTTTATATCAATGAATCTTTGACTAAGAACAACGAGCTATTCTGATGGCTGATGCTTGATAATGGTTTTTGCCAAGTGATCACCGAACCAAATAGCAGTATCGATATCGCCCTTGCCCGGTGTCTGTTCAGGCGGACCGTCTAGTGACTGTGTCATCAGTCCCAAAAAACTCGATAGACGATTGAGGTCAGTGGACTCATGGCCGGTCGGCATCAGCGGCAGTCCGATCCAGTTCATACCGTGTTGCATACAGTACAGATTAATCTGTTGCAACACCGCAAGCTTATCACCACTTAAACCACCAGAATTAGCAAATCCAGCAGCCCACTTGCCCTCCCACTTACGGTTATACCAGCGTTTTGAGGTCTCATCCATAAAGGTCTTAAACTCAGCAGTAACGCTACCCATGTAGACGGCGCTACCAAAGACTAGTAGATCCGCTTGATCTAGATAGTCCCAATCAACCTCATAGACATCAACCGCTTTTGCTTGCGTGTCTGGTAATTGTTGGCGCGCGCCTTCAACGATGGCCTCGGCCACACGTCTGGTATGACCATAATTACTATGAAAGATCACAGCAATAGAGACGCTAGGTACCTCTTTGAGGCGACTAGTGGGTTGCGATGAGGTGTCAGGTGTATTCATACAAGCTCTAATAATGTCTAATAAATGATAGGTTTAAGGGTTTGGTAAAAGGTGACTACGTACGATGATCAGCGCCATTCTTCCTGTAGCAGGCTCTTGTATATGCGTCTGACGTCGATAAGAATAATAGCGAGTATCCTCATAACTACAGTCTACTGGCAAATTAGTACTCAGAGTAATGCCTAGAGCAGTCAGCTGATCGGCTGCAAGTCTTGGTAAGTTTAGCTTAATTTTACCTGCGTTTACTTTAGCGTAATTTGATAATTTATCAAGGGTCTTATGTAAATATTGAGAAGCACTCTGTGTCTTATTAAGACGATTGGCATAGGCCTCAGTATCAGTATCAGTATCAGTATCAGTATCAGACGCTACGCTATATAGAAGCTCAAACTCTCTTATAGTAGAGGCAGCTAACAGTTCATGCTCTACGCATCCTGCTAACAACTTATCACGTACGTGTTGGTCAACTTCATAATGCTCTTGACTGATACAAGCGCCCATCCAAGCTATTATCGGACTTGAACGAGTAAAACGCTCGGCGGCACTCTTTATCACTCCGCAAGCAAGTCCCTGCCAGCCTGCATGAATGGCAGCTATCTGTCCACTGGCAGGCTGATGCAATACGATAGGCACGCAATCTGCGGTCATAATCGCAAGTCCGACATCGCTTTGAGTACTAACCATCGCATCAGCCGCCACTGGCTGCATCCCGATAAGGGTATTATCAATATCATAAACGTGGCTGCCATGCACTTGACTGACCCAGTGCAAGCGTTCTATGGGAGCAAAATGACGCTCTTTTAGCTGCTCGTTAATAGTGCTGAGAAGTTGCATACGATTATTCAATACTCGTATAGGATCGTCCAAAACATGCAAGCCTAGATTGAAGTCACCATAACGTGCTTGTCCTACAGATAATGCTTTTTGCTTATCAACAAAAGCTCTGGTCTGAAAGACCGCACTATCACCTAGCATCGCTATGAGCTCTACAGGATAGCGTTTAGCAGTCATGGCTTGTGTTCCTACTCTATTTAATTAATCAAGGTCTAAATGAGTAACAACTCAAATTACTCGTCACTCAAGATAGCAATCAGTGACTTCATATCCTCTGGAATAGGCGCCATTACTTCAACGTCCTCGCCTGTAGTCGGATGCACAAATCCCAATCGATAAGCATGCAAGGCTTGACGAGGAAAATGACTAATAGTCTCACGCTGCGCCTCTGTCAGACCAGCGCGCAGCTGACGACGCCCGCCATAAACGCGATCGCCTACGATAGGATAAGTGATATGACTCAAATGCACGCGAATCTGATGGGTACGACCCGTTTCAAGCCCCACATCCAATAAGCAGTAGTTGTTATTCAGCGCGGTAATATCAAGCAGATGCGTCACCGCATCACGTCCAGCAGTCATGACAGTCATCTTGGTACGCTGGTTGCGATGGCGACCGATTGGTGCATCAATTCTTATATGACGCTTAAGACTGGCCTGATCGCCTGCGACCACGCACTGATAATGACGGTACACAGACTTATCTTTGAGCTGCGCCATAAGTGCCATTTGTGCAGGTTTGGTTTTGCCAATCAACAGTAACCCTGAAGTATCCTTATCGATCCGATGCACTAACCCTGCACGCGGCAGATGGTGCTGCTGCGGATAATGGTAAAGTAGCGCATTGACCAGCGTACCCGTTTGGTTGCCCGCACCAGGATGTACCACCATACCGACAGGCTTATTAATGACGAGCACCTCATCGTCTTCGAATATGACATCGATAGCGATATTCTCTGGCTGATCGCTACTATGCTGCTGTAGCGTCGTCGATAGATGAATGACATCGCCTTCCTTAACGCGGTATTTGGGTTTTTGCACGCAGCCATTACAGAGCAAACTCCCATCACTGACCCAGCCTTGCAACTGAGCACGTGAAAAATCCGTAAAGGCTAGCGCGGCGAGTTTATCAATACGCAGACCCGCCTCATTACTTGCTACCGTATGACTCCCATCGATGACGACAGGTACAGATCGTCCTACGTCGACTGTCTCATCGTCATCATCACTGTCGTTGTCGATCAAATCATCATCTGTAGATTGAGCGTCTGTGGTAACGTCATCCGCTACCTCACTATCTTGTAATTCAAGAGTGGTATCTGACGCTTTGCCTGTAGTTACACGAGTCGACTCTTGCTTATTCGCAACTTGACTCTCAAAAGAGGTGTCATCGTTCAACTCAGATGTTGATGACTCCATAGCTGATAGTTGCGTTGGCGTTACTTTGGTTGTCATGGCATCATTATTCATAGCAGATTCGTATTTATCAAAGTCATTAATGAAGTGTACATTTATCGAATAGCACTTATTAGGTGACGGGTATCAAATGGCTCTTATCGAGTGAACTTTATAATATAAGCAAAATATAATATAGACAAAACTGCGCATGAATTAAGGGAACTAAAACCGCAGATTTGATATCGCCCTAGTGTATCATGCCAGCCTCTTAAGCCCTATAGCCACTCACAGTTATCTCCTCTACTTCATACAAAGTCTTATTTGAATATTGATGAGGAGGATAATCTAACATCGGCGTAACGGACTGTGTAGTTATCGATGCCAGTAGCAATTCATATCCCTCGCCGTTATACCTCGTGTTAAACTGCAAAACGAGTCACTAAAAATTATCATGCTCACTGTTATTGTATAAAATTGTCCCTATTTTGCTGTATGCTATGGCACTATATTGAATCAGAAATACAATTGAGCCAACAATATAAATGCCCTATTTGCGCTTAAGCGAAAGCTTGCACTATAAAAGCCTGTCTACTGATAGATACAAACACTGTGACGGTTGCAAGCTGCGCCTTTATCATTAACTTATTATAAGCATATAGCATTCACGCTATCATGCGTCTTGTGTCGGAGAAGAAGTATGCACGCTGCTCGCAATACCTTTATTAAGCTATCCTCAGTAACGATGCTGGCACTCAGTGTCAGCTTGGTCGGTTGTCAGACCTTTAATAACCTAACCGGCAAAGATGTCGATGCGGTCGCCACAGCTGAAAAGTCAGAGCAAGGCTATTACGGCGGCGCTATCGAAAAAATCAATAAAGGTCGCTACACGCAAGCGGTAGAGGATTTGAACAATCTGCGCACCTTTTATCCCACTGGGCAGTACGCGGAGCAAGCGTTATTAGATACTATGTATGCTCAGTACGAGGCGGGTGAATTTGAGTCAGCAGCGAGCAGTGCCGAGCGTTTTATTAGTCTTTATCCGTCCAACCCGCAAGTGAGCTATGCCTATTATGTACGCGGCGTAGCTAATATGGAGGGACCATCGGGCGGTATCACTATATTTAAGACCAATCAAGCGGAGCGCGATACCTCGTTTTTGCGTATTGCCTTTGCAAACTTTCAAGAGCTGGTTAATAAATATCCAAACAGTCCTTATGCACCAGACGCCGCTCAGCGCATGACGTTTTTGTACAATCAGTTTGCAAAGAGTGAGATAAATGCTGCTGATTGGTACATTGAGCGCGAAGCTTATGTTGCGGCGGTCAACCGTGCCAAATGGGTATTTCAGTATTATCCACAAAGCGATTCCACACCCAAAGCGCTATCTATTCTCGCTTATAGTCATGAGCAGTTAGGACTTGATGATTTGGCACAAGAGTACAAGACGCTATTACAGCTCAACTACCCGAACACTTTGACTGATAATGGCCGCGTTAATCTCGATACCAAACGCGATCGCACTTTTTTGAACAAAATAACCTTTGGTAAACTTGGCCGTGCCAATACGTCAAATACTACAGCTGTAGACGGTCAATATACTGGCGCGACCAAAACACAGATCGTGCGCGCGGCAGCGCAGCTTAGATTGCCAAGCAATGCGACAACGACTAGCGCTGATAATACCATTAACTTCTCACAAAATCGTACGGGTGGACTCAATATTGGTTTAGGTCTGCCTGAGGAGTCAACGGAGCAAATCACAAGCCAAGGCAGCACCGCGTCTGCTGCAAGAGAGGCGACTGTTGATCCCCAAAACATCAATCCTACGCGCCGTACCACTCTGCCTAGTGATAACGTCAGCGACCGTATTCAGCTCAATACCCCTGATCTAATCGATGCTGATGATGACATAGAAGACACTGAATAAGTTGTCGGTTTTGATGATCTAACCCCTCTTGCATCCTACACAAGGTCAACGATAATGTTGGCCTTGTTTTTCTGTCCGATTTCTTATCACCGCTCACCCTTTTATCGCCCTATGGTAAACTATTTATTGTATGAGTATTCCAAGCCATATTCTTGAACAATTAAATAGCCAAGCTGACCTGATCAGCATCATTGGTCGTCATACGACGCTCAAACGTGCTGGCGGTGAGTTTAAGGGCTGCTGCCCGTTCCATGGTGAGAAATCGCCGTCTTTTTATGTGAATCCTCAAAAGAACATCTATCACTGCTTTGGCTGTAGTGTCGGCGGCAACGCCATTAGCTTTTTGCGCGATTATGAGAACCTTACCTTTATCGAGGCGGTCAACGAGTTATCGAAGCAAACGGGTATCGAGGTCCCAAAAGATGAGCAAAAAAACGTCAGCTATCAGCGCCGCGCATCCAAACCTGTTAAACCATCAAAATCAGCGACGCCGCCTTCAGCCTCATCGATTAGCAACAATGCGTCCAATAAAACAGCGTCTGAACAGCCGCCTATCAGCACCGATGAAAATAATCACCACTCTCAAGACCTGCCTGTAGATATTCCGTATGGTGCGGACTACGATGTCGGTCGTTTCAACAGCCCTTATGATAACGACCACAACTTTGATAACTTTGGTTATGATAATAATCAAAACCTGTCGCCTGCGTGGGATACCGACAATGACGCTGGATTAGCAGACCCGCAAGCTGACCAAGATGGCAACTTATATGATCTACTAGAGCAGATTGCAACCTTCTATCAGCAAAGCTTAAGTACGCACCCGCATGCTATGCATTACTTTACTGCGCGCGGCGTGACACCTTCTATCATTGAGACCTTTGGACTAGGCTACGCACCTTTTGGCTGGCAGCACTTAGAGCATCAATTCCCGCAAGACATCGAAGGACTCAAAGCGTTAGGTTTAGTGCGTCAGTCAGAATCTGGGCGCGATTATGATCTGCTGCGCGATCGGGTTATCTTCCCGATACGTGATAATCAAGGTCGCACCATAGGTTTTGGCGGGCGGGCGCTCGATGACGAGGTCAAACCTAAATATATCAACTCCTCCGACTCACCCGTCTTTCACAAGCAGCATGTCCTCTATGGCTACTATGAGTCGCGCCAGCAGCGCGCAGATAGCTGGCTTGTAGTTGAGGGTTACATGGATGTTATCGCCTTATATCAAGCAGGTATTTATGGTGCAGTGGCCTCAATGGGTACGGCAATCAACGAGAGTCAGATTGCACGCCTGCTCACTATGAACCCAACACTGACCCTAAGCTTTGATGGTGATAGTGCTGGACAAAAGGCCGCTTGGCGGACGCTTGAGGTCGCGCTGCCCGTACTTGGTGATGACAAAGAGCTGCGGTTTTTGAGTTTGCCTAGTGAGCATGATCCCGATACGTTTATCAAGGCCAATGGGCTGGACGCCATGCGCGAGCAAATAGCCCATGCCATGCCTTTATCACAATATATCTTTGCCTACTTAAGCGAGCGCCATAATCTAAGCCTAGCGGAAGGCAAGGCTAAGCTGATGTCGCAAGTTCGCGCCTTGACGACCTCGTTGCCCAAAGGAAGTAGTTTTCGGTATTTGCTCAATAATGATATCTATCAAAAGCTTGGCGGCAAACGCAGTCAGAATACTGAGGCCAAAGACGCTTTACTCAACTTTGATGGCGACATGACCATCAGTCAGCAGTTGCAACTGTGCTTTTTGTTTCAACCGCGTATGCTCATTGACGATCCCATCGAATCCATTTGGCGACAAGCAGGCATCGATCGCTTAAACATACCGGCACATATTATGCAACGAGCATCGGCTGATACCTTGCGCCCACTTGCTTGGCAGGATTTGCAGGATACTGCTCTGTTCGATGTAGTCAGTACCATTCAGCGCTGCCTAAGCCATTTGCCAAATGACGCTAACGCCGCCGCGCACTTTGTTTTATCAAACCTCAATCCCGATCATCAGCCTATGCTGAGTCGCAACTGGGGCGCGTTCTATAAAGCGCTGACTACAAGGAATGTCCTTAGCCTCGATGATTTGGTCGAAGAATTGGTTAGTCAATTGCTTGAGCGCACAATGAAAAAAAGAATGCAGGAGCTGATAAAAAACCCTGACCATATCAAGCAAGCCATCGTCAATATGCAAACTCAGCATTTGAGCAACTGGCTACGTGCCAAGCGAGCAGAACAAGCCACTCAAATGGCGAGTAGCCAGATTTAGCGCACTGGCAAATTTACTACTCTAATGTTTTTTCGATGCAAAATAAACATGCTATTTAAACCCAAGTTGTCTTTAACCCTTTAAAACATTAGCCATAATCCCCATTGTTTATACATACCAGATGTTAAAACCCTACTCGTACTGATGGTTATTAGAACACGTTGAGCTAGCCAAATATAAGAATAAGCCGTTTGATAGTTAGGGTCTATTAATAACAGTACGACTAAAAACAGTATAACTAAGAACAGTACGACCGCCAAAAACGTCTATTACGCTTTAACGTGAATTGCCCAGTCTGTGTTAAACTACGCCGTTGTGCACTTTTGAGCATCTTTAGGTGTTGTATTTGTTATAACCGTTTCAAGCCTTAATTATATCCACTCATTTTTATTATTACTGACGAACCTGACGCTCATTTTTGACCTATTCCCTATTTGGGTCGTTACTGTATAAGCGCCTCACTGTCACGTCATAAAAATGTCTGTACAAAAAAAGCGAGTATTTATGAACGATAAGTCAGTTTCTAAATCTACCTCTCAGCTAGCCACCTTGATTCAAATGGGTAAAGAGCAAGGGTATCTCACTTATGCTGAGGTAAACGATCAGCTACCCGACTCTATTACCGAAAGCGATCAGATCGAGGACATCGTACAGATGTTAAGTGACGTCGGTATCAAAATCTTTGAGTCCGCACCCGACGCTGATGATATCTTGATGAATGATGACTCAAGCGATGACGAAGCGGCAGCTGATGAGGCGGCGGCAGTACTCGCAGCAGTCGAGACTGAGCCTGGTCGCACCACAGACCCTGTGCGTATGTATATGCGTGAGATGGGTACCGTTGATCTCTTGACACGTGAAGGTGAGATTGCCATTGCCAAACGTATCGAAGAAGGAACTCGTGACGTACAGCACGCGATGGCGTATTGGCCTGGTACCGTGCAGTTTATCCTTGACGAATATCAGCGTGTGCTCGATGGTGACAAAAAACTCTCTGATGTGATAACAGGATTCTTAGATCCTGAAACTGAAGCAGATAAGCAAGCCGCCAAAGAAGAAAAAGAGCGTGCCAAAGAAGAGCGCGAACGTATCAAAGAAGAAAAAGAGAACGCGCCTATCATCAAACCAAAAGCCAATGTTAAAGATGATGATGAAGACGATGAAGACAGCGATGATAATGATGGCGATGATGAAGGCGAAGAAGAAGAAGAAACAGGCGGTATTGATCCTGAAGAGGTTCGTTTACGTGTCGAGGAAATCAGAGAGCTATTTATCACTGCTAAACAAGCTCTGCTAGACTATGGGCGCGGTAGCGCGCAAGCTGTAGAAGCCTACGAGCAACTCGCCAGCCGCTTTATGATGCTCAAACTTAATAATCGTATGTCAGATCAAGTCATGGCTATCATGCATGATGTGTATGATGACGTGCGCAAACAAGAGCGTCAAATCATGCGCCTCGTCATTCGCCGTGGTCGTATGCCACGCGAGGAGTTCCGCAAGACTTTTCCTAGTAATGAGACCAACGTTGATTGGCTCATTGAGCGCCTAAAAGGTAAGCCCGTCTTTGGTGAAACCTTAGAAAAAGTCACCGACGATGTCATTCTGTTGCAACGCAAGATTCGCGATTATGAGCAGCAGCTCGATATGCAAATTGTCGATATGAAAGATGTGGCACGCCGTATGGCGGTCGGTGAAGCAAAAGCCCGCCGCGCCAAAAAAGAAATGGTCGAGGCTAACTTGCGTCTGGTTATCTCTATCGCCAAAAAATATACCAATCGCGGTTTACAGTTCTTGGATCTGATTCAAGAAGGTAATATTGGTCTGATGAAAGCGGTCGATAAGTTTGAATATCGCCGTGGTTATAAGTTTTCAACTTATGCCACATGGTGGATTCGTCAGGCGATTACGCGCTCAATAGCTGATCAGGCGCGTACGATTCGTATACCAGTGCATATGATTGAGACGATTAATAAAATCAACCGTGTCTCACGCCAGCTATTACAAGAGATGGGTCGTGAGCCAACCCCTGAGGAATTAGGCGAACGCTTAGAGATGGACGAGGTTAAGGTGCGTAAAGTACTAAAAATTGCAAAAGAGCCTATCTCAATGGAGACGCCAATCGGTGATGATGAAGACTCGCACTTAGGTGATTTCATCGAAGATGGGACGATTTCAAGCCCTGTCGATGATGCAACCTCAGCCGGTCTACGTGAGGCGACGCGTGATGTATTAGGTAACCTGACTGAGCGTGAAGCTCGCGTACTTAAAATGCGTTTTGGTATCGATATGCCAACCGATCATACGCTTGAGGAAGTCGGTAAGCAGTTCGATGTGACGCGTGAGCGTATTCGTCAGATTGAGGCAAAAGCGCTGCGTAAATTGCGTCATCCTTCACGCTCAGAGCACCTGCGTTCTTTCTTAGAGAATGACTAAACTTTAAGTATTGCTAAGTCGATTAGAATTAAATAAGCTGAGCGAGTCTCAGCTTTTTTGTGTCTGCTAGATATAAAGTAGCTTGCTACCATACATGTATTAACAAGCTGATAAGACTTATATTTGTAGCGATAACATAGCTCCTACTGCCTCTTTATAGCTCAATACTGACCCTTGAAAAATCACTTACCGGCCACTATATATAGTGCATAAAGTGATTCGACTAAGCTTACTGGTATAAAAAAAAGCTTATCGGGCGCTACCAAACAACAATAAGGACTCTACTATGAGTAATGATTCAAACAACACTATTGATCAAGGCAACCTCACTCAAAACCAAAATCAAGCGACAAAAGCGGATAACAAAAAGGACGTTAAAGTCACTGAATTGGTTGCCAATGACGGTATCTTAAAAGGCAAAAAAACCGATATTCAAAATCCTGAGCTATGGGACTTTCCCATGGACTACCCGATGAGCATCATCGGTCACGAAGGCGAGCATGAGAACTTACTCAATGAAGTCAAGCTAATCCTTGGCAGTCAGTTTCCAGATTTTGATTTGGCATCCATTCAAGTCAAACCGTCCAAGACAGGGCGCTTTCATTCAGCTCGCGTTAATTTGTATTTGACTGAAGCTCAGCAAGTCAACGCCCTCTATGCAGCACTCGATGAGGCCAAGACGGTACGTATGGTAGTGTAGAGGTCATAGCACCACCGATGGCTATTCACTCTAATCGCTACCTTTTATAGAGTAGCGATTTTTTATGATCATCTTTGTGCCAAATCCATAATCTGAGCGCAAAATTTGAGTGTACTTATGCCTATTTTATAAATAGATAAATAATTTCATTTTTACAAAAATTTTATAAATAATCTTAAATTCTCCTACCCCTTGCCACATCACCCTTTGCGTCAAAATCGCACCTCTTTACTGTCGTCACAACATAAATAAATCCTAAAATCAATATAGTATTTTCAAAATATTCGGGCTATATTGTGCCTACTTAACAACAAACACGCTATATGTAGTGCTCGGTGAATTTTCTTGTCACTAGGGCTACGGTATCGTTTGGCTCAAAAAAAGTGCACGGTATGCGTAATGTTTGGAACGATGAATGTTCAAGACTACATGTCGTACTATAAAAACAATCGCTAAGATTTTGGCAGATAACAACATTAAATGAGGGACAACATGACACATATCGATACGATAAAAGTAACCAAACGCGACGGACGCTTAGAACCTATTGATTTAGATAAAATTCATAAGGTGATTGAGTGGGCAGCCGCAGATTTGGATAATGTGTCAGTGTCACAAGTTGAGCTCAAATCACACATTCAGTTCTATGAAGGCATCAAAACGCGCGACATTCACGAGACGATCATCAAATCTGCCGCTGATCTGATCTCAGAGGAGACGCCTGATTATCAATACCTTGCTGCTCGCCTTGCCGTCTTTCATCTACGCAAAATCGCCTACAATCAATTTGAGCCGCCACACCTCTTTGATCATGTGACCACGCTTACCAATGCAGGCAAGTACGATGAGCATATCCTAGCCGATTATAGCCGCAGCGAATTCGATGAGTTAGAAGACTACATGGATCACTGGCGCGATATGAACCTCGCCTACGCTGCTGTTGAGCAAATGGCGGGCAAATACCTCGTGCAAGATCGCGTCTCCAAAACCGTTTTTGAGAGTCCGCAGTTTCTGTATATGCTGGTCGGTATGTGTCTATTTGCCAATTATGACAAAGCTGAGCGATTAAGCTACGTCAAACGCTTTTATGATGCCACCTCACAGTTCAAAATCTCACTACCGACACCAATCATGTCCGGTGTGCGTACGCCATCGCGTCAGTTTAGCTCCTGCGTACTGATCGAATGTGGTGATAGCCTAGACTCTATTAATGCCACCACCAGCGCTATCGTGCGTTATGTGTCACAGCGCGCAGGTATCGGCATCAACGCCGGTCGTATCCGTGCCCTTGGTAGCCCAATCCGTGGCGGTGAAGCGCAACATACGGGCTGTATCCCCTTCTATAAGCTATTCCAAACAGCAGTGAAATGCTGTTCACAAGGTGGCGTGCGTGGTGGGGCTGCGACCCTCTTTTATCCATTATGGCATTTAGAAGTGGAATCGTTACTCGTCCTCAAAAATAATCGCGGCGTTGAAGATAACCGCGTACGTCATATGGATTACGGCGTACAGATTAATAAAACTTTATATACGCGCTTAATCAAAGGCGAAGACATCACGATATTCTCCCCAGGCGATACGCCAGGCTTGTATGATGCATTCTTTGAAGATCAAGACAAATTCGAAGCGTTGTATACCAAATACGAGCAAGACGAGTCTATTCGTCAGCGCAAAATTCCTGCGTCAGAACTATTTAGCTTGATGATGCAAGAGCGCGCCAGCACGGGTCGTATCTATATTCAAAACGTCGATCATTGCAACACCCATAGCCCGTTTGATGCGACGGTTGCGCCAATTCGCCAGTCCAATCTATGTATGGAAATCGCTTTACCGACCAAACCGCTTGATAACATCAATGACGAAGCAGGCGAAATCGCCCTGTGTACGCTATCTGCGGTCAATCTAGGTAAAGTCGATAACGTCAGCGACATCGAAGAGCCTGCCGAGTTGATCGTTCGTGCGCTTGATGCCCTACTCGACTATCAAGACTATCCAGTTAAAGCGGCTCATAATGGCAGTATGCGTCGCCGTACGCTCGGTGTTGGCGTCATTAACTATGCCTATTACTTAGCCAAGAATGGCGTGCGCTATTCCGACGACTCGGCATTGGGTCTCACCCATCAAACCTTTGAAGCATTACAGTACTATCTGTTAAAAGCGTCAAACAAACTAGCGAAAGAACAAGGCGCGTGCCCTGCCTTTAATGAGACGACGTACTCGCAAGGTATCTTGCCGATTGATACTTATAAAAAGGACTTGGATAAGATCTGCCAAGAGCCACTACATCTCGATTGGGAAACGCTACGGACTGAGATTACCGAACACGGTCTGCGTAACTCTACCCTAACCGCGCTGATGCCGTCTGAAACCTCCAGTCAGATCGCCAACGCGACCAACGGTATCGAGCCACCACGCGGCCTGGTCTCTATCAAAGCGTCGAAGGATGGCATCCTCAAGCAAGTCGTGCCTGAGATCGAAAAGCTACGCGGTCAATACGAGCTACTGTGGCAAATGCCGAATAATGACGGCTATCTCAAACTCGTCGCTATCATGCAGAAGTTCGTTGACCAAAGTATCTCAGCCAATACCAACTACGATCCGGTTCGTTATGAAGGCGGTCGTGTGCCGATGAAGATATTGCTCAAGGATTTACTCAACGCCTATAAGCTTGGGGTGAAGACGTTGTATTATCACAATACCCGTGATGGTGCGAATGATGCGCAAGCGGATATGGAAGATGATTGTGCTGGCGGTGCTTGTAAGATTTAGGTTTTTTAGCAACTAGTGAGGACACACTTCAACATTGAAGAAGTGTGTTAAATATATATAAATCACCACTATCAATAAATGTCTTCTCAAAGCATAAGACTAATTTATGAGCCAACTGTAAAGAAACAATCAATCTAACGACTTAGTTTTCAAAAGGAATTCTTCTATGGTTGCTAGCTTTAACAATTTAAATGAAAACAGTCCGAAAAAACAAGGTATTGAAGTAGTAAATACAACAAGCATAATTACTCCCAAAATATATCAGGACATTTATCATCAAATTACTGGTAGAACTGAAAAGATATCAAAAACCTACGATGACAACCTTCTAGTTAGCTTCGAAGAAGTCAAACAACTGCACATAAAAATACTACAAATAAAAGATATTCATGAAATTTTAGCACAAAATGAAACTATCACTATATTCTATGCTGGTGATAGAAAGGAAATCTTTACTTCCTTCGCAAGATTTGAAAAATATAATTCCAGCAATACAAAACCAACAGTAAGCTTGATACTTAAGTATAACTTTTCACTTTTACTAGCTGGTACTTCAGCACCTCAAGAGTATGTAATAACAATAAAATTATCATCTAGGCTTTCTATTATTGAATCTTTAGAAGAGAAAAAACCTAGATTTATACCTCAGGGTTTGATAAATGCATTTACTTCTGATACTGCTGAAATTAATGTTGAATATGTAGATTACTTAGTTGCAAGTACCTATCTTCATTCTTTCGACGAATGGATTACTGGTTGCCCTACAAATCCTAGTAATAAGATACTAATACGGGCGCAATCTCTTTCTCATTACATCCCAAGAATAATTCAGCTAGCTATTATAATTGTTTGTGTATTTTATTATGATATTTATATAGGTACGTTACCAGACTACTTTAATAGAGATTGGGGACAATTCTTTTTATACTCTTTGGTAGCTTTTTTCATACTAATAAAACTAGCATTTATGATTGGCAGAAAAATTGAAAGATACTTAGATAGCTTTCAACAGGATTCTTATTTAGATCTAAATAAAGGGGACTCCAAACTAATAGCCAACTCTTCCTATAAAAGAAGGAAAACTTATCTAAAGATTTTCTTTCAGTTATGTTTAACTGTTATTTTAGGTATTATTAGTTCGAAAGTTTCTATACTATTTTGATGATATGCTTAGAGCTGTAGGGTGGGTTAGCCAAAGCGTAACCCACCATGGATATTTAAAAATGATACAAACGGTGGGTTAGTTTTATCAAATTCTCTACGAGAATTTGATAAAACTAACCCACCCTACGCCCAAATAGCAATAGCAATAGTGATAAGGGTTGTGGGGTGCGGCCAGCGCACCGAAGATATCAAAGTTAAGTACGATGGTGCGCGAGGCACACCCTACAAATTACGCTTATATAATAAAGTGTTCAAGAAGTGCGAATGGTGCTCAAACTAGGCTTTTTAGCTCCGACTGTAGCGGTATCCTGCCAACGCTGATGGCGATGCAGGCTGTGGCTGGTCGTAGTATCGAGGCAACAGGAATGCGACCAGACACAATAGACTGCACGCCAGCGGCTAGGCAGATACAAGCGGTAGGCGGGATGAGCTACCCAATAACCATACGATGATACACAGAGACTCAAGCTTTAACGCTATAATAAAAATATAGAACCACAGACAGCGGAGGCTGTAGACATGGCATATACCGCAATCATCAAAGACGGTGGGCTCTTTATCCCTAATGTATTTTCAGACCTAGACGATGGCAGCTCGCATATCGTACAAGTGGAGCTAGATCTGGACGAGGTACGCGAACAACTTGAGATAACTGACGCACCCAAAGAGACAAAAACGGTAAAAAGAGCGCCAAAGAAACCACCAAAAAAAGCCACATCGAAACAAACGCAAGATACTGAAACCAGTATGCTTGGTAAAGGCGATATCGGTGAGCTACAAGGACTCAATGATATGGAGCTAAGTGAGATTATAAAAGCCTACATGAATGACGAATCAGAATCATCATAGGTCGCTCTATAGCATTTATGACGTATCGCACCTAAACATTAATAACCGCATAACCACTAAAGGCAGTCCCATGACGTATTCAATCTTTAATCAAACGCCAAATAATGCGCTCACCGAGCCAATGTTCTTTGGTCAGCCGGTCAATATTGCCCGTTATGACCAGCAAAAGCATCCGATTTTTGAGCAATTGATTGAAAAGCAGCTGTCGTTTTTTTGGCGTCCTGAAGAGGTTGATGTCTCAAAAGATCGTATCGATTATGGCAATCTGTCCTCGCATGAGCAGCATATTTTCATTAGTAACCTTAAGTATCAGACCCTACTCGACTCGATCCAAGGTCGTAGCCCTAATATTGTACTGCTGCCACTGGTATCTATCCCTGAGCTTGAGACGTGGATTGAGACGTGGTCATTTAGCGAGACTATTCACTCGCGCAGCTATACCCATATCATTCGTAATATCGTCAATGATCCGGGTATTGTGTTCGATGATATTATGCAAAACGAGCATATCTTGGAGCGCGCCTCGGACATCGCAGGCTACTATGATGAGCTGTATCGCAACTCGCAGCTCTATAGTCTATACGGGGCGGGTACGCATAATGTCAATGGCGAAGAGATTACCGTTGATTTGCGCTCACTCAAAAAGCAGCTGTATATCTGTATCATGGCGGTCAATGTCTTGGAGGCGATTCGCTTTTATGTGTCGTTCGCCTGCTCGTTCGCCTTTGCTGAGCGTAAGCTGATGGAAGGTAACGCCAAGATTATCAAACTCATTGCTCGTGATGAGGCGCTACATCTAACGGGTACGCAGCACATGCTCAACCTCATGCGTCATGGCAAAGATGATCCTGAGATGGTCGAGATCGCCGCTGAGTGTCATGAGCAAGGCATCGAGATTTTCCGCAAAGCGGCTGAACAAGAAAAGGAGTGGGCGGGATATCTATTCAAAGATGGTTCGATGATCGGTCTGAATAAAGACATTCTGTGTCAGTATATCGAATATATCACTAACTTACGTATGGAAGCGGTTGGCTTGCCATCAGCGTTCCCGAACTCGAAGTCTAATCCGATTCCTTGGATCAATACGTGGCTGTCCTCCGATAACGTACAAGTTGCACCGCAAGAGACGGAGATCAGCTCATACCTCGTTGGTCAGATTGATTCGGACTTGTCAGAGAGTGATTTTGACGACTTTGAACTTTAATACTGAGCTCTAATACTGGGACTTAGTATCAGAGATTGAATGAGCACTGAGCAGTACGGAATTTATTATGACATGGGTAAAGACGAGTAAAAAACAGTTCTACTTGCATGCTGACGAGAGTCTGCTCGATGGGCTATTACGTACTGGTCACGAGGTTAACTTTCAGTGTAAGGAGGGCTATTGTGGTAGTTGCCGAGTTCGAAAAGTCTCAAGCTCGCATGAGGTCAGCTACCCCTTTGCACCCCTTGCAATGGTTGAAGATAATGAGATTTTGCCTTGCTGTTGTACGGTACAAGGCGTCATCCATATTAGTCATGAGTTCATTGACAGGTAAACACTAAATATCCTTGTTAAAATCGTTAAAAAACGCGCTGTCCTAATCAGGACAGCGCGTTTTTTGTGGTTTACCAATTAAGACTTACTGAGCGGCAGCGTCTTGCTCAAAGAGTTTCATCAGCTCCTCACGCATACGGTCGCGTTCGGCCTCTGACATCATTGGTGTATCGCCATTATCTTGCAGGTGTGGATTGATACCACCGAGGCCCTCTTGTTGCATCGCAACGGGGCGCTGTACGGCTTCTTGTACTGGACGCTCTTCTAAGACGATCTCGACTTCAGCGTTTTTGCCGCGGCGCAGTATTTGTGTCTTTAGCGCAGTGTTTGGCGGTTTGCGTGCTACATACTGGATGAGCGTATTAGCATCAGTCATCTCAACGCCATCAATCGTTAAGATCACATCGCCAATTTGCAAACCACTCTTGGCAGCAGGTCCTTGTGGTACGACGCTCAATACCTCAACCCCTGTTGTGGTTTCAAGCTGAGTGGGATCACGTAGCTGCGACTGAATCTCGATACCTAGCCAGCCACGACTGACGCGTCCGTCTTTGATCAGCGCATTCATCACCTGCTCAACGAGTGCCGTTGGAATAGCGAAGCCAATACCCATCGAGCCACCAGAACGGGAGAAGATCACGGTATTGATACCGACCAGCTCACCGCGTGCATCGACGAGTGCTCCACCTGAATTACCTGGGTTGATCGCCGCGTCTGTCTGGATAAAGTCCTCAAACTTATTGACGCCAAGACCAGTACGACCTGTGGCCGAGATAATACCTTGGGTCACCGTCTGACCCACCCCAAATGGATTGCCGATTGCAAGGGCCAGATCGCCAACACGGATAGGCTCTTCACGAAATCCTAATGGTGTCAGCCCCGTTATATCAACCCGAATGACTGCTAGATCACTGTCAGGATCAGTGCCGATAACTTTGGCTCGGCTTTTGCTCCCATCACTAAAAGCGACGGTTATCTCATCGGCTTTTTCGACTACGTGAGCATTGGTCACAATATAGCCATCTGCTGATACAATCACGCCAGAACCTAAGTTGGTGGCGGCTGGTCCCTGCTGATCACCTTGATTTTCAAAAAAACGGCGTAGCACAGGATCATCTATATAGGGATGCTCTGCCATCGTTTGGGTGGTATAGATATTGACTACCGATTGCGACGCGCGCGCGACCGCGTCATGGTACGACGACACCGGAACAGGCGTGTCCAATATAGGAGATGCGGTTTGCTCGATAGGCTGCGCTCTTGGTGGCTCCCATGTTGCCTCTGATGGTGTTCTCATACTCGTAAACAACCAAACAAACGCGGCGATTACTATCAGTAGCAATATCCAAGGTAGCCATTTTAGTAAGCTGTTTTTGCTGTTGACATTACGAGACGATGACATATAAAAGACCTCTGATGTTCGATATAAGCTATGGTTAATTCAATACAGATAATGGTTAAGAGCACGGATAGACAATGCCAAGATAGCTCTGAATTATAGCGCTCCTTGACCCATTATAGTAACGTATCCTGTACCATTTCAGTTATTGTGCTTATCTATGCATTTACAAGTGCTATGGTAATATAGCGACCTACTTCACTGATACAAATACAACTTATTGACTTATAACAAGGACAAGTAATGACTATCAAAGGCGACTTACTTATCACCGCTCAAACTTTGACGCAGTTTTGTGATAATTACTTGCAAGCGGATGCTTTTAAAGACTACTCGCCAAATGGTTTGCAAGTGGATGGCGGTCGTCCTATAGCCCGTATCGTGACTGGCGTGACCGCGTGCGAAGCGCTCATTGACGCCGCGATTGAGGCGGGTGCCGATGCCATTATGGTACATCATGGCTATTTTTGGAAAGGCGAAGATGAGACTATTACAGGGACGAAAGGTCGACGTATCGGTAAACTCATGCAGCATGGTATCTCTCTGATTGCCTATCATTTACCGCTTGACGCGCATCCTACCCTTGGCAATAACGCGATGTTGGCACAAGCATTCGGACTAACGATAACCGGTGCGCTCTACCCTCATGAGTCGCATCCTGTTGGCAATATAGCCACTTGCACCCCGCAAACTGCTGACGATCTAAAAGCGACCATCGAAAAAGCCCTACAGCGGACGCCTTTGCATATAGCAAGTCATTACGATGTTGAGGGTAAACCAAACCATGAGCCAAAGCTTATCGAACGCGTTGGTATCTGTACAGGTGGCGCGCAAGATATGATAGAGCAAGCCGCCATTATGCAATGCGATGCTTATATCTCAGGAGAGATATCGGAGCGTACCACTCATAGTGCGCGTGAGCTTGGTGTCGATTATTTTGCTTGTGGTCATCATGCTACTGAGCGCGGTGGTATTCAGGCTCTAGGAGAACTGGTAGCGACACATTTCGGTCTGCCAGTTACATTCATAGATATAGACAATCCTGCTTAGTCTAAGTGTTTCATTGGACACTGATGAGTACATTGGTATAAAAACCTACTAAATGTCTATTGTAAGCTACTATACTATCTCTAAAACTGACCCTGATTTTGACCGTTTACTACCCTATTATTAAGTTTTATCGCCTTTTACTTAACCCTACTTGAATAATAGCTATGAAAACCTCATAGTAATGGGATGTAAAAGACTGTCTTGTCATGAGACATTCCATTTATTATAGCTTCCGGTTATGGTGCTATCAGTCTACGGTACTGCGCTTTGTAGCGTTTAAAATACTGTGTTTGGACTTTTGGTATCGCGGCAATAGCAAAGTATGAGATTCTTTGTAAGTTAGGGAAATGTCTTAGCTAGTAAGATTACTCTTCTTTGCGTTATTGATATCGCTAGATGACAGCTTATCAAAACTGCTCATTTATACTTAGTATGTTTTGACATCGTACAACCTGCATTGAATACTCATTTATTGTATCGATGCATCTGCTGTTGTTTTATAACTTTTTCATGACCTTATCTGTTTTATAGCGCCATTTAATCTGTTTTGATGAAGGAATCATCTGAATACTATCCTTCATAATGCTGTGCGCGTAAGTTTCTTAATTTAATACTTTGGCTCTACGCTTACAGATAGATTGCTCGCTGATGTCAGTTAATGACTGACGTATAACGAGCGCGCTATTAAAACAAGACGATACCTTAGCCAATCATAGGCTTAGGCATAGTTTAAAACGTATCAGTTTAGACTTTTGAGTGTATTTGATATGTTTTGGATAAGTAGGATGGCTAAAATCAGGAGACATCCATGCAACGTATTACTTATCGTGTCAAAGTGTCAACGCAAGGGGTTAAACGCCGTATATCGCATTTGCTAAAACCTTCTAAGCGCACGCTTATCACTAGAAGTAACCTCGTTCCATCAAGCCCTACCCTTACAAAAGGTCGTTTTGCAAAATCCAAAAAATTAGTTCAAGTCTCAGGTATCGCTATGCTATCCTTGCCTGCCGAAAGTTTGACGACTATGAACAATACTGTTCCAGCATACGATAACGTTATGCTTGAGCAAACTCTAACGATTGCGGCGGTTCCAGGTGATAGTACCTATTTTGCCACCGATGGTTTTCAGCATGGTTTTGGCTATGATTTGGTGCGCAGTTATGCTGACGAGCTAGGCGTTGATGTTAATCTAAAAGCTTATGCCAATGAGCAAGCAGCACTAAAAGCCGTTCGCTCAGGTGCTGCTGATATGGCATTGACGACCGCGAGCACGCAATTAAAAAGCCAGCTTGGTGTCTCCTCTGTCAATCTAAGTTGCGGTTACGATAGCAATCTAACTGACAATGGCTTACATCCAAAGGTGAGTTGGAGCTTTAATGGCGCAGACGATCCTTTATCACAAAAGGCCAGTACCTTTTTGTGTGATAGCATCAAGCTCGATGATACGCAAAAGCTAGCTGCATTTTATAATCAGAACTTGCTCAAAGACGCTTATAGCCAAAATCATTTCCAAAAGACTTTAACTGAGACCTTGCCCGATTATCAATCCTCTTTTCAGCAACAAGCCCAAAACTATAATCATGATTGGGAGCTGCTCGTCGCTATGGGCTACCAAGAGTCGCATTTGGATGCCAGTGCAGTATCACCAACGGGTGTACGTGGTATCATGATGCTTACCAATACTACAGCTAAAGCGATGGGCGTCTCAGACCGCGTTGATCCGTATCAGAGTATTGGCGGCGGCGCGCGCTATCTGGAGCAAGTCAAAGAAGATTTCGCTGATGTACCAAAGAACGATCGTATCTGGTTTGCGCTCGCAGGTTATAACATGGGCCCAAATGCGGTAAAACGTATCCAGCGTGAACTACGCGCACAAGGGGTGGATGATAAGAGCTGGGCGAATGTCTATGCTTATCTATCAGAAAATAGAGCCTCTAACAGCCGTTATGGTCAGGCGATGCATTATGTTAGTAATATCAGAAGCTATCTTGAAACCCTGAAGACACAAACCGTATAGCTTGAGATAGTTTAGGATGGGTCTAATGGACATAAAAAAGCGGCTCTTATAAGAGCCGCTTTTTTATGCTTGTATTTAATGATCAGGATTAACGATTCGGTACTGTCAAACGCTGTCCACGCTGTAGCATAGTGTCCGCTGCAATGTCATTCATATCAGCAAGCTCTTGTGTCGATACACCATATTTGCGTGCAAGACCGATCAAACTATCCCCTGAACCAACGGTATAACTGACCATCACTTTAGGTACTTTAATCGTCTGCCCGCGCTGCAACTGAGCGTTACTAGCAATGTTGTTAGTCGCCGCAAGATCGTCTACTGATACGCCAAAACGACGCGATAGAGCAATCAAACCATCTCCTGATTGCACTTTATAATTCTCAGTGTTACCCAGCTTTTTGCCGCTGCTAGTCGTTGAACTAGTGCTAGCACTGCTATTAGAAGTGCTGTTACTACTAGAAGTCGTACTTTTCGAGCTACTGTCAGTAGCTGGAATGGTAATTGTACGCCCTCTGATTAGATTGGATCTCGTTGTCAGGTTATTAGCGGCTGCCAAATCACTCAGACCGATATTGTAACGGCTAGCCACACCCGTTAAGGTATCGCCAGATTGGACTTTATAGCTGACAGGCTTATCGTTTAATTGACGCTCAACCTTATCCTTTGATACTGGAACTTTGATCGTCTGACCGCGTTGCAAGCGTGCACGCGAATCAAAACTACTGTTTACGGCAGCGATATCAGCGGCGCTAACCTCTAGACTATTAGCAATTCCAATCAAGGTATCTCCTGATTTGACGGTGTAGTTGCTAGTCGCAACTGAACGGCTACTGGCAGCGCTACTTTTGCTGCTAGTACTGACATTGGCACTAGCAGGTACGACTAATTTTTGACCGACGTATAGGGAGTCTGTAGTACTTAGTCCATTTATATTAGCAAGAGTCATGGTCGGAATATTGAACTGACGCGCTAAAGCAATGAGACCATC
Source organism: Psychrobacter sp. DM4 (assembly GCF_051307035.1). GTDB lineage: Bacteria > Pseudomonadota > Gammaproteobacteria > Pseudomonadales > Moraxellaceae > Psychrobacter. Next base: position 1,702,085 of record NZ_CP195536.1, read on the forward strand.
GCCTGATTTGACCGTATAGCTCTTGGTAGGTATCTTTGATGAGCTGCTACTCGATGAGCCGCTAGATCGAGTCGATGGCGCCGCTTGAGTACTTGCAGGCGCTTTGACTTTGTCAGGTACTAGCCACAGCTTTTGTCCTATGAGCAGATCAGCACGGCTACTTAGATTATTGTAGGTCGCTAACTGAGTCACAGACATATCAAAACGATTGGCAGTACCTATGAGTGTATCGCCGCTTTGTACCACGTAGCTCTCAGGCTGACTGGCAGTCTCACTGCTGCTAATAGGTGCAATGGTTTTGGCATCATATAGATACAAAGTGCTACCTGATAACAGATTAGCACTTGAATCAATCTGGTTCCATTCAGCGATATCGCGCCAGTTTAGTCCTGCGCGGCCTGCGATGTTCGATAGCGTATCACCGCGTTTAACAGTATAAGTACTACGCTCTCCTTGGGGTTTTGGCTTGCTAGGCTTAGAGCTCGCTCCTGATGAGAAGGTAATCTTTTTCTCTTTGCCGCTAGCCTCCAAGATAGACTGCTGCGTTTGTATCGCGGATAACTTGATGTTGCCATCGATAGGACTAATCGCTTGGCTGACCTCATTTGTCTGTCTTTGAATTTGACTGGCGATAAAGTCACGCTCCTCTCTAGTCAGAGGTGGCTCTTGAACGATAGTATTGTTACTCGTGATTTTGGCTGAAGTCGTCGGCAAGCTATTACTACTTTGCAATTCAGCATTAATCTTTTTGGTCTCATTACTCGTAATGGCAGGCTCAGTACGCAGCGAGGTATTACTATTGTACACAGAGCCGCCCGCTTGCGTTGTCGTAGGTGAGATATAACTGGTCGTCTGCTGCGGTACGATAGCACTTGCGGCGTAATCTGCCAGACCGCTGCCAGTAGAAGGCAGTGATGAGCTAGTATAAGGCTGGTTGTTATAGCTTGGTGTTGCTGGCGTCGTTGCAGCAATGACGTTGCTACTACCATTACCTCTAAGGGTACTAAGCCTAACATCGATATTACTATCGACATCGTTTGGAATGACGACACGCTGCGGACCTGACGAATCAATACGGCCTGAGATGAGCGCGGTATTCAAACGCTCCAGCTCATCGTAACTGACGCCTGTCACTTGCGCGACCTCCGCCAAGCTTACCCCGTAGTTGACAGGGACACTGCGAAAATGCTGACGGTTGGCAATAGCTGGTAAGTAGACGCCGTACTGCTCAGGTTTTGAGACGATCTCGGCAACAGCTAAGAAGCGCGGTACGTAGTTCATAGTTTCAGTAGGCAGTCTTAGTGACCAGTAGTCCGTTGGTAACCCTTGGGCAGCATTGGCATCAATAGCCTTTTGAATACGACCAGGCCCTGCGTTATAAGACGCGAGTGCTAACTCCCAGCTGCCAAACTGATTGTATAGTGCGGTCAAAAAGTCATAAGCGGCGCGAGTGGATTCGATAACGTCGCGGCGACCATCATATGTGCTGCTTTGATTAAGACCATAAATACGACCGGTACTTGGAATAAACTGCCACATGCCAGCGGCAGCGGCACTGCTGGTCGCCCCTGGGTCGTACGAGCTCTCAATGATCGGTAGTAGTGCAAGCTCCGTTGGAATGTTGCGGCGCTCAGCTTCTCGTACCGTGTGATATAGATAGCGGCTTGAGCGCGCAGTCAGACGATTGAGGTAATCTTGACGACTGGTGAACCATCCTTTTTGCGCCTCAATACGCTGATTGAACACAGGCTGACCTCTATTTATGCGGTAGCCTGCACGTAGACGACTCCACAAGTCACCATACTGCTGGATGACCAGTTTGTTACCCTCAACCATCGTCATATCGCTAGCTTCTAGCAAGTCCGCCAACTCATCCAAACTCTCAGCGTCCAAATACGCGGTAGAATAATCAGTGCTGCTCGCTGCTGTATTGACCGTAGGCTGTGCTGCAGGCCTTTTTACAACAGGTTTAGTTGTTAATCCTGTATTTTTAACCGTTGAGGTATTACTACAGGCGCTTATCAGCAGAGTCGATACCACAAGCGCCAAAGGTAGAGCGATAAATGAGCGAGATTTTGAGGACACAGTAGACATGATAAGGGGTGATTCCTAACAATAAGAGAAAAATAAAGAAGAATGACAGTATAGTATGCAATACAGATTAAAAACCAGTATCAGATAAAAGATAGTGATCAGACTTTGAGAATAGTCATTAAATCGCAATGACCAGTTAACCCAAGCGGATAATAGCTTTATAGCATGTTAGGCTAAAAAATGGCAAATATAACTGACAAATTGATATGAGTAATTTAAAGAGCGTTGCGGATATAAAAATAACCATTAACATCAGTCAATGGCTATCTGCGTATCAGCAATGAGTAAAATCAGTAATTACATACTGTTGCAATCATAAACAGTCGTAGTTATTAATCGGTAATTGCCAATCCCTAATCAATAGTTACTTGAGAGACCGCTCGTAGCAGCAGAGCATTACCTGTTGATAGGGTTAAAGTCACACGCGAGTTGGTCACAAAAGACACATTTTTGCCGTCTTTGACCCAGCTTTCAGTAGTAGTCACATTGGCGCGCGCCTGCTCACCAGTAGTCACTATATTATCAATAGTAATGTCATAACGGTAGTTTGACGTCTGGTTCCAGCTATTCTGTAGTAGTTTAAGATAAGCATCTTTATCTAAGCTAGTCGATTTACCTTTTCTAGATAAAGAAATCAAAGCATCATCAGCAACTAAACGAGATACTTGACCGATGTTTTGGTTATTGGCCGACGTTTTCATCGCTGAAGCATAGTTCTGTACTAAAGCTTCAGTCATCGTTGCTGCTTGGGCGCTAAGGCTCATTGTAGTTGCTACCGCTACGACTGCTACAATACTAGAGCTTTTAATTAATAAGGCCAATAGACCTTTTCCCCAGAGTTTTTTCATTGTAATCCTTAGTGTTTTCTTCTTCATATTATCTTATAGGCATCAATAGTTTAGCCTAGCATTAAATTCTCACAGTCGTGTAACGGGCTGTGTAATTCTTAGATGTATTATATGCAAAATCAAGAACTTTACGGTTAATACAATAAAATTAAGTCAAGACCTAACGACAGTGGTTTGTAGCGATGCTGACTATGTAGTTAGTTCAATATAAAGAAGATATAGCAGGACTGGGATGAATTTTTCGCAGCATCGGGCGGCGTAGGCACAGCAAGCCAGAAAGATTTATACCAGTTTCGCGTTATTAAATAACGTATCCATTTTATTTAGTATCGACTATATATCGCCATAATAGGGGCAGCTAGTATAAGCTAAGCCAATCAAACTACGTCTTATCAAAAGCTATCGTCACCTACCTCATCATCACTGATTTTCATACCCAAACGCTCAACTCGCCTGTCCATCATTTGACGTGCTAACGCTTGCATGTCCTCTACGCGATCGATCTCATCGACAATTTCAAGACCAAGCAAAGTCTCAAATACATCTTCTAAAGTCACAAGACCTTTAACTTCACCGTATTCGCCGACTGTGACTGCAATATGAATACGATTCTTGAGCATGAGCTCTAATAGATCGAACAGTTTCATTTTTGAGAACACAAAAGTAATATCGCGTTTGAACTGCGTTAGGGGCTTGTGCATCGCATGATTGACCTTAGCGAGCAACATATCCGTCTTTAGAACAAACCCTGTGATGTTATCCAAATCCTCATCGTAAATAGGCAGACGAGAAAAGGTCAATTTTGGTCTATCAACGAGCAGCTCAGCGACGGTCTTTTTTTGCTCAAATGCGAGCATCACCGAACGCGGCGTCATGATATCCTCAACTTTGATCGCACCAAAGGCTAATAGATTGCGAATAATTCGCGACTCAAGTGGATCAATTTGACCCGACTCTTCACCGATACTTGCCAGCGCTGCAAACTCTCGGCGACTAAAGACATTGGCTTCTTTACCGCGAACCAGCAGCTTCGTTAAACGCTCTGATATCCATATCAGCGGATATAATAGAACAATAATACCGCGGACAAATATCGCGACTATACCGCTCAGTTGACGCCAATAGACTGTGCCGAGTGTCTTTGGAATGATCTCTGATAAGAACAAAATAGCCAAAGTCATGATCCCAGAAAACAGACCGAACCACGTACTACCAAATACGATGGTCGCCTGCGCACCCGCACCGATAGAACCTAACGTATGTGCGACTGTATTTAAAGTCAAAATAGCGGCAAGTGACTGATCGATATTGTCGACCTTGAGGCGCTTGAGCATCTTCGCTTTTTTGGGATTGCGCTCTTGTACATCGGCGATAAACGAGGGCGTCATACTAAGCAGTGCCGATTCAGCAAGTGAGCAGACAAAAGAGACACCAATAGCAATAGCAACGAAGAATACGAGTAAGAAGATGTTTGATGCTGTTGGGTCTGCAGCCACAGCACCGCTAGTAACGCTACCAGCTGCTGCCCATACGGACTGCGGCGCTATAACGAACAAGAACGTTAGCAAGGCTCTTTTAGAGAATTTAAGACCTAAGAGTACAGGCTTGAGCCTGTTTGTCGGCTCAGGTTCTTCAGGGGCGTCATTGTCGCAAGTTTGCAGATGACTGATATGGGAGGTAAACGTAGACATAGTGGGCAAGTTAGCAACCTAAAAAAGAGAAAGAAAGAAGAATAGCTCATCGCAATAAATGCGAACGATAGTAGCACTGATAGGGTTTTTTCACAATAACGGGTACTTGCTTTTGATGGTACTTGCTGCATATAAATTCAATAGCGAGCGTGAGCACTTTACAACTTTTTAATCTCATTACTATTACCCCTATGACAGTGCCATAGTCGTGCAAAATTATGCCAAGCTTATTATAAACAGTTACCAAGTCAAAGAATTTTTGTTACTATGCGTTTAATTTTATTATTGTGCGTCTATCTTATGAGCGTACATCTACCTTGATAGTCAATCACCGAGAAACATTATGGACTTTTTTATTCAATCCGCTCATGCCGCTGATGCAGGCGCCACTGGTGGTGCTTCGATATTTGGTCAGATTCTACTACCCGTTGCTTTTTTTGCTATTTTTTACTTCTTGGTTATTCGCCCGCAGTCAAAGCGTACCAAGGAGCACCGTGCAATGGTTAGCGCTTTGACCGTTGGTAGCGAGATTATCTTTGCAGGTGGTCTTATGGGCCGCATTAAGCATTTAGAAGGGGATTACGCTGTCGTGAGCTTGAACAATAACACCGATGTTAAAGTGCAGCGTGCGTCTGTGATTTCAGTTCTACCTGTTGGCACTATTGAGAGCGTATAACTTGCACAGTCATTGTCGTGGATAGTTACACTTATAGTTATAGTATCTACAATTTCCCTATTTATGGAAGTGACCGATTATCATGAGCGGTCGCTTTTCTGCTCTTTGGCAAATGAGTAGTCTCTAAAGCTTTATACGTATGTCCTAGTAGACGTGAGTCACTATAGAGCGCTACAGTGCTCTATTGATAGCCGGATTATCCTCGTTTAGATAAGCTATCTAGCTATCGTCACTCTCGTATCTACTAACTTATGGCCTGTGTTGTCAGACCTTTATCAACTTTAAGAAGTGATTATGCAATATCCAGCTTGGAAATACCTAGTCATTACCGTCGTGCTCATCATTGCCGGTCTATATGCAGCCCCTAACCTCTACCCTGACGAACCTGCTGTACAGATTACCAGTGCAGCAGCGGGCACTCAGCTGTCTGAAGGTATCTTGACTGAGTCTGAGAGTTTGCTAGAGGCGGCTGGTATCGACTATCACGATGGTACGTTTGAGGGTAATAGCGCACTGGTACGTCTCGATAACCCAGATGCTCAGCTTCGAGCACAAGAAGTGCTCAAGCAAAATTTGAGTGAAGATTATGTCGTGGCGCTTAACTTGGCACAGACAACGCCGCAATGGCTGCGTGACATCGGTGCTAAGCCCATGAAACTAGGTCTGGATTTGCGTGGCGGGGTACGATTCGTACTAGAAGTCGATATGGATAAGGCTCTAGAGCAGCGCTTGACGAGTGCTAGCCGTGATATGCGCCGTGAGCTCCGTGCTGAGCGCGTAGCAGTGACCGGTATCAAGACAGAAGGCTTAAATATCGTACTACATTTTGCGGATACGGACAGCCGTAATCGTGCGCAAAATATATTGCAAGGCTCGATGGGCAATACCTTTAATTTGCAATCGTCTATCGATGAGCAAGGCCCTGCCCTTGTGATGGCATATAACGATGCCACCATAGATGAGATCAATAGCTACGCGGTCAATCAAAACCTGACGACTTTGCGCAATCGAATTGCAGAGCTTGGCGTAACTGAAGCTCTGGTTCAATCGCAAGGCGCTAGCCGTATCGTCGTTGAGCTGCCTGGTGTTCAAGATACTGCTGAAGCTAAACGTGTCCTGGGTCGTACAGCCAATCTTGAGTTTCGTCTAGTCGCAGAAGGTAGCGAAACTTTTACTGGTGGTATTCCGCCCGCAGGTACCGAAGCCTTTCCGTTTGAGACTTTAGATGGTCCGCCCGTACTGTTAGAGCGTCAAGCCATCGTAACTGGTGACAAGGTGACTAACGCACAAACGGGTGTTGATGAAAGCGGTATGCCTGAGGTTAGTATTACTTTGGATAGCGCGGGCGGCAGATTAATGCAAAATGCCACGCGCACCGCTGTTGGTGATCAGATGGCGGTTTTGTTTATTGAAAACAAGCAAAGGATCACTTATGAAGAAGATCCGGCGACTGGTGAAACAGTAGAGATACGTACGCCTTACGCTGAGACTAAAGTCATTAACCGCGCCAATATTCAGGCCGTTCTTGGTTCATCATTCCGTATTACGGGTCTTGATAGCAGTGCAGAAGCGGCTGAGCTGGCACTACTACTACGCTCAGGTGCACTAGCGGCGCCGATGTACTTCGTCGAAGAGCGCACCATTGGTCCCTCATTAGGTCAAGAGAATATCGAAAAAGGTCTGTTCTCGACGCAAGTAGGTTATCTGTTAGTCTTCGCATTTATGATTATCTTTTATCGTCTGTTTGGGGTTATCGCTAACGTGGCGCTGGCGATTAACGTCATTATCATTATCGCTATTATGTCAATACTAGGCTCATCACTGACCTTGCCTGGTATCGCTGGTATCGTCTTGACTATCGGTATGGCGGTAGATGCCAACGTGCTAATCTTTGAGCGTATACGCGAGGAGCTAGCAAACGGGGTGCGGCCAAAATCCGCTATAGTAGCAGGTTTTGATCGCGCCTTTAGCAGTATCTTTGATGCTAATATCACGACGCTCTTAGTCGCTTTTATTCTATTCGCCATCGGTACAGGCCCTATCAAAGGCTTTGCCATCACTTTAGCTATCGGTATCGTCAGCTCACTATTTACGGCGATTTTGGTCACGCGCGCGCTGGTACAAATTGCCTATGGCAAGCGTAAATCAATCAAACGTCTGAGCATCGGTTAGGAGAATATTATGGCGATTAATGATAATAATAACCCAAATAACGCAAATCTTGAGAACAAAAACACACCAGCCTCTGGTGGTTCAGGTAATGGCTCAACTAACGATTCGAGTAACACCAGTAACCGCCGTCGCAACCGTAACAAACCGCGCCGTGACGGTAAAGGGAGTAACACCCAAAAAAGCAACGCACCAAATGATAAGCTATCATCGAAAAAAGGCAAATCAAGCCGTACTGGTACTGAGCTGACAGCGGGGACGCCTGTAGCAACGACCGATCTTGTTAAAGATGAGCCGATGAATGCTTATGATAGTGCTGCTGAGGATGCAGCGGCGCAAGCAGAAGGCGGCATCAAAGCCGTCGGTAATCAGCGCATCATCCCCTTTATGAAGATAGAAAAGCCGATGGCGCTTTTGTCTTTATTTATGGTCATCGCTAGCATCATAGCCATCGCCGTGAATGGCTTGAACTTAGGGCTTGATTTTACTGGTGGCGTCTCCGCTGATGTCCGCTATGAGCAACCTGTTGAGCAGGTCGATGTGGTGCAGGCATTAGCAGACAGTGGCTTTGATGATGCCGTTGTACAGTACTTAGGAACGCGCGAGGAGCTACTCGTACGTTTGCCGCCTCAATCTGATAATATTGACGGACTCAGCACTGGCCTCACTCAAGCGCTAGCCTTACCTAATAACACCGCTGAGATCAGTAATGTCAACATTATTGGTAGCCAAGTTGGTAACGAAGTATATTTGAATTCAGTTATGGCTCTAGCTCTAGCCCTGCTATGTATGCTCGGTTATGTGGCACTACGCTTTCAGTTTAAGCTATCACTTGGCGCGGTGCTCTCACTATTTCACGATGCGGTGGTGACTATCGGCGTCTTTGCGCTGTTTGGTCTACCCTTTGATTTGACGGTGCTTGCAGCAATCCTAGCTTTGATCGGTTACTCACTGAATGATACGATCGTCGTCTATGACCGTATTCGTGAGAACTTTCGCCGCGTACGCGGTATCACGCCGTATCAGACTGTTGATTTATCGCTTACAGAGACGCTACGCCGTACTATCATGACGATATCCACGGTGCTATTAGTTGTCCTTGCCATGATGTTCTTAGGCGGTGATGGTCTCTATTGGTTCTCAGTGGCGCTATTTATCGGTCTGCTGGCAGGTACTTACTCCTCTACTTATATCGCAAGCTCTATCCCGTTACGCATGGGTCTATCGCGCGATGATTTTGTCGTAAAAGTAAAACCTGAATTTGAAGAAGAGATCGTCACCTTCAATGATCCAAAGATGTTTGAACAAGATTAAAGGGTCGTTAAACCTTGGTCAATGCTATTCAAACGATCAGCTATAGCTAATCCTAACCAAGCTGTAAAATTTAAATAATAAGCACCTGACTCATAATCGTGAGTATTGGGTGCTTTTATTTTTGTATACTGTATGAGCAATAGACATACTAGTCCACTAATCTAGCTTTGATGTTAGCTATAACCCTTAAACCCCATACGTATACGCAAAGTATAAGTGACTCTCCTATGTCGACAACCTCGCAGGCCGAACACGCGCCTGATATTAAGCCTATTGATACTCGCTACGCGCACATCATTGCGATAGCCTTGCCCGTATTATTGGCTAATTTAGCGATGCCGCTACAAAGTGTGATTGATACTGCTATCGTTGGTAATATGAACGATACCGCCAAATTAGCAGGTATGGGATTAGCGATACAGCTGTTGTCTTTACTACTAGTGAGCTTCAACTTTTTGCAATACGCCTCCTCTGGTCTCTCCGCGCAAGTGGTTGGACAGCAAGCTAATAACGAGGTATCGAACAGTCAGACAACTGCTCATCAACCATGCCCGCTATTGTCTATTTTACAACGAGCCTTGCTGCTGGCATTTGGCATTGGTGCGTTATTGTTCATCGCAAAACCTTGGCTTATCGACTATGGTTTGCAAGCGCTATCGGCAAACCCTGCGAGTGGCATTGCCGCAAAAACCTATCTCGACGTACGCTTTTGGGGCGTAATCGCTGAGCTGATGAACTTTGCCTTTATTGGCTGGTTTGCAGGACAAGGCAAAACGCGATATATGCTTTATCAGCAAGGTTTTATCGCTATCGTCAACATTGTATTGACGCTATTTTTTGTCTTTGGTTTACAGATGGGTTTGGTCGGCGTGGCTTTGGGAACGACGATTGCCTTTTGGCTGGGGGTCGTATTAGCATTATGGCTCAGCCGCCGCCATTTGCACTTGTCTTGGTCGGCTTTATTCAGGGCTGATCCACAAGACTTTGCCAAACATAAAATGCTTAGGCTATTTTCTTTGAATAAAGATATCTTTATTCGCACGCTTATCTTGACCCTAAGCTTTGCTTGGGTGACTCGTCTTTCCGCGCAAAGTGGTGATTTGATACTTGCAGCCAACGCTATTTTATTACAAGTATTGAGTATCTCAGCCTTTGCTTTAGATGGCGTGGCGGTCTCGGCTGAGACCTTGAGCGGTCAAGCAGCTGGTAGACGTGACTGGCGAAGCTTTCGCATTATCGTCAAGCGTACAGGCGTGGTCAGTTACGGCTTAGCTTTGATGCTCAGTCTAATATGGTGGCTTATCATACCCACTTATCTAGCATTTATGACCAATATCGATGCTGTGTTCGCTCTTGCTTATGACTATCATATCTATGCGGTGCTACTGCCACTGGTTGGCGTCGGTGCTTACTGGCTCGATGGTATCTTTTTTGGCTTGACGGCAGGTAGTGTTATTCGAAATGCAGCGCTAATCTTAGCAGTCATCTTTTTCCCGCTAAGCTGGCTGCTCTATCAGCAATGGGATATGACGGGTATTTGGCTGAGTGTCTGGGCTTTGCTATTATTGCGCGTTATTATTCTTGGTGGGTTTTTGTCTCGTGCACATGCTAGTGGCAGTTATGAGAAGCTACAACCAGAGCGTTAAATTTATCACAAGTTTTGGATAAGTAATATTAACGAAAAATTATAAAAAGTACGTCAGTAAAATAGGACATTCTGTGAGCACTTCTCTAGAGAAAGTAAATTTACCGCGTCATATCAGCTCTGACTGGACGACAGGCTTCAAAAAAAGCATTCCTGTGGCAATGGGCTATCTGCCAGCAGGGATTGCTTTTGGTGTGCTCGCGCAAGTAGCGGGCATTCCTGTGTGGGCAACGATTATGCTTAGTGTCTTGCTCTATGCAGGAGCCGCGCAATATGCCTGCTTGCCGATGCTCAGTGGCGGTCTACCGATAGGTAATATCGCCACCAACATCGCTGCAATTAATCTGCGTCATGTTTTTTATGCGATGCCATTATTGAATGACATGCCAATGCAAAAGCTGGCTAAAACGTACTGCCTATTTGCATTGACTGACGAGACCTTTTCGGTGATGACCAGCCTGCCAAATGAGATGCGCCGCGCCTTGATATTACCTGTTAGTCTATTCAATCAAAGCTGGTGGGTTCTGGCATCGAGTGTTGGCGTTATAATAGGCAGTGTGCTCAATGATCTGGTACCACATTTGGACTTTGCGCTAGTCTGTCTATTTGCCATCTTAGCTTATGAGCAGTTTCAAACTATTAAACGCTATTTTCCGATTGGCATCGCAGCGGTGTCTTTGGTCTTAGCGTCTTTATTTACAAATGACTGGTTGCTACTCGCCGCTATTACCATTTGTATGCTGCTGATATTGCTTCGTGGATTTTGGTTGCAGCGCTACGCAAAGGAAGGCACGCATGAGTAGTAGCTATTTAATTTTTGCAACGCTTGCTATGGCAGCAGTGACTTTTGTGACGCGCGCCCTGCCTGTTCTCATACCCAAAAAAATCCTTGATACCCCTTGGTTACATCGTCTAAATGAGAGCTTGCCTTTATCGGTAATGGTACTGCTTATTTTGACCAGCCTCTCTTACCAAGAGTTATCAAGGATTCATTTGAATAGTGCTGAGCTACATTTGCTATTGGCGCAAATCGGGGCTTTGGCGGCAGTACTACTTATTTATCACATCAGCCGTCAATTGCTGGTCAGTATGCTCGTCGGTATCGCCACTATTAATGGTTTGCTTTGGTTATTTGCTCGTATGTTAGGCTAAGCGTTAGTCATAAAAATGGCTGAGCTCTTATTAGAGTTCAGCCTTTTCTATATTTACTATATCGTATGCTTATTACAACTCTTCGACACCCATCATATCAACTGGCGTATCAGCGACGATTTGCACGCCTTTTTTGCCAATCTTTGCCGTATCGTTACGCCGCTCTTGCAAGTGATCAAGGTACGCTTCATTGATTTGACCGGTGATATAACAGCCGTTAAATACCGCACAATCAAAGCCTTCAACCTTGCTATATTTAGTATCTTTTACCGCATCGATTAGATCATCTAAATCTTGGAAAATTAAGCGATCAGCGCCAATAATTTTGCGTACTTCTTCGACACTATGGCCTGAAGCGATAAGTTCGTTACGTACAGGCATATCGATACCATAGACGTTAGGATACTTAACCGGCGGCGCCGCACTAGCAAAGAAAACTTTACACGCGCCTGCATCACGAGCCATTTGAATGATCTCATGACACGTAGTACCACGTACGATGGAGTCGTCTACCAAAAGGACATTTTTGCCCTTAAATTCAAGCGGTACCGCACTTAGCTTTTGACGTACTGATTTTTTGCGTTGCTGCTGACCTGGCATAATAAAGGTGCGACCGATATAGCGATTTTTCATAAAGCCTTCACGGTACTTGATGTTCATCTTCAGCGCCAACTCCATCGCTGAGGTACGCGAGGTATCTGGAATAGGAATGACCACATCAATATCATGATCCTCGCCCCATTCTTTGAGGATTTTGTCACCGAGCTTCTCACCCATGCGTAGACGTGATTTGTAGACTGAGATATTGTCCATAATCGAATCGGGACGCGCAAAGTAAACATATTCAAAGATACACGGCGTATACTCTTGTTGCTCGACGCATTGATGCGTATGCAGGTTGTGATCTAGATCAATAAATATCGCCTCACCTGGCTTTACATCACGAATGATAGTAAACCCTGAACCCGTTAACGCTACTGACTCTGAGGCGACCATATATTCTGTGCCGCCATTCGCAGCTAAACGCTCACCGAACACTAGCGGACGAATACCATTAGGGTCACGAAACGCCAGCAAGCCATGACCTGTGATCAAGGCGACGACGCCATAAGCGCCTTCAACGCGGCTATATACCGCTGTTATAGCTTCAAAGATATCATCAGCGCTCGGATGAGTTTTATCCAAGTTTTGCATCTCGTGAGCTACGACGTTTAATAAGACTTCAGAATCTGAATCAGTATTGAGATGACGACGGTCTTCGATGTATAAAGATTTAGCCAAGCTCTCAGCATTGGTCAAGTTACCATTATGAGCCAGAGTAATGCCATAAGGAGAGTTGACATAAAAGGGCTGCGCCTCGGCACTGCTCGAAGTGCCTGCTGTCGGATAACGTACGTGACCGATACCAAATTTGCCAACCAATTTAATCATATGACGGTTCATGAATACATCACGTACCATGCCATTTTCTTTACGCAAGTAAAGTCTACCATCTTGCAAAGTCACAATACCAGCCGCGTCTTGCCCGCGATGCTGTAACATCGTCAGACCATCATAAAGAATTTGGTTAACGGGTTCATGAGCTGCAACCCCAACGACTCCACACATAGTTATGTCCTATTTTAGATCATATATTAGTATTATAAGAGCTTTTCAGCAGTACTTTTAGCTATTGACCACTCATTTGATAAAGCCTACTAGCATTAGATTTTGCTAGTCAATTTCAAGTGAGCAGATAACAAATGATATGTACGGTAAGAGCACTAAATACTATCAAATATTTTTTTATCAAGGCCTACTAGAAAAATATAACAACGAAACGGCAGAACATAAGGATGGCACGCGAACTACTAGGATGGATTGATTTGGCTCCAAGCGACGCCTAACATATCAGAAGCAAGCTCCTTACCCATAGGCGCATAAGGCATCAATTCAGGCGCGATGACTGAGGTTTCCCACTGCGGCAATTGCACGAGCAAAGGCGCGCTTATACTTAAGATCACTAAGACCACTAATATATTTTTGGCCGCGCCAAGTACGCCTCCAGCGAGCTTATCCACTACGCCTAGATTCAACGTTTTTAATGCGCTCGAAAATACAAAAGCGAGGGTATGCATGACTGCCAATATCACTAAGACCACAACCAAAAATGCTAGCGCCATCTGTAATACTGGGTTCTCTACTATGCCAGATAGCTGCGGCGCTATAGACCCAGCTAATCTGGTCGCCGCAATCAAAGCAATAAACCATCCTACCAAGCCAACCGCTGTCTTGATCAGTCCTACCTGAAAGCCACGCCACAAGCCAACAAGTACGACTAAGGCAATCATTATATCTAGACCACTCATACTTACTGTCCTCGCTGATATCTACTGTTTTATCGGTAACTACAAAGTTCTAGGGCGTGTTGAACATTCGAATATTAGGGCTGCTGATTGCTAAAATTGCACTAAACTAGGCGCAAACCAACGATAATGTCGAGACCTTAGCTAGGCTTGCAACAACGTTTGGGGTGATTTTGGCATCAGCCTTTCAGGGCAGTACTGTTTTTTGCCAATATATGGCGAAATTGTTTAACCTAGAATGACTAGGCATCAAAAATTTCACTGCATATTGTCTAAAAAATAGTCACTGCCAGCACCACATTTGAATGTTCAACAAGCCCTAATAACAAGCTCTGTCAAAGAGATATCTCACTCTCCATAGCATCATAGTAGCCACCAATAGCTTGGATGCTAGACTGAACTAGGCCAGGACCTCGGTAAATAAGACCCGTGTACAGCTGTACTAAGTCTGCGCCAGCGGTTATCTTTTTAACCGCTTTGTCAGGGCTATCTATACCGCCCACACCAATCAAAGCGACTCTACCTTCTAATTGATCGGCGAACTGTTGGAGTATTTGAGTGCTGATGTGACTGACGGGACGACCAGATAGTCCGCCTGCTTGGTCACCATCGAGCAAATCCTCAACCCCTATTCTACTCAAAGTTGTATTAGTAGCGATGAGTCCGTCAATCTCAAAGTCTAATAACTGCTGGGAGATATAGTCCACTTGCTCAGGCTTTAGGTCGGGCGCGACTTTTAGAACTAGTGGAACATAAAAACCATATTCAGTCGCTAACTGATTATGACGGTTTTTGATAGTATCCAGCAGCGTAGTTAACGCCTCACCGCTTTGTAGATCGCGCAAATTTTTGGTGTTAGGAGATGAGATATTGACTGTGATGTAGGAGGCATGAGGATAGACGCGCTCTAAGCAGTAGACGTAATCATCGGCCGCCTGCTCAACAGGCGTACTGGCGTTTTTGCCGATGTTAATGCCGATGTTACCTTTGTATTTACAGTTTTTGACATTCTCAATCAGATAATCAACACCTTGGTTATTGAAACCCATACGGTTGATAATAGCATCGGCTTGTCTGATGCGAAATAAACGCGGCTTCTCATTGCCTATCTGCGGCTTAGGCGTGACCGTACCGACTTCGATAAAACCAAACCCCAACTCCGCCAAGGCATCAATATAATCGCCATTCTTGTCCAAACCTGCAGCTAAACCTACTGGGTTTGAAAATTGCAAACCCATGCATTCTGTCGGATGCATCGACTGTCCGTATACTAAGCCCAAAGCACGTGCCTTATGAGCCCTATATAACAAAGACAAAGTCATATCGTGAGCATTTTCAGGATCCATTTTAAACAAAAAGGGACGAAGTAAGGCGTAAGACATAGTGGTGATAAACCTTGCTTAGAGTAGTGAAAAACAAAATAGAGAAATAAGAAAAAGCAGTCAAATCGAGCGCTGCGATTATATCAGCTTAACAGAAATAAGACTAAAGTTTCGTTTATCATGCGCAGCTTATTGCATTAGCGATCAAGGCACAGGACGTTTGTCAGTCAGCGCAATCCAGCCTCGTACAATGCGATAGAGATGCCATACAAAGGTAACTGCGATAATCACCAAGCCAAAACCGATTAATAGCACTGATCCTATCGCTATATTGTCACTAGCCTCAAAGATCATGCTCACGCCAAGACCGCTGAGTGCAAATAGAATAATGATAATACCAATCACGAACCAGACGATACTGTACCAAAAAGTTTTGATCTGCCAATCAAAATGCGTGGCAAGCCACGAACCATCAGCTTCTTGCCTTTTTGAATAGTTCATCACAATCGGTACCACCCATAGAAGTCCTGCGGTGAAATAACTGACCACATACAACAAATATGTTAAATAATTATAACCGATTAAAGATCGCTGTTTTTTGTCACTTATCCCTCGCGTAGACGTGTGATGTGCCATGCCATACTCAGTTGAGGCACCAACGCGCAAAGGGTCCTGTCTTGCGTCGATATCGGCTGTCTGGGTTCTACGAGTATTGGTATCTTTTTGGGGATCTATATTGTTTGACATAATAAGCACCTCCAACTGTCTATAACTTAGCGCCATGCCTGATAAACGCTGTGCCTGATAATAATGAATGCTTGTTGTATGACATCAAATGACGAGGTCTTCAGGTAGCAGCTGTTGAGTAGTGGCTACAGTCACCTGTTAGCGCTGAGATTTTAGTATGCCCACCTTATGATTTTATGCAGCACTTGTTAGAGAAGACAAGCTCAAAGAGGATTGTTTATGGCGCGTTTACTCAATGTACCGACTTTAAACAACAATTACTTTAAACAATAATTACCTAAGAGGTAATGGTTGCTTGAACCGTAATAGATTTTGTCAATTCATCTTGCTCCATAGCGAGCTGAGTGAACTGCCATCCTTGCTGCGATAGCTGACTTAGGGCCGTGCTAACCACTGCTTGACTTGCATTGTTAAAACTCAGCTGTACTGACTCGCCTGTTGCGACCACTTGGGCATCAACAATGCCTGAGTTGCTCAGTAGCGAGTTGACTCTAGTGGCAGGCGCTATAGCTGCGCCCTCAGCGCTATTCGCCGCTAGCGCATTGTTATCGACATTACTCGCCTGCGCGCGTAGCCAAAAGTAGTCCGCAATCTGCCCCTGGTACGCCTCTTTGCTGCTCTTAGCCGCTTGATGCACACTATAGCCACCGTAACCCCCCAAGAAAATCAGTAAAAATAGTGACAGAATAATCAACGCAAGCTGATCTCTTGGTGATAGAGTCTGCCAGCGCGAACCTAGCCCATTTTGATAACTATTGACCTTGTCTATAAAAGTATTAGAGCTGGACATATTTTTGGCTACGGCCTTATCTTTTGAGCGTCCTTTTATAAATTTCATGGCGTCACCTCGATCACATCAATAGTCATCTGCCCGCTAAATTGCCCTTGCTCATTGCTATTGACGCGCTCTAAACTGGCGCTCAAGCCTTGCTCTACCAATGTACTAGTGAACTGATCTAAGCTGCTACGCTCTGGTGCGATCAGCGTAAAACTCAGAGACGATGGCCCCATAATCAAAGCTTTTGCTTGCAATGAGGACTGTTTAATCAGTGGTGATATTCGAGACAAAGCGGCCATATGCGGCGCTTGTGCTTGAGCATCTGTACGCAGTTTCGGCTCTGTCTGTGTGCGCAGCTGCGTATTTGGATTGAGCCGCTCACCTGCGAACCAAGACTGATATTGCGCCGCTATCGCTGTTTGGGTAGCCTCTGCCGCTTGATTGTAACGATACCACTGCGCCCCATCGGTTGCTATTTGTAGTACTAGCGCTGATAGCGCAACCATCATAGCAATACGCAGATATGGTGATAGCTTTGCATCGTTCAGCCTGATCGCAAAGTTGAGCTCATGACGTTCAGGATAGTCAATTGGTGTAGGCGGTATTATTAATGTCGTCAAAAGCAGCTGCTGCTCTGCGATAAAAGCTAAAGTTTGCGCCTTGGGATCTGACAAATCTTCTTGTAAATTCAGGCTGCCATTTGATGTGTCCGTATTCTCATCGTTGACCGATAGATCATCACTAGGCTCGATAGCTGGCACCACACTTATCTCGCTTAGATGCGGCAGATGCTCAAGCATGAGCGGTAAATAACTTACTGCCATGCCTTGACGTAGTGATTGACGCACAAGCATCGTATAGCGGTCTTGATACAAGGTAACTTGCTGACCTACGCCCTCATCTGGAACGGGTAACAACAAAAAATCAGGCAACAAGGCATTGATGCGCATGCCGACCAATGCGGCGCTTTGTTGCCATGTCTCGATATCGCCTGTGGCAAGTGCATATAATTGATGGTTATTTGCTTGATTGATCTGACGTACAGACAACTGCTCAACAGGCGTGATCGACATCTCTTCGAATAAATATTGCTTGCCACTAGATCCTAACTGCTTAAGCTGCGTACTGCTAAGGTCAGTATCCACTTGCAATATGTGGCTTGATGGAAAGTACAAACACAAATTTTTGTTGCTAGATTTGCTACCATAGATATTATACAGCTGCTGCCAGCCATCGACGGCTTGCCACTGTTTTGCATCCTCGTGCCACACTGCTAAAGGGCTGTATTGTGCTCGTAACCAAACATGTAACACTAAACGTGTCCTTAATTATTGTACCTATATAAATCATTGTACTTATATAAATCGTTGTACTTATATAAATTATTGAGCATATCAAAGTGGTTAAGCTGAATTAACTGGGCTGCATAGGAACAAAACGATCGATCTCTTTTGCCATACCAGACATTACAAAGTCCATCTCAAATACGCGAGCTTCTGCTAAAGAAAAGCTTTCAGGATAGTCATTGGTAAGGAGTCCTGCGATATTGGCAACAATAGACATATGACAGACAACCACCAAACAGTCGACCTCAATAGTTGCAAGCTCTGCTAGCGCATCGATAGCATTGTCTGATGGGGTAATATTATCTTGTACCGTAACAGGTGCATTAGGTACCAGTGCGTGTATTTCTGCGAGCGTTTGCTGCGCCCTATCATAAGGACTCACGATCAGATGACTAGGCTTGTAACTATTGATAATATAATTAGCTGTTTGCGCAGCTTGCTGCTGACCAAATTCGGTCAGTTGACGTGCACTATCTGGACGACTCCTGTCTTCGGCTTGACCATGGCGCATCAATATAATTCTCATCACTATCCTTAGGTATATTGATTGTTTAATACTAATGTCGCTGTTATCGATAACTGCTTTTTTGATTACTATAGCAAAATACCAGCTACGTTAGGCGCTATTATCAGTCTTTATCTTTGGCAGGCGTATCAGGTAGATCGTCAGCGGACTTCTTCATTTGTGCGCTAAGAGAAGCGTTGCTATGATCATGCGGCATCACAAATTCGACGTCGCTACGAAATCCTGCTTCCATCAAATGTAGAGCAACACCAAGAGCCGCTTTATCCTCATAGATGACCGCATAAAGCGCATGAGTGATTGGCATATAGATGCCTTGTTTGGTCGCTTTTTCGTGTACTTGCTGGATAGTGTTAACGCCTTCAGCCGTTTGACCTAGTTTTTTGACCGCTGCATCAATACTCATACCGCGCCCAAGCATATTGCCAATACGAAAGTTGCGACTCAGCTCCGAGCCGCAAGTAGCGTACAAGTCGCCCACACCTGATAAACCTAAGAAGGTCAGAGGATTGGCACCCGTCTCAACACCGAAACGACTCATCTCCGCCAAAGCTCGCGTAAGTAGCATCGCTTTGGTGTTCTCGCCGACCTCGTAAGCAACCGCCATACCCATAGCAATAGCATAGATGTTTTTAAGGGCACCGCCAAGCTCAACCCCATGCACATCGTCACTCGCAAATACGCGAAAAAACGCACTATGTAAAGCAGCTTGCACCGCATGCCGTAGTGGTTCCGAGTTACTGGCTATAACCGTAGCAGAAGGCATGTTTTTCATAATCTCAACGGCCAAGTTCGGCCCTGACATCACCCCAAAACTCACCTCTGGTAATACGTCTTTGATAATATCACTCATCATAGCAAAGGTATCTTTTTCCATGCCTTTGGTGAGTGAGACGATTGACTGTCCAGTAATAAAAGGCGCGATGTTTTGTAGCGTCTCACGAAAAGCTGAGCTTGGTACGGCCAAAAAGATAATATCTTTGTCTTTTACAGAAGACTCAAGATCATGGCTGTACTTAAGACGATCGTCAAGCTTGTAACCTGGCAGATATTGTTTATTCATCTGCAGCTTGGCCATAGATTTGACCGTGCGTTTGTTACGTACCCACAGCGTCGTATCACAGCCGTTGCGCGCAGCAAGGTTCGCCATTGCGGTACCAAAACTCCCGCCACCCAAAAATGCCAAACGCAGTTTAGTTGGATTTTTATGAATCTGCGCCATGTTTTTGGCAACAGCAGACTCGACCGCACTAGGATTTAGCTTTTTGCGTCCGATACCTGATTTGGTTGCGCGCTCAATGATACTGGCAAGCAGGCCGCTTTGTTTATCGCCGCTACTCTTATCATTACTACTGTTATTTTTGTCGTTTTTTTGGTCAGTAGCGTTTGTCATATTCAGTAATCCGTGTTGCAAAAAGGAAGTTGCGATGAGCATTTATGTCATTTGTAATAGGTGTTATTTTGTAATAATTAAGGCTCAAAACGCGTTAAAGGCTCGATATCTATAGGCTTACGTACAGGCTTCTCGGTTGGGCTGGTGCCAGTATAAACAAAAGCGGTGATATAATCATCTGCGCTGACATTGAAGTAAGCTTTTACAGCAGGCTCATTGCATAAGAGACCCGTTCGCCATACTGTGCTAAACCCTTGAGCCTTTAGCGCCAAGATCAGATTTTGGACGGCAGCTCCAGCGCTCAGCATCTGCTCAAAGGGCGGTACTTTTTTGTGCGCTTGCATATGGGTGACGACAGTGATGATAACCGGAGCACGCAGAGGCAAATTGGCTGTTTTATGCATTGTCTTTTCTGACAGTGTCTCGCCTTCACGCTGGGCCTTTTCTTTTGCTGCCGTGACGAGTGCCTCTCCCAACTCACTGCGCGCCGCGCCTTGAGTCACAATGAAACGCCATGGACGTAGTTTTTTATGATCAGGAGCGGTCGCGGCGCATTCGATAACGGCTTTTATCTGCTCAGACGTAGGTGCAGGCATATCCAAACTACCGATACTGCGTCTTGAGTTGATCCATGCGATTAACTGCTCATCGGTCGCTTGAATGTCAGTCGTTTGAGATTTGTCTACAGCAATTGTCTTATCACCCTGATTATTATTTTGACTCATTTTTTATCCTTTTTTATTGTTCTAGTGTATTACGCTACGGTATCAACACGGTGCGCCATTTTTAGATAATCTTCTGATTGCATCTCAAGCAGGCGTGAACGCGTTCGCTCAATCTCAAAGGCGAGTTTTTCACCTTGATACAATTCGAGAATAGACTGCTGCGCCCTTACCAAAAGCTTGACGCGGCGATCGTAAAACTCATCGACCAAATAAATAAATCGGCGCGTAGGATCACGCAAATCATCATCTAACGCAGGTACCGCATTGATGAGTACGGTGTTAAATTGCTTGGCGATTTCAATAAAATCATTAGCAGAGCGCGGCTGCATACACAGTTGGCGAAAATCGCAAAATAGAATATCTTCGGTGCGCGCATTGATGGTAATCTCACGTCCATTGATAATAATAGGCTCGTCACTGATTTTTTGGTTGCTAGAGAGACTCGCAAAACGGTTGGCGAGCCAGTTATGGTTTTTCTTAGTCATAGGCGACTCATACAGCTCAGCTTGCTGTAACACCCGCAAACGGTAATCGATGCCTGCATCGATATTCATAATTGTGGTATGGCGCTCAACCTCAGCGATAGCGGGCATAAAGCGATCTCGGTGCAAGCCGTCTTTGTATAGACCTGAAGGTTCAATGTTTGATGTGGCAACCAGCGTTACACCGCGATTGAACAGCATAGTAAACAGATCACCGAGTATCATGGCATCAGAGACGTTAGAGACAAAGAACTCATCGAAACAAATGATAACGGCTTCGTTGTAGATGATGTCCGCTACTTTTTCTAGCGGATCAGACTGACCTTGCAAGGCGTTGAGCTCACGATGAACGCGCTGCATAAAGTGATGAAAATGCTGCCGCATCTTGCGCTCAATAGTCAGCGCATCATAAAACATATCCATCATCCACGTTTTACCGCGGCCAACCCCGCCCCACATATATAGACCTTTTGGCGCTTCAGGTTTGGACTTCAAAAAGCTAAAAAAGCTCTTTTTTTGCTCAGAGCCTTCATTAAGCTGATGATATAGATTGTCCAAGTAACTCATAGCCTCAAACTGCTGCTCATCTGGGGTAAACTCATCGGTACTGATGGCTTGCTCATAGCGCTGCAATGGCGATAGACTCATAATAGGACTCATTATTGAATAATTTGGGTGATAAAAGGAGCAAAAATATAAGTACGGTTGCAAGTATTAGGAAGAACGACCAAAGCTATGCTGTTCAAGCAAACTTTTAAGCTCAGAGAGATGGCCATGGAAAAAGTGTCCTGCGCCATCTACCACACTGACCGCAATACCTTGCTGTTCTGCAAAGGCTTGCATAACATTGGGACTAATGACGTCATCAGCATTACCATAGATTTCAAACGTTTTGTCTATTGGCAGACTTATATCACTAGCGTCGTTGTCTTCTACTGAAGGAGCAATAAGCGCCACATTACTGACTTCAAAGTCGCTTAGACCCCATATGTGCGGCAGCGTTGTCACTTGCTCTGCGGCGCGCGCGGTAACGTAACCGCCAAACGAGAAGCCGCCAAGCCATAATTTGCGTGCACTCGTTTGCCCTGCTATCCATTGTAGCACGGTCATCGCGTCGATCACTTCACCCTCGGCATAATCATGCTCGCCCGTTGATTGACCCACACCGCGAAAGTTGAAACGCACCGCATGCATACCATTGTCACGGGCGAAGCGATACATAGTGGTCACCACTTTATTAGTCATCGTTCCGTCAAACAAAGGATTGGGATGACATAATAGTGCTACCGTATCCGTATTAGGATCGTTTGGATTATCGTTTTGCCAGAGTGCATCGACTTCAAGTACGCCAGCAGGAGCAGAGATTAGGGGCATAATAAACAGTGTCAGTTGAAAAGAGTGATTCAATTATCCTAGATATGATTTTTATTTCAAGTAATTTGCTGTGTTCATCTGTGTATGACTTTGTCCGTCTTTATCATCAAACATTAGACATTTTAATGACTTGTATTTCGACATTCAAAGTTTTAGTACGGTCTGGTGCTAATAATATCTCTAGCGCTTGAAAGTTAAATGAGGTAATGTCGAGCGTATATCATACTCTTTAACTCTCTAATAGGATCGCTTATGACTGCCTTTCGTATAACCTTTAGCAAAACTGCTACTTTGACGACTGCTCTTGCAGCTGTGCTTGCTTTGAGTGCTTGTCAGAGCACGACATCATCACCCGTCATTCAGCGCGAAGGCTCTATCTTTGAGACCACAGGCATCGCCGATACCAAAGTAGGTGCACAACAAAATGCCATTGATAGCGCTCAAAAAACTTGCCGTAATAAGCAAGTCATCATCGTCAAAGACGAAGCTAGATACAATGGTATCTTAGATGAGCGTTCAGGCCGTATGGTTGGTCAAGTGGGCGCCGTAGTAGGTTCAATATTTGGTACGGGTTCGCCCAACTTATCGCGTGACGATGATTATGAGTATGCTATTAGTTTTCGCTGTCAGTAGTGTATCTTTGAGCGCAAGGGTATAAGTACCACAGTACAAGTCGTTGGATAAAAATAAATTCAGATAATGCGCCAATAAGTTTGCGATTCGCTAGCAGCTTATTGGCTTTGCTTTTTGTGCTAAACACTTTAGGATAGAGTGTTTTTTGAAATATATACTCCGTTAGTTTTCATCACTGTGGCTCTCTATTATGCGTAAACCCAATCTTTCGACCATTCAATCAGCCAAAGACCTTACCCCTGCCAAAGACTTGGCAACGCTAGAGGCTGAGCTGGCAGAAGCGGATGATCCACTTGAAAATACTGTACTGCGCCTAAGTGATTACTTATCCGCTGTGGATATGGTTATCAAACAAACCTTCGATCATAGGGTCTGGGTCAAAGCTGAAATTCGCAACCTATCAAGTAAGGGCGGGCATTATTACTTTGAGCTGGCCGAAAAAGACGATGATGGCAAAGTGGTTGCCAGTTGCCGAGGTAATCTCTGGCGCTTTAAAGCGGCGCGTGTGCTCGCCAAGTTCGAGCGCGCAACGGGTATGGCGCTCAGCCGTGATCTCACCGTTTTACTCAAGATATCCGCCAACTTTCATGCACAATACGGCTTTTCGCTCACTATTGAAGATATAGACCCCAGCTATACCTTGGGCGACTTGGCACGCCAATACGTAGAGATGGTCGATCGACTAAGTGGTGAAGGCCTATTAACGCTAAACGCGCAGTTGCCAAGTCCATTTGATATCGAGCACGTTCTTGTCATTGCTCCTGAAAAAGCGGCGGGCTTAGGCGACTTTCAAGCCGATGCCAATAGACTAGCATCGACAGGTGCTTGTCATTTTCATTACCATAATGCGACTTTTCAGGGCAATCATGCCCCAGGCGAGATTCGTCAAGCGATCGTCAGTGCTCAGCAGCAGTTTCAAGATAGCTATAATCGTCTGCCTGACTTACTCGTCATCATACGTGGCGGCGGCGCGGTCGGTGATTTAGCATATCTCAACGACTACGAGCTAGCCGCAATAGTCGCAGAACAGCCTGTACCCGTTTGGGTGGGTATCGGTCATGAACGTGATAAAGTGATATTAGATGAGGTGGCGCACACGAGTTTTGATACGCCCTCCAAAGTGATAGCTGCGATTATGAGTCATCTGACGACCTTGGTCACGCAAACCTTGGCGTACCAAGCTCAGATCAAACAAGCAGCACGATATCAACTGACGCTAGCTGAGCAGCGTACTGCTCGTCAATTAAGCCAAGTACAAACCCAAACAGTGGGACAGCTTACAGCTTTGCAAAAGGACAGCAAGCACGCATGGCAAAGCGTACAGCAAAGCGCCAATAGACAAATCAAACAAGCTAAGCGTCTGAGTACTGAGCACCATCAACAAATTAAAGATATGGCTTATCAGCATGTCATTCGCGCTACTAAGGATGTTGCACGCTATCAGCAAACCATCGTGCAAAGTGCACAGCAGCACATCATACAGGCACAGCGTGAAAGCGCGCATCTACGTGATATTGTGCTGTTACATCGACCAGCGCGGGTATTAAATCAAGGCTATACCATGCTGACAGATAAAGCTGGCAAACAGATATTTACCAGCAGCAGTCAGTTGCATGCTGACCAAACGCTGACTATCGTCCTAAAAGATGGCAGCGCTACTGCACGTATCAAAAACGTCATTATTGATAACAGCGCTGCTGATGACTCTACAGACACTAGCGATGCGGTATAACCAACAAACTTAAAAAACTCTATTTGAACTCACTCGAAAATGCTAGGAAAAAGCTATGACAACCTCTACTCGCAAACGCAAAAAAGCCGCCCCAAAAACTTTTAAGGCCGCTTATGATATCCTAAAAACCAACGCCGCTGAACTCCAGCAACAAGACGAGCCTGATATCGATAATCTGATGACAACGGTTGAAGAGTCTATCGCCGCTTACCGCGTGTGCGAGACGCGCATCAATGCCGTGCAACAAGCCTTGGATGCAGCTTTTGCTGAAGAAGATGCTGTTAGTACAGACTCTAAAAGCTAGCGCTGAGATTTAGTTATGACCCTTATCCCTGAATATTAGTCCAGCTCATCCACCTCAAACACTTGGCGCAAATAAGCCAGATAAGTATCGTTATTGATCATGGTTTTTCCAGGGCTATCCGATATCTTGGCAACTGGTTGTCCATTACACTCAACCAGTTTGAGGACAATGTTGATTTGTGTTAACCCCATGTCATTGGTCAAGTTGGTACCGATACCGAAGCTGGTTCTAATCCGATCTTTGAAGTACTGATGCAAGTCCCAAGCCTTTTGCATATCTAAACCATCACTAAAGGTCAAAATCTTAGTCTTGGGATCTATCTTGAGCTTTTGATAATGGGCAATAGCTTTGTCGCCCCAAACATAGGGGTCACCACTGTCGTGACGCAGCCCGTCAAACAACTTGGCAAAGTACAGATCAAAATCACGCAAGAACGCGTCCATACCGACGACATCTGTCAGCGCAATCCCTAAGTCACCGCGATATTCGTGTACCCATGCTTCAAGCGCAGCTTTTTGCGAATCTCGCAGACGCACATCCAAGGCTTGAAAGGCTTGCATAAACTCATGTGCCATCGTGCCTATTGGAGTCATTCCGAGCTTTTTGGCAAGATACACGTTGGAGGTGCCGCCCACAATCTTAGGTTCAGCTTCATGCAAGGTCTCGACCACATGCGCCTGCCAGCGTTTGCTAAAGCGTCTACGCGTACCAAAATCAGCAATGATAAATGGCGGTTTGCCCAGCTCTGAGTCTTGTGCATTGGCGTACTCGCGTAGCAGACCAACCTTGGTATCTAGCCTACGCTGACCTTCTGTGATGACCGCTGAATTTGATAGAGCATCGAAATAAAGCTCGTTAACGATAGCCAAAACAAAGACTTCAAAGAACATCGCCTGAATCATTGGTCCTTCGATCTCAATGTGCAAACGTCCTTTTTCATCAGTGTTGACTGTGACAAATCGACGCTTGAGCTGAAACAGTTCTAAATAATCGACAAAATCTGAGCGGATAAAACGCAGACCGCGCAGATATTCAAGCTCATCTTGTAAGAATCTAAGCTCACATAAGCTATCTAGTTGCTCCTCTAATGCGTCTTTAATAGAGGCAAGCGGATAGGCAGAATCATCATTATTGCGGCAGCGAAAGCGATATACGCCATGAGTCTGTGGAAATTGATGCAACATAGCTTGTAGCATGGTGAATTTGTACAAATCATTATCAAGTAAGGATGTAATGATGGGCGTAAAAGGTACGGTCATAGGACAACCTTAGAAGCAGCAAAAGTATAAAAGCGAAAAGGTAAATAAAATAGCATCGGCTATTAGAAATAAGGTTTAGGCCAAGCGCTTATTTCGTTTAGAAGTATAACTGATTTTATGGGTTTCATATCTTAACCTAAAAAACGCTAAGAGACCTCCTAGCGTTTTTTAGGTTAAGATACTAGATAAACCTTTTGAAGGGTTTGAGTTTTAAAATAAAGTACTACGCTTTTGCACTCATAAACTGCGCGACATAATCATCCGCAGGATTGACGCGTAGCTCATTTGGTGTGCCTGTTTGTACCAAGCGTCCACCGTTTAGAATGCTAATACGCTGACCGACTTTGACCGCTTCATCGATATCATGGGTGATGAACACAATCGTTCTATTAAGACGCGCTTGTAGCTCAAGTAACTGATCTTGTAATTGCGCCCGAATCAAAGGATCAAGCGCCGAGAACGCCTCATCCATTAGCAGGACAGGCGTATCCATCGCCAGCGCCCGTGCTAGCCCAACGCGCTGCTGCATACCACCAGATAATTCATCAGGGTAGCTGTTCTCAAGATTGGGTAGTCCGACCTCATTTAACCAGTGACGCGCGATATCATGACGCTCGCTTGTGCTCATCTTGCGTACTCGTAGTCCATAGGCGACGTTTTGCATAACGGTCATATGCGGCATCAGACCAAAATGCTGAAACACCATACTGACGGTCTGCTGACGATAGTTCTGTAGTGCCTTGTCATCCAATTCTAAGATATTGATAGCTACGTCGGATATGGTGGCTGGCGAGTTTAAATTCTCAGTATTTGCCAAGCTTTTGGCAAATCTATCGTTTGATACCTCATCATTATTTAAGGTGGTATTGGCATCAATCGACGTATCTACCCATATCTTACCTGAGGTTGGATCAATCAAGCGATTGAGATGGCGTATCAAGGTTGATTTGCCAGAACCTGACAGCCCCATGATGCAATGTAGCTCCCCTGCTTTAATCGTAAGATTGATATCATAAAGCCCAACTGAATACCCTGTCTGCTTTTTGACCTCAATGCTATTCATACCATCCGCTAACAAAGCTAGCGCCGACTCGGATTGACTAGGGCTGGCGTTATATATCTTACTGATGTTTTCTAGTTGAATATGATTCATTACTATTCTCTATTGTGAGTACTCAGAACGCTCTACCCTATATGCCGGCGACGCGCGTGGATTGTTTTTTGACGCGCGCGGCGACCTTGACCAAAAGCTTGGGTGATACGGTCGATGATAATCGCCATAATGACAATCGCAGTACCCGCTTGCAATCCTTGACCGATATTAAGCGTTTGGATAGATTGCAACACATCCTCGCCTAGACCTGGCGCGCCAATCATCGACGCTAGTACCACCATTGCCAGCGACATCATGACCGCCTGATTGACCCCGGCCATAATGCTGGGCAGCGCTTGCGGTAGCTTGACCCAGATGAGCAGTTGCAAATGAGTGCTACCAAATGAGCGACCCGCCTCGATCATCTCATGATTGACTTGAGTGATACCCAGCGTCGTCAGGCGAATCAGTGGCGGCAAAGCATAAATGACCGTCGCAAACAGCGCGGGCACCTTGCCAATACCGAATAGCATCAACACAGGTATCAGATACACAAAACTTGGCATCGTTTGCATGACGTCAAGTATCGGGGTGACTATCTTGCGTAGTATCTGACTTCCTGACATCGCGATACCAATCGGGATACCAATCACAACCGTCACCAGTACTGATACAATCAAGAGTGCTAAGGTATCGACTAAAGCGCCCCATAATCCAAACGCACCAATCAAGAACAGCCCCGCGCCGCAGGCGAGAGCAAACCATATCTTACGCACCCCAAACCACGCTAATATCGCAACAGCTGCGATAATAAGCCATGGCGGAATAATGGTTAAAACGCGCTCGATAGGGAGTAACAAATAAGTCAAAGTGACGCTACTAATACTACGAAAAACATCGCCGTATTCTCTAACTACGGTTGCCAGCGCCGTATTAAGCGAGTCCTCAAGTGACCATGAGGGAAAGCTTGATGATAGCGCCAGTAAGCTATTGGTTGGCGCTGCGGTATTCAAAGGCGTATTAGCATCGGTATCGCCCGCGCTACCTTGTGCAGCGTTTATACCCAAAGCTATCGCTAGGTTGTTTGCTGCTTCAGCTGACATCCACTCTTGCCAGACGCTAGGGTTTTCACGCAAGAACACCAAAGCTTGCTCATCGCCACTGCGCTTGTTTTCACTCATCGCCAAAATAGCGCCATTGAGCTGCTCAGGGGTGAACTGTACTTTTTTATAAGCCTCACTCAGCTCAGGGGTATCATTGATAAAAGGTGTTGAGGCAGCGATTTTGAGTGGTGAAACCGGAAATCCTGAGACACAATTAGAAGTACCATCTGCGAGCAACAAGTCTTGCCAGCACTCATCAATATGTTCAGGAAAGGCAATAGGTGCAAAATCGTATTTGGCGATCAAGCCCGTTGGCTGCCAGTAATAAAAAAGTAGTGGTTTACGCTGCTCAAATGCAGAGGCAATCTCGGCATCGAGCGCCGCACCTGTCCCTGGATGCGCATTGTTAAAGACACTATCCAAACCTGTGTTTTTGAGCAAGCGCGTATTAAAGATCTCACACGCCCAGCCTGAGGGACAGTTCATAAACCGCGAGCGTTTTGGGTCTTCTGGGTCTCGGAACAGTTCAGCGTATTTGGGCAGATCCTCGTAACGTCGCAGACCCGGATTGTCATCGATGACGTACTGCGGTACATACCAGCCTTGTGTCGCGCCGCCCTCAAGCGTATCGCCAATGACCGCAACTTTATTGTCAGTGATGGCTTGCTCCATGATGGGTGAGCGCCCTACCCACTGCTCACTTATGATCTGAATGTCGTTTTGCGAGAGTGCCGTTTCAAGCGCAGGACCTGCACCAGGCACTTCTTCAACTGCGCAGCCATAACCACTTTCGGTAATGTATTTGAGCACACCTGTTGTGAATTGACCACTCTCCCATGTCAATGCGCCAAACTTGATCGGTGTATCACAAGTCGCTGAGTTCGTAGCTGCAGAAGCTGTCGACATCGAGACGATCGACCATACAAATGAGCTTAGCAGTAGTAAACTAAGTGCAATCCATTGGCGCATGAGCAATCCTATTTATGGTTCTAACTATGGTTTTAAAAATGCCTGCTTATAATAAAAGATAATAAAATGATTTATGTCTTAGCTTTATCACCCTTAACGTGTTGATTTAAAGTGTAGCGATTTAGCATAAAGATAACAAATGCTTATTTAACCAAAATATAGCGTCTGGTCTTATTTTTCACAAAAAAAGCGCCTATATCTATAAGCGCTTTTTGTTAGTAACGTTTTAAGAGTGATCTATTTTAAGAACATACCCATAGCTTTTTTGAAGAAGCCGCCATAAGGAGGTAATAAGAAATTCATACCATTAAGCTTGGTCTGTACAAACACAGGCTTCATATGGCTTAAACGCTCAAAGCCCGCTTTGCCGTGATAAGCGCCTGTACCTGAATGTCCAACGCCGCCAAATGGCAAATCGTGCTGTACGACATGCAAGATAACCTCATTGATACACAAGCCGCCTGATACTGTATTTGAGCGCACTCTATCAATGTCGCTATTATTATCACCAAACACATAAAGCGCTAGTGGACGAGGACGCGCGTTTACAAAGCTAATGGCATCATTAAGCGTCTCATAATGCATGAGCGGTAGTACAGGTGCAAATATCTCATTCTTCATGACATCACTACCAGACGTCGGTTCAACGACCACAACTGGCGGCATCAAACGCGTTTCGGTGTTTGAGCTGATATCGGTCAATGGATAGACGCCTTGACCTTGCAAGCTATCGATGTAACCTTGTACACGCTTAAATTGCGAACCATTGATAATCCGCGAGTAATCAGGATTGTTCTCGATATCTGGGTAGTGCTTATCCATCCACTCTCTAGCGAGCCTAATAAACTCGTCATGATGCTTACGCTGAATCAATACATAATCTGGCGCAATACAAGTTTGACCGGCGTTTAGCGTCTTACCCATCATTACGCGATTGACCGCCGCTTCTAAATTGGCACCTTCTAATACAATCACAGGTGATTTGCCGCCAAGCTCAAGAGTAACGGGCGTCAAATTAGGTGCGGCGGCGGCCATTATCTTTTTGCCAACCGCGGTAGAGCCAGTATAGAGCAGATGATCAAACGGTAGCTTGCTGAACTCTTCGGCAATCTCAACTTCGCCTAGCACCACAGAAACCATATCGGGCGAAAAATAATGCGCGACTAGTTTTGCAAACGT
This sequence comes from Psychrobacter sp. DM4, assembly GCF_051307035.1. Taxonomy (GTDB): domain Bacteria; phylum Pseudomonadota; class Gammaproteobacteria; order Pseudomonadales; family Moraxellaceae; genus Psychrobacter. Next base: position 1,732,981 of record NZ_CP195536.1, read on the forward strand.
TTCTGCAAACTTAGGCGCCGCTTCACTCATTTTGATCATAATGCGATTGCCTGCGGCAATCGCATCAATCATCGGTCCTATTGCCAAAAACAGTGGATAGTTCCATGGCACCATGATACCGACTAGTCCTAAAGGCTGTGGCTGAATCTCATTGTGCGCGGGACGATACAGGGCAGATATCGGCATACGCTGCGGCTTCATCCACTTTTTGCCATGCTTTTTGGCATGGCTGATACCCGTAAAGCTTGGAAACAGCTCAGCGAACTGCGTCTCAGACTGGCTGCGATAGCCAAAATCTTCGCTAATAGATTTGGAGATCTGTTCTTGATTATCACTAAGCAGCAGCTCAAGATTATCAAGCTGCGTCTCACGCTCATACCAGTCATTCATCGGCTGGCTACGGCTAAGCGCTTGCATACGAGTAAACTGAGCTTGCATCTCTTCAACGGTATTGATAATGCTCATAGTACGACCTGTGTGCATCTGTGTATTATCTTGAGTAATTACATCATTATCTGTCATTTGTCTTCCTTGTCATGTCTAGAGTAAGTGAACCCCAGCCAGTGTGAGCCACTGTCAGTTGCTGTTTAATGTAGCGCAAGCCTATCGCAATGAAAAGTGTATTTGGCGTACTGGCAGGTTTGTATAGTAGAATAAAACGAGCTAAATGATGAGCTGTCGTTTGTTAGAGCTGCTACAATCGGTGGTGACCATCCTTATTAATAAAGTTGCTCATTGTTGCTGTTATCTCTCTTTATTAGGGCTATAAGCGCAATTTAAAGCGCGACTTCGGTAACCACAAATCTTAAGACTGTGACGACTATGCAAAATAATATGCACCCTATTAACGACGCGCTAGTGACCAATTCGTTATCAAAAGCTGATTACGTAGCGACCCATGAGGCAATGCTGGCGCGTACCCTTGAGCGCATTGAATTAAAAAAGCACACGCAGCGCACCCCCGACGAGTTATGGATAGTCGATCATAATGATGTCTATACTTTGGGGCAAGCGAGCAAAAAAGAGCATATATTGCAGCAGACAGATACCCCTATTATCCAAACCGATCGCGGCGGACAAGTCACTTGGCACGGGTCTGGGCAACTGGTGTTATATTGGCTATTTGATTTGGACAGTTTGGGCTGGAGCGTACGCAATCTCGTTTCTCATGCCGAGCAAGCGCTAGAAGATGTGCTTAATGACTGTCTGATATCTGCTCAAAATAAAAATCACATCAGTGCTCATGCACGTAGCGATGCTCCAGGCGTTTATCTATATAATAGTCACTTATCGAACCGCTCTGCTGACGACGATACGATTATGCTCGGTAAAATTGCCTCACTTGGGTTCAAGATTAAACGCGGCTTTAGCTATCATGGTATTGCACTTAATCTAAATTGCGATTTGTCCGCTTTTGATGCTATCAACCCTTGTGGTTATGCTGGCATGCAAATGCTACGTTTGGCAGACTTTGCCGCTATGGACGCCAATTCATTAAGTTATGAGCAAGTCACTCAACAACTCATCGATAATATCGCCAAGCGTCACGCCGGCCATATTCAGCTGCGTCCTATTGCAACTAAATCTTAAACGCTTAAAACTCGAAGCTCTAAATCATAATTTATTCTTCTGAGTCCTATTTTGCATAATATCGTGCCAGCTTAGACTTAAGGGATACAACAAAATCCAATCCAAACTTGTTATACTCGCAAACCGTAGTAACCCCTTACCCTTTACTTATAAAAACATATTCATTAGGAGCCCCTTATGGCAGATTTTAATAAAATTTTGGACGCAGGTGATGTAGACGGCGGAATTATCAACGTTGTGGTTGAGATTCCAACCGGTAGCAGTCACAAGATCGAGTGGAACCGCGAGCTGGCTGTGTTTGAGCTGGACCGTGTTGATCCGCAGATTTTTGCCAAGCCTTGTAACTATGGTTTTATCCCGCAAACGCTTGACGAAGACGGCGATGAGCTTGATGCGCTAATCATTACAGAGCAGCCATTGCCTACTGGTATCTTCTTAAAAGCTAAAGTTATTGGCGTTATGAGATTCGTTGATGACGGCGAAGTTGATGATAAAATCGTCGTCGTTCCTGCTGATGACCGTGATACAGGCAATGCTTATAACAGCTTGGATGACCTTCCAAAGCAGTTAATCAATCAGTTACAGTTTCACTTTAGCCATTATAAAGATTTGAAAAAAGCGGGTACAACCGTCGTTGAGTCTTGGGGCGATGTAAATGAAGCCAAAGAAATCATTAAAGAGTCTATCCAACGCTGGAAAGATATGTAAGCCTTCGGTTTTTTGTTAGACGTTATCAAATTTACCGCAATTATTTTGATTGCGGTTTTTTTGTGACTAAAATTGAGTGCTACAAAGTTACTTTTGAAAAATTACTCTTAAGAAGCAACTCTTAAAAATTTGCTATAATAAAGTGACGCATATGACGCTTGATAAGGATGACTATGTTTAACCCTGATGCCTCTTCAAAAAACACTAGCGCCAAGCAAAAAAAATTACCTAGATCGGTCATTATGATGATCGAAAAAGGCAACCTTGTGATGGCCATCAAAGATTTGGCGCAAGATGAAAACATAAGTATGGACGCTGCTAAAGCGCGCATTGATGCTTATGATACCGCCCTAAAAAACAAGCAGCAGCAAAAGCTTAATAGCATTGCTAGCAAGCAAGGTATTCCCAATAGCGCGCTGAGTTTTGATCAAGAGCAATCGGTAGAAGGATTTGATCCGTTAACTAAAGATCGCGTTAAATCGACACCTCAAGAGCAAGGCTTTAAGAGTCTGCAACGTGGGGTTGCAAGTCAACTGGATGATATAGGCTATAAAAAACCTATCATCCCCTACCTTGTTAAACGCGTGCTCGTAATCGTGCTTATCATGGCGGGACTATTTTGGATATTGTGGCGCGTTTTTAGCTGATACCATAGTACGTGACAAAATCACATTTGGTAAGGATATGACATAAAAAAGGGAATGCCGATGCATTCCCTTTTTTATTATGATATAGGCAATTAGTGATATTCACCTGGTAAGATTTTGGCAAAGGCGCGCTGAGCTAGGTTAGGTTTAGAGTCTGTAGTAAGCGCTGCATCAGAGCTTGGGAAGATGCGATAACCGATCGACTGAATACCGACGTTGATTGCTGGCGCTAAGGAGTAAGTCGCTGAGGCAAATTTACCCATATTACTGGCAATGCTATTGGGTTTGTCTACGATCGCCCGAGCTATCATGAGGGCAGCTTCGTTAGGCATCAGCGCTGGCATATACTTATAAAGTTTAGTCGGTGCGATCATAGGTGTGCGCACGAGTGGCATAAAGATATTGGTAATCGTGATATTATCGCCTTTAACTTCGGCGGCTAGGCAGCGACTAAAAGCATCTAGTGCAGATTTTGAGGCGACATAAGCTGCAAAACGTGGACTGTTTGCTTGTACGCCGATCGATGAGATATTAACGATTTGACCGGATTGCTGCTCTATCATACCATGCAAGAAGGCGAGAATAATTTTGACTGCGCCGAAATAGTTAATGTCCATCGTACGCTCAAAGTCATGAAAACGATTGACTGACTCGTGGACTGAGCGGCGAATTGATCGTCCTGCATTATTGACGAGTACATCGATATTACCAAAGTCCGAATTAATCTGTTCGCTGACCTTTTCGATATCCTCCATGTTTGTCAAATCACACGGATAATAGCTGGCTTTGCCGCCAAGCTCTTCGATGTTCTCTTTGACTTTTTTTAGCTTCTCTTCTGTACGTGCCAACATAATAACGTGTGCACCGCATTCACTTAACAAATAGGCGGTGCGCTCTCCGATACCACTTGACGCCCCCGTAATGATGATGTTTTTGCCTTTAACAGACTTACTGATAGTTCTCTTTGAGGGATTGGCCATGAAATATCCTTATTGTTGGGTGGTTATCGATACATTAATGTTCCCTATTAATGCGTAGATTTAGCATAACAAAGATGAGCACTGCTTACTGCTCAAACCGCTTTATTTATTTATGAGTAACCTACCTATTGTTGTTTGATGACTAAAATTTGTCAAGTCTATTGTTAGACTGCGCAGACGAGAGGCACCATTGGATTTATAGAAGGTGTTATATAGAGCAGTTATCACTTTGTAGTGACTGTATTTGTTCAATATCTGTTCAACAAAAGCAACTCACCCTAATACCGTCAGCATTATCTGATAACATATCATTTCTTGGGAAGGCGCACGTTTATCTCAAAAACGAGCTATCGCTAGCCCTTATTTTATTTAATAAAGGATCGTATTTTGATAGAAATGTTAGCCCACTATATAGACTTAATCGCCAAAATTGTAGAGATGATCGGAGTATTGATCATGTTTTTTGGTCTGTTTTTTGCATTTTATAAAGCCTTTCGTGACACGCGCGGATTTACTCACGATACTTATGTTGAAATCAGACAAACGGTTGGTAAGTCGATTTTGTTAGGACTTGAGGTTTTGATCGCAGCAGATATTATGGCAACGGTCGTCACAGAACCGACTCTACGAGACGTACTTATACTAGGCTTTATCGTTCTTATTCGTACCTTTTTGAGCTTATCACTACAAGTTGAGTTAGAAGGTCGCCTTCCTTGGCAAAAAAAGAGCGAAGCATCTCCACCTCAAGCGCCTGTACCGATAAATAAGGATTAGAACGTGTTGAACATTCACAAGAATACGCTACTGATGCTACTATCAATTATTCATGCGCGCTCAAAAAGCTCTCAACCACATAAAACTGTCCAGCGGTACTCTCCTCACCATACATAGCTTGACGAAAGGCGTTGGAATTTGGGATACCCGTGGTGTACCAAGCGATGTGCTTGCGGGCAATGCGGCATCCTGAGTACTCACCGTAGAACTCATATAGCGCTTCAAGATGGGTAAGCACAATCTGCTTTATCTCACTGACACTAGGCGGTGCTAAGCGCTCACCTGTACGCAGATAGTGCTCAATATCCCGAAATATCCACGGTTGACCTTGGGCTGCGCGTCCAATCATCACCGCATCACAGCCTGTCAGGTCATAAACCTCTTGCGCTTTTTGAGCGCTGTCGATATCGCCGTTGGCAATCACAGGTATGTTCACACTGTTCTTAACTTCGCGTATAAGCTCGTACCTAGCCAAACCGGTATACATATCTTCACGAGTGCGACCATGAATAGCAATGGCGGCAATACCTGCTTGCTCAGCGCGCTTGGCAACGCGCAAGATATTCTCCGCGCCATTTTCAAAGCCTAAACGCGTCTTTAGAGTGACAGGTGCGTTTACGCTATTTACCGCAGTATCGAGTAGCCGCGCCACCAAATCCTCATCCTGCAACAGCGCTGAACCTGCCAGCTTACGGCAAACTTTTTTGGCAGGACAGCCCATGTTAATATCGATGATTTGTGCACCATTATCGACCTGATACTGTGCCGCTTGCGCCAATTTATCAGGTTCCGCACCTGCAATTTGTGCTGAGATCGGCGCAATCTCGCCATCGAAATTGGCCCGGTATAAGGATTTTTTGCGGGCATATAGCGCAGTATCCGCAATGATCATCTCGCTTACCGCATGCCCTGCCCCAAAGGATTTACATAACTTACGAAAAGGGTTGTCAGTGACTCCAGCCATCGGCGCGACTATCAAACGATTCTCAATAGTCAAACCGCCGATCATTAGCGGTTGCAATAACGGGTGATCATCCGCTGCTGACAGATGCATGTCAGGACTAATTTTGGGCAAAGATAAAATATCAATAGACATAAAAAACGGCTTAAATCTTAAGAAAGACAAGCCGCTATTTTAAGGGTTAAGAGATATATTGCAAGAGGATCTGACTCTTTTGTAGCGCTCTATAGCACGTCAGTTAGGGTGTATCGATCACCGCTGCCAGCCGCTGCGCTAGATCAGCAAGCTTATCATTGTCCGCCATCTTTGCAGCATGAACGCCTAATTCATGGATGCTACCGGGTATCAGGTGAATATGATAGTGAAATACCGTTTGCCCCGCTTGTGCGCCGTTTAACTGCATCTGAATGATACCTTCGCGCGCGAATACCTGACGCTGCGCGTTCATCACCTTTTTGGCCGTCATCAGTACTGCCGCTGCATATTCAGGCTCTAGATCTGCCAAATCAACAGCTTTCTGTTTCGGAATGACGAGTACATGGCCTTCTGCTTGCGGCATAATATCCATAAAGGCTAGAGTTTTTTCATCTTCATAGACTTTGTGATGAGGGATATCACCGTTGAGCATTTTGGCAAAAATATTGTTTTCGTCGTAATAAGCTGGCTTGTTTTGAGTCATTAGTCTAATCCTTCTTTGATAAAATGATATTGGCATTAGTATAGTGAACGAGACAAAGGCAAACCACAAGGCATTACGATAATAAAGCGGCGTTCTACAAAGCGTCCTACAAAGCATATTAGTGTCATTACCATTACTGCTATGAGATACTACGATGAGCACAGATTTTGGGCACTAAATATTAGCGAAAAGCACCCTAAAATGCTATACTAGGAGCCTATTTTGACGACGATAATTCTATGGATTCGACGCAATTATACGATCAAATATCAGTACAGTCAGGCTACGCCTCGGTAGGCAATACGTCGACATATACTCCTGATGACCAAGAGCACATACCTATTGATGCCAGCGTCAAACCTACTCTAGAACCAAACGCTCTCATCATTGCACAAGCCCTTACTGACGCTGCTATTAGTTGGCGTATTCATAATTGCAAAGTGACCAAAAGAACAGCGACTCAAGATGAGCCATTGCCGTTTTTGTATCACTATGATAGCTTAGACGACGCCATCAAGCAGGCGCATCCATTAACTCCTAATTTGCTTGCTCAATTTAATACCGTGATGAGTGCTCAGGATGCTGCCACACTTATCGAGATTGATAGCGAATTGATGGCCAGTCCTTGGCATATCAAAGTAATTGGATCTCTCGTTGTATTTAGCGAAGCGCTGCAACTAGCAGTGCGTTTACAATGGACCAATACAGGCAAGGCAACTGAGCAGCTATATACACAGAACAAGGACGACGCGATAATAGCGGCCTTTAAAGACTGGCGTTTTTTTGGTCGTGTTGATGTGCTCTATAAGAACCGTCAGCAAACGCTAGTTAGTATCGATGAACACGACGTAAATGATGAGCCTGTGCTCATTGTCGATGCCAGTCCCGAATATCAACAGCTACCAGCTACTCACGCTCTATCAGCTATCGCTAAAATCGAGACAGAAAAAGACAAGTTGCCTTGGTTTGAGGCTGCTATCTTAGAGCGCCTTGAGTAATAGCTCTTTTTAAACGTGTCATTACAACTCTATTTATTTGTAAGGAATATCACATGGATTATCGCTCAAAAACCTCTACCGGTGGTCGTAACATGGCAGGTGCACGAGCACTCTGGCGGGCAACTGGCATGACCGATGGCGACTTTGGCAAACCCATCATTGCGATTGCCAACTCATTTACCCAGTTCGTACCGGGTCATGTGCATCTAAAAGACTTAGGTCAACTGGTCGCACGTGAGATTGAGCAAGCAGGCGGCGTTGCAAAAGAGTTCAATACCATTGCCGTCGATGACGGTATCGCGATGGGTCACAGTGGTATGCTGTACTCCCTACCAAGTCGTGATTTGATTGCGGACTCTGTGGAATATATGGTCAATGCTCATTGTGCCGATGCGCTTGTGTGTATCTCTAACTGCGATAAAATCACTCCCGGTATGTTGATGGCAGCAATGCGCCTCAATATTCCAGTGGTATTTGTCTCAGGCGGGCCCATGGAAGCGGGCAAAATTCTTGCCAGTACGGTCGGTCAAAGCCATAACAACGAAGACAGTAAAGGCAGTACCATTCGTAAACTGGATCTCGTCGATGCGATGATGGATGCCGCTGACGATAGTATTAGTGATGAAGATGTCGCTGCTATAGAAGTCTCAGCGTGTCCCACTTGTGGTTCATGCTCTGGTATGTTTACTGCCAACTCGATGAACTGCTTAACCGAAGCCTTGGGATTGGCCTTACCGGGTAATGGCTCGTTACTCGCCACTCATTCACTGCGCCGTGAGCTGTTTTTAGAAGCTGGGCGCACTATTGTCTCGCTTGCCAAACGTCGCTATGAGCAAGATGATGACTCGGTATTGCCGCGCTCCATCGCTAGCAAAGCGGCGTTCGAGAACGCCATGACATTAGATATCGCGATGGGTGGCTCGACCAATACTATTTTGCATTTGTTGGCAGCAGCGAACGAAGCAGAACTTGACTTTAAAATGTCAGATGTCGATCGTCTAAGTCGCGGTGTGCCTTGCCTAGCAAAAGTCGCTCCTGCCTCGCAAAAATACCATATGGAAGATGTGCATCGTGCCGGCGGTGTCTTTGCATTATTGGCCGAGCTTGATCGTGCTGGATTATTGAAGACTGACGTACCAACTATCCATAGCGCGACGATGAAAGCGGCGATTGATAAATGGGACATCATGAACCCTGATAATCAAGAAGCACGCGCGCGCTTCCTTGCAGCACCTGGTGGCGTACGCACCACTGAGGCATTTTCACAATCAAAAGAATGGTCAAACCTCGACGTCAACCGTGAGTCAGGTTGCATCCGTAGCGCCAAGCATGCTTATTCAGAAGATGGTGGCCTTGCAGTACTATACGGTAATATTGCTGAGCGCGGCTGCGTGGTCAAGACCGCAGGCGTCGATGAGAGTATCTTAACGTTTACGGGTCGTGCGCGTATTTTTGAATCACAAGATGATGCGGTAGAAGCGGTACTTAGTGACGACATAGTCGCAGGCGATGTGGTTATTATTCGTTATGAGGGTCCAAAAGGTGGCCCTGGTATGCAAGAGATGCTCTATCCAACGACTTATCTGAAGTCAAAAGGTCTAGGTAAGGAGTGTGCCCTACTCACTGACGGTCGCTTCTCTGGTGGCACTTCAGGATTGTCCATTGGTCATGCCAGCCCAGAGGCCGCTGAAGGCGGCGCTATCGGTTTAGTGGTCGAAGGCGATACCATACACATCGACATCCCCAATCGTACGATTAACATGCAAGTGAGTGACGCCGATCTAGCAGCGCGGCGCACCCAGATGGACGCTCGTGATCGCGATGCATGGAAACCTGTAAGCCGCGTGCGTCATGTATCCCCAGCTTTGCGTGCTTATGCGGCAATGACGACTAGTGCTGATACGGGCGCAGTACGTGATGTTAGCCAAGTTGAGCGCTAAGCGCAAGAATTTTGGTTTCATACTCCAAACACAATAATCATCTCAGTCAGCATTCGTGCTGGCTTTCTTGTGCCCAAAAATCACTACCAAAACACAACGTATTTGCGTCTCTGATAACGTTTTTTTGCGAAAATGTGATTACTTTATCGTCATTATAAGTGACGTTTTATTAGCAACCTTTTGTCCTTATTATTAGGGTCTGTTGAACATTCAAATGTGGAACTGGCAGTGGCTATTTTTTAGACAATACGCAGTGAAATTTTTGATGCCTAGTCATTCTAGGTTAGACAATTTCGCCATGTATTGGCAAAAAATAGCCCTGCCCTAAAAGGCTGATGCTAAAATCACCCCAAACGTTGTTGTAAACCTCGCTAAGGTCTCGACATTATCGTCGATTTACGCCTGATCTAATAAAAAGTTTGATGCGATTTTAGCGATCAGCAGTCCTAATATTTGAATGTTCAACAGACCTTAAATACAACAATAAACTGGTGCAGGCAAATCTTATGATTGAGAATTACAATCAGCTTTTATTAATCGGCGGTATGGCTTTTTTGTTTGGCTCTCTATTTCCATTGATATCCAAGCGTATTCCTATCTCTTTGCCTATATTACAAGTGACCTTTGGGGCGCTTATTGGTTACTTTTGGATCACGCTGTCGTTTTTAAATCCGCTTGAGAACGGCATTATCATAGAAAAGCTCACCGAGATTGTTGTATTGGTATCCTTGGTTGGCGCTGGTATAAAAATCGATACTGAATTGGCTTGGCGACTATGGCGTCCAACCGTACGCTTACTATTGATTACGATGCCTATTGGCATATTTGCGATGGCAATTCTTGGCTACTATACTTTTGGTTTGAGTCTTGGCGCTGCTATCTTATTAGGAGCTGTATTAGCGCCAACCGATCCCGTACTGGCCTCTAGTATTCAGGTTGGGCCGCCCAATACAGGCAATGAGGACACCCCAAGATTTACCTTAACCTCAGAGGCAGGACTCAATGACGGTCTCGCCTTTCCCTTTGTATATCTAGCGATAAAGGTGGCAGAAGCTTATAGCGAAGGCAAGCGCTTTAGCCTTGAGATGCTTGGGTCATGGTTCTTGCAAGATGTGCTATGGCAGATTAGCATAGGCGTGCTTGTCGGCGTCATCGTCGGCAAGCTTATGGCAAAGGTGGTTTTTTCAAAGTATACTCGTGAGACGACTATCTCTCAGGGTTACGTAGTCATTGCGTTGACGTTGTTGTCTTATGGCATAGCGGAGTACGTCCATAGCTATGGCTTTATCGCCGTATTCGTCGCCGCTTTTTCGTTTCGGCGTTCAGAATGCGAGCACAGTTATCACGAAGAATTACATGACTTTGCCGAGCAATCTGAAGGGTTGCTCATGTCATTGGTACTCGTGACTTTTGGCATGCTCGTGGGTCAAGGATTGCAATCTGACATTGAGCTTACTTGGCAAGTCTATATCGTCAGCTTTATATTCTTGCTAATAATAAGGCCTATTGGCGGCATTATCGCCTTATCTGGACTCGATATGCACCGCACCGAAAAGTATGCGGTGTCGGCTTTGGGTATTCGCGGTATCGGCACGCTATATTATCTATCCTATGCGCTCAATCAAGGTTATTTTGCAGATGAAGACGCCATCAAACTATGGGTCGTCTGTAGTATTGTCATCTTGATATCTATCTTTATACATGGTCTGAGTGCACCTAAACTGCTAAAGATGACGCCTGATATCGACTAATTTATGATCCTAATGAATAAGTGATTAAAAGGTCGCGACTATCATGGCTTTTATCGTAAGATAAAACGGCAGTTTTGATTTTTACTTAGTGGTTACTCACTAAACTCGTTCTTTATCAATCAAATAAAGAATGGCTTCTGTTAACGCAAACTGACGAATATCGCCTAGCATAGTGGTATCAAAATTATGCACATAGGCAAACGATAATTGCCGTGATGGATCACACCAAGCGACCGAACCGTTGTAGCCCATGTGACCAAAACCAGCTTCAGTATCGGTACAGACGCTAAACAGACGATGATAACCAAGACGCCATTTCATTACCGCAGGCATAACCGCGTCCATACCGTTTGACTGTACTGATGAGAGCTGCGTGAACGTTTGCTTGTTAATGATTGTTTTGCCTTGCCATACCCCGCCATCAGCGAGCATCGCATAAATAGTCGCTAGTGCATCGGCTGAGGCAACGGCGTTGGCGGCGGGTATGATGGCTTGTAATACCTCATCAGTGTAGTAATTAATAGGCTGCATGTTAGAAGGCACTAACGCAGCTCTGTAGTTGTTGGCATTGATAGCGCTATGATCAAAATATAAACGATTAATTTGATCGGTAGTTAATTTATCAGTCTTGGTTTGAGGATGTGCCGATACTGTCTCATTGTCAGACACCAACTGTTGCCAACAAGCATAGCTTGGCAAGCTCTCATAGGTCTCTAGCGTGCTTGGTGAGTCCACTTTCAATACAGGTTTATGACGTTTAGCGCCTAGTTGTGAGCTGCCTTGCTGTAATGGCTTAAAATCCTTGCCAAGTTTGGCAACTGTATGCACCTTGTCAGCGGGCACGCCAAAATAGCAGCTATCTGCTATGCCCAGTGGCTCTGTTAAATAATGGCGCAAAGCTTGCGCTAGCGTCATATTGGTAGCGGCTTCTATCAAACCGCCAAGCACCCAACCAAAGATCAAAGCGCTATAAGCACTCTCATATCTATCCGTATCATCACTAGCACTCTTATCACCTTGATCTGGATGAGTTGTCGGCATCGCTGCGACTTTTGCCAGCATAGCCTGCCAATCGATTAGCGTCTCGCTATTTGTCTCAATAGACGCAATTGCAAATAGATTGGCCTGATGCGATAGAACATCTCTTAGAGTAATATCGGCTTTGTTATTAGCCGCGAAATCTGACCAATAGCTAGCAATGGACGTATCGTAGTTTAGCAGTCCTTGTGAGACCAAGACATGAATCAGCGTCGCTAACACCCCTTTGCCTGTAGAAAAGTTCAGAGACAACGTATCGGACTGCCAAGGGGTCTCAAGCCGTGCCATACCGATACTAACTTTTGCGATGCACGCGCCTTTTTGATAGACGACCAACGAGCCGCCTACTGGTGCGTCGTTTAATTGTAAATCAGAAAGAACTTGCTCTAGGCGCTGTTGAAACTGAGTATCAATAGTAGTAGTGCTGTTAGCTTTGGTCATAATAATTCCATTTATAGTGACTTGAACAGAGTGATTGATACCTGTTATCTTGAGAATATTTGTCTAAAAAATAAGTACTAAGTATGTATCATTGATAAAAAAAGGCAACCTGAAGGTCACCTATTCTCTATCAAGACCGTTGTCTTTTAGAACTAGCGATAATCTTTTGATTATCTTGGTACTAGCAAACGGTTACGCACTTCTTCCTCTAAACTACCTAGTCCATGACTATATCCGCGCGCCATAGCCGTATCCATCTTACGACCGCGTAGCCAGCCAGCACGCAAAGCAGAGGCGGCGCCAACACGATTGCCAGAGCCGCAATGTATTACAACTTTTTTACCATGATGCTGACGCAATATATTATCGAACGCCAGTATATTAAGCTGCTTTAGATCTTTAGCGCCGCTAATTGGCAATTGCTCATAGCTCATGCCTGCTTGCTGAACCGCATGGGCCTCATCAAATTTTAGCTCATCGTCGGGTTGTAGATTGATGACAAGCTCAACGCCTGCTTTTGCAAGCCCTGCTATTTTGTCATCATCTAGTGCCCCGCAAACGATGGTTCGCTCATCGGGACGAAAATAGGGATGTAGAACTTGATTGAGCGCCGCGCCATTATCAGTAGCGCTATACTCATCAAAATTGGCAGCGTCGTTTGTATTGGCATTACCATGTATATCAACTGGGTTTTGAGTAGATTCAGTCATAAAATTTTTATATGCGATGGTGAATAAAAGTTGCTATCGTTAGGCGCTTATCACTGATCCCTCAGTTATAAGCGCCCACCATAAAAGGCTGTAAACAATTACTATAAAACTAGTCGTTATCGCCCAATAGCTCAATGTGACCTGAGAGATGCGGCTTGTCGTTTTTTGCGCTATACAGACCGAACACACACTTATCCGATGCATCTTTAAGCTTGGCCATAGGTTCAGAGATTAACTCTACTTCTGAGGGCAAGAATATAGGCAGCTTAAAGGACACCTCAACCTTGCAAGCATCAGGCAAGTCGCCAATGAGCGCCAAACTTTTGGCCTTTGACCACATTCCATGCGCGATCGCTTTTGGGAAACCAAAGGCGCGAGCAGATAAAGGATGCAAGTGGATCAGATTAAAGTCGCCTGAGATAAAGGCATAACGACGACCGATATCCTCTGGCACCTCAAAGATACTGTGTACGCCGTCCTCATCAATCATAGGTTTAACTGTCACTTGGCGCGGTGCGCTTTTTTTACTGGTGCTTCCCGCTTTTTTGCTGCGAGATAGATACGTTGATGTTCCCTGCCAAACCGTATCTTCACCTGATTTAACAAGGGTGACAAAGTCAAACTGCTGGCCTTGATTATGCTCACGCAGATTATCAAAAGCAACAGACATGGTAACCGTTTCGCGCTCACCGATGGGGCGGTACTGAGTGACACTGTTGTCCACATGGACCAAGCCTAGCATCGCAAAAGGAAAGGACTCTTTGACCATCATATTCATCTGTAGCGCTTGTGATAATACAGAAAAATAAGTAATCGGTATTTTACCATTGTCAAGAAAGCCGCAAATCTTGCGATAATCGTCCAAGTTGCCTTGATCGATATGTAAGTTTTCGACATAATAAGTAGCGTTTGGTAATGAGTCTTTGCTGGCCTTTTCACCGATAGGTAGCAGGCTTTTGATAATATTAGCGTAAGTGGTATGCGCTTTTGGCAACGCATCAAAATATTTGTCTGGCATAAGTCAATCCTAGTGAGGCAAGTTTAATAACTGTAAAAAATCTAAAGCAAATTGGGTTGATGTCGCTAGCAGCAGTTCCTGTTTAAAAAGAATCAAACACGCCTTCCGTTTGTGTTTTTATCATAAAAAAGCCACCCTAGGGCAGCTTAATTTATATTTATTAGTAATAATTTGTGATTTTATATTAATTTAGTCAATACTATCAACAATTTAACATATCTTAGAAAGAGTAAGTCATTAAGCACCTAATAAGCTTTGACCACATACGCGTACCGTATTACCGTTCAAACCGCCAGAGGCAGGCGAGGCAAACCAAGCGATAGTCTCAGCCACATCGACTGGCAGGCCACCTTGGCTCATTGAGTTCATACGGCGACCTGCTTCACGAATAGCAAACGGAATAGCTTCTGTCATTTGCGTCTCAATGAATCCTGGCGCAACCGCATTGATCGTCATACCCTTGTCATTAGCATCTAACTGCTTGGCCGTTGAATTGACTAGGCCGATAACGCCAGCTTTTGAAGTCGCATAATTGGTCTGACCCATATTACCTGCGATCCCTGAGATTGACGAGACACAAACGATACGCGCATCATTCTTTAAGACATCATTATCAAGCAAGTAGCGATTGATTCTGGCAATACTACCTAAATTGATGTTGATGACCATATCCCACTTTTGCTCATCCATATTAGCAAGCGTCTTATCACGAGTCACGCCAGCGTTATGAATGACAGCATCAAGTCCGCCACGTTTTTGCGCGGCTTCTGCAATCTCTTGACCTGCATCGTCACTAGTGATATCAACCGTTAGAACGGAACCACTAATCTCACTTGCGACCTTTTGCAAGTCCGCTTGCTGCTGCGGGACGTCTAGACAGATCACGTGAGCGCCTTCACGAGCCAATACGCGTGCAATCGCTTCACCGATACCGCGACTAGCGCCTGTCACTAGCATCGTTTTGCCAGCAAGTGGCTGCGTCCAATCGATATCAACCGCATTGCCTGCGCTGACACGAACGACCTGTCCTGAGACATAAGCTGAGCGTGCTGAAGTAAAGAAGCGCAAGGTTGACTCTAGATTATCTTCAGCGCCCGCACTAACGTAAACAAGCTGCGCTGTAACACCGCGCTTAAACTCTTTGCCTACTGACTTAACGAAACCTTCAAGCGCACGCTGTGCCAATGCGGTTTCGATATCATCGATAGATTCTGGCGGACGACCAATGATGATGACGCGACCTGATTTTTCTACGCGGCGTGCAACCGTATGGAAGAACTCATAAACCGCTTTTAGACCCTCTGCGCTACTGATATTACTGGCATCAAATAACAATATTTTAAACTTATCTTCGCTACCAGTATTGGCTTTTGCTTCAATACCAGCGTCGGCGAGCACCTCTTTGATATCATCACTACTATTGACGAATACTTCAGCATGTAGCTCTGATAAGATACGGCCAATAGACGCGCTTACGCGGTTGTCTTCACCTGCAGCGGCGCCTACGAGCACGCTACCGCGCACTAAACGTTGACCACTCTCAAAACGATCAAGGGTCACAGGCTGCGGCAAACCAAGGTTTTTGGCTACTTTTTTACCTAGCGAAGATTGAACGAAATCACCATAACGGTCTGACATAGTATGCTCCTATTAATGAAAATTTAAGTATTTATGCTTATTAAAATTTGTCCTATTGAAAATGTGTCCTTATCATGTCGGTAAGAACCGCTTACAACCAAGACTTGAGTTAATTAATTCAGATGGCTTATTATAGACTGATAAAGTGTCCAGTCATATAGACACGGCAGTTACTTTCTACTGCTTTAAAAAAGGCAGGCTTGTGCTAAAATAAACACTACAAATTATAGCTAACTGATAAAGATATAACAATATGTTATCAAAGCTACCGATTCGTCTCTCTTTGTAGTTCTACTTCGCCTATATTCTATATGAAAAAGACTCCCTGTTAGTTTATAGAGACGATCTGCAGGATATAAGCGCTTTAGTTTGCTAATAAGCTACACTTTGAAGCAAAAAAATCATTATTATAAGTACCATTTATAGACACAAGGCGCTTGCACTTGATCAGAGTGCTAAGTTAGATTTTATTTTTCAACCTACATATATGAGGACAAGATTATGAGCGACAAAAAAGACAGCCCAATTGTTGAAAGCACCGTTGTAAAAGGCAACGCTACAACTGAAAAAACGATCGATAAAAACGCTTCTGCTAGCAAAGACACCGCAAAAGCGAATGATTCGGGATTCAACTCTATTGCTGATCTCAAGCAAGCGACCGATATTGTTGACGCTGATGGCAAACCTGTAAACGATCAAGCCAAAAGCGACGACGCTGAGAAGAAAGCTAAAATCAAAGCCGATATAGCTCTCGAAAACGTTGAGGCTGAAGAAGCCAAATCAAAGGTAGCTTCATCTACTCAAAGCAAGGAAGCACCAAAGGCTAAGAGCGAATCTAAAGCTGACACCAAATCAGAAGCTAAAGCAAGTAGTAAGCCTGATACTAAATCAGATAATAAATCTACTGCTAAGCCAAAAACTGAAGACAAAATGGGTAGCAAGGCTGAGTCAAAGCCAGCTGCTAACACCAAAAAAGACGACAAAGCTGTTGATACCAAAACGATTTCAGCTAGCAAACAGACAAGTGCTAAGCCTAAGAAAAAGTCCAATGCTACGTTAAGCTCTAATCAGCAACGCGTTGCGGTCATCGGTGGTAACCGTATCCCATTTGCACGCTCTAACGGTACTTATGCTGATGCTAGTAACACTGACATGCTAACCGCTGCCTTGAACGGTTTGATCGAGCGTTTTGATTTGCAAGACGAAGTATTAGGCGAAGTCGTCGCAGGCGCAGTCATGAAACTTAGCCGCGATATTAACTTAACTCGCGAATCAGTACTCAATACTGCGTTGGATCCACACACGCCATCGTACGATATCTCGCAAGCTTGCGGTACTGGACTTCAAGCCACTTTTGCCTCAGCGAACAAAATTGCATTAGGTCTTATTGATTCTGCTATCGTTGGTGGTGTAGATACTACCTCAGACGCGCCTATCGCTATTGGTGATGGTCTACGTAAAGTCATAATCAAATTGGGCGCCGCCAAAAACAATAAGCAGCGTCTAAAAGCACTTATGGGTCTCAACCCTAAAGACTTAATCGATGCGCCGCAAAATGGCGAGCCACGTACAGGTCTGTCTATGGGCGAGCATCAAGCGATTACTGCGCTTGAGTGGAACGTCAGCCGTGAAGCTCAAGATGAGCTGGCCTTTAACAGCCATCAGAACCTTGCTCGCGCTTATGACGACGGCTTCTTTGACGATCTACTCACCCCGTACAAAGGTCTGACTCGTGATAACAACTTGCGTCCGGATACTACTCTAGAAAAACTAGCTAAACTCAAACCTGTGTTTGGCAAAAGAAATGCTAATCCTACGATGACTGCTGCCAATTCTACGCCGCTGACTGATGGTGCCTCTTGTGTACTACTTGCGAACGATGAGTGGGCAAAAGAGCATGGTCTAAAGACTTTGGCTTATATTGTCCATCAAGAGACTGCTGCGGTTGACTTCATTGGCAAATCTGGTACGACCGAAGGTTTGCTCATGGCACCAGCGTACGCCGTACCGCGTATGCTTGAGCGTGCTGGTCTTACCTTACAAGACTTCGACTTCTATGAGATTCATGAAGCCTTTGCCTCGCAAGTCCTCTCAACGCTAGCGGCTTGGGAAGATGAGAGCTTCTGTAAAGAGCGCTTGGGTCTGGATGCGCCACTAGGTTCAATCGATCGCAGCAAGCTCAACGTTAATGGTTCATCGCTTGCCGCCGGTCATCCGTTTGCTGCAACCGGTGGTCGTATCTTGGCTACTGCTGCTAAACTGCTCGATCAAAAAGGTTCAGGTCGCGTACTTATCTCTATCTGCGCCGCTGGCGGTCAAGGTGTAACTTGTATCTTAGAGAAGTAGTCTGCAATAAGATACAAAGACTCGTAACGTACAGCGTAATTATCACTAAAGGTACTGATTGATCCGTTCAGCCAGTACAGACGCTTTCCTAAAAACGCTCCTTAATTTATATTAAGGGGCGTTTTTTTGGATGCTATATTTGTCACAATAAAAAACCTATAATAGGTTTTTGCAGTCATTATTCAACTGATTAGAGGGGGAGTCTATGGGTATATTACGCTCGCTATTGAATAAAATTAAACATACTATAGTTGGTCATGAGGAGGATATCGTGACAAAACCACTCTTAACGCGTCAGCCTCAACCCTTAACAGTACAACCGCACACGAATAAAAAAGTGTTAGAGCAGACGGCTATTACTCAACGCATTGATAAAGATGTCTTGAATGACGATCTACGGCGCAAGATGCATCAAGACTTAATTGACACTTATGATGAAGAGCTTGAAAACGAAATCGATGACTACATGCGCGATTTGCGATTTGATGGGCATGTGATGAGTAAGCAGGAAAAACTTGATAGGCAAACTTACTTTCAAGAATTGGTACGTTTGCAACGTGAGCTCATCAAATTACAAGATTGGGTCGTTGATAGCGGCGAGCGTATTGTGGTGGTGTTCGAGGGACGTGATTCTGCGGGTAAAGGCGGTGCGATTAAGCGCATTACTCAGCGCTTAAATCCACGGGTTTGTAGAGTCGCCGCCCTACCTGCACCCACTGAACGTGAGCAGACGCAGTGGTACTTTCAGCGCTATGTGGCGCACCTGCCAGCGGCTGGCGAGATTGTACTGTTTGATCGAAGCTGGTACAACCGTGGCGGCGTTGAGCATGTTATGGGGTTTTGTACAGATGCGCAGTACGAGGAGTTTTTTCAATCAGTACCTGAGTTTGAGCGTATGCTAGTGCGTTCAGGGATACGTCTGGTTAAGTATTGGTTTTCGATTACTGATGATGAACAACATTCACGATTTATGAGCCGTATCTATGATCCGCTCAAACAGTGGAAGCTCTCACCAATGGATTTACAGTCTCGTAGACGCTGGGAGGACTATACCAAAGCTAAAGAAACTATGTTTGAGCGTACCCATATACCAGAAGCGCCTTGGTGGGTCGTTGAAGGTAATAATAAAAAGCGCGCGCGGCTCAATTGTATTGCGCACTTATTAGATCAGATCCCCTACAAAGAAGTACCGCGTGAGGAGGTAGAGCTACCTGAGCGCAAACGCGATGATGAATATTACCGCGAGCCTATTCCTGATGATATGTACGTGCCACCGCGTTACTAAGCATAGCAAAAGCGGTTGAAGCGCTCTACATTGTATAAGTCGACTGCAGGCTATCGATCTTGCCTGCTAACAAGCGCTCAATCTCGTTCTTGATTCTTTGTCCTGCAGCGTCCGAACCGATTTGTACCGCAAATCCAGAAGGACGATTGGCTTGCGCTTTTGAATTGATCCAAACCACTTTGCCGTTCATCGGCAAGCGCTCACTCGAATTGGGCAAAGTTACCGCAATGAATACCTCGTCGCCCAATTGCTGAACACGATTTGAGGGCACAAATAGAGCGCCATTACTGACAAAGGACAAATAGCTGGCATATAGCGTCGCTATGTCTTCGATATGACAAGTCAAAATACCGCCGCGTCCAGGCATAGCCATCCTAAGCTCCTCAGATATAGTAATCGTAAATAATATTAACGGTAAACAGCGTGCACATTAAAGTAATGCTTAAGTTATAACTGTGCAAGATCTTGCATCAGCTTATCATAAGCGAATTTTTCTTGCACGTTCTGATGTAGCGACACCTTGATACCTTGTAGGCTGAGCGTTAGACTATTAAGCGCACTGTCAGAAGGCTGATACTTTGCAAGCGGCGCTGACATATCAACATCTCGTTGCATACTCTCAAGTCCAAGACTGATGCGGCGTATATCGAGTAGCATGAGCTCTGATAGTTTAATAAATTCGGTAATACTTAACTGAGACTGCCAATAGTCGCTCGCCGCTATGCTGCTACGCTTGCCTACGCGTAGTGCTTGCCATGTCGTCATCCATAATGTGCGTTTATTATACCAAGGCGCTTGCGCCAAACTGATCGCTGCAATTGGTGCGCCATTCGCCAATTGTAATAATTGCGTTATGGCACTAGGACCAACCGCTTCACGATTAATCGTGCTACCCAACTTGTCAGTGACATAATCATGAGCGATTTTGTGATCTATAGTTTGTAATGGCAATTGTTGCACGCGGCTTTTGATCGTTGGTAGTAGCTGCGCTGGCACATCACTAATCAAAATAAGATGTACCTGAGATTGCGGCTCTTCTAAAGTTTTGAGGAGCGCATTGGCCGCTGCAATCGTCATCTGCTCGGCATGATCTAAAACGCAGATACGCATGCCCTGCCCACCCTGATAAATGAAAGGTTGCATAGCACGAATATCATCGACTTTTATCTTGAGAGTTGCTTTACTAGCTGCTTTGGCAGATTTGCTACTTTTGGCTTTGCTCTCTTGTTGGCTATGATCAGCGCTCACTGGCAAACTTGCGGTAGGTAGTACTTGTAAGCTTGGGTGCGTGCCAGATCGTAGCCATTGGCAACTCTTGCACTGACCACATGCCCCTGACGGGTGACTACGCTGCTCGTAACAAAGTAACCAAGCCACTAAACGCCAAACAAAAGCGCGTTTGCCCATACCTTGCATACCTGCGGCTAGTAACGCAGGTGGTAGGTGATTAGGCGGGGTTAATGCACGCTCTGTCAGCTGTGCCCACAATCCTTGTTGCCAAGGCAATAGTGGCGCAAAGTAAATAGCGTCTGTAGATGCTGTCGTATCTGTCATAGTTATTGCCATACCTTACCGCTTAGTACATCGCTTAAATATCAGAACCCTGCTCGTATTACTTAGACCATTTCTAATTGTGTTTTATAAAGTAGTATTTTGAAATTCACTTAAACTCATAGCATTTAGACGATCTAGATCGTCTTGAGTATCTACGCCTGCTGGCAGCTGAATATTGGCCTCAGCGATAGCAATACTCCCCCCATTCTCCAAGATGCGTAGCTGCTCTAAACTCTCAAGTCTCTCAAGCGGGGTCTGCGGCCAGCTTATGAATTGCTGTAATAATTTAACGCGGTACGCATAGAGACCTAAATGACGGTATGCCTCTTTGGGCGCTGATCTGTTTGAGCGGCTACTGTCACTTAAACCTGTCAGACTACTATCTGCTAGGACCAAGTCACGATCGCACGGAATAGGTGCGCGGCTAAAATAAAGTGCGCGCTGCTGCTCACCATGGGTATGACTGACCACTTTGACGACAGAAGGCCTTGCAAAAGTCTCGTAGTCCTCAATAGGCTCATATAAGGTTGCCATAACGCTGTCATCGTCCGCCACTAGCAAATTTTTGACTTGCTCTAATAACAGCGGCGGCACTAACGGCTCATCCCCTTGCATATTAATAACAATATCCTGAGCCGCCCAGCCTTTTATTTTAGCAACTTCAGCTAAGCGATCTGTACCTGACACATGGTTAGCATTGGTCATTACTACTTCAAACCCAGCTTTGGTACACACGGCCGCGATACGCTCGTCATCAGTTGCAATACACATATCATCGGCAAAATGAGCGGATCTTGCCTTTTGCGCGACCCATAATATCATGGGGATGCCATGTATCATGAGTAACGGTTTACCAGGCAAGCGCGTGCTTTTGTAACGTGCTGGAATGACGATATGAGTTTTGGCAGATGATGAGTGAATGGACATAAACGGCTCCTACGGTATAGCTTGGCAATCATAAAGTTGGCAGGTAACGCCCTTATAATCAATAGTACAGCAGTTAAACGATATCATCTGCTATCCTTGGCATATATATTCAAGGCTTGTAATTGTCGTTGTAATGCTTGATAACAGCTATCAGATAATACTGCGCTTACGGGTAATACCCATAGTCTATCGATAATCTCTTGATACTCAGCACTCAGATTTTGCTCTTGCATAAGTAACGCTCGTATCTTAACCGCATCTTTGCTAGTAACGATAATAGGATACTCTTGATACTGGAGTAGCTCTGTGAGACTAAAATTATAATGATCAGGATAAGGATGTTCGACAACCTTGAACCCTAGAGTCTTTAGCGTCTCAAAAAATCGTCTGGGATAGCCGATACCACTGACCGCATGCACTTGGCTACTGGATTTAATATTATCCTTGGCATCGGGTGCAGCGCTATGTGCTGTGTCTTCACACTGCCATAAGCGCTCTAACTTATTAGGTGACAAACTCATAGTTAGTAATGAGGACGCAGCCAAAGTCTCTGTCTCATCTGGCCTTTTATGGTGCACAACGCAAGCGTCTTGCAAGCGTGACATCGGCTCACGTAAAAACCCCGTCGGCAGTAGCTGTCCGTTACCAAACCCGCGGCTGCTATCGACAACTATCCATTCAATATTGCGCTCTAACGCATAATGCTGCAAGCCGTCATCTGCGATAATCAGCTGTAGCTCTGGGTGCGCTGCGAGTAGAGTCTCAATCGCTTGTTGACGATTGGGACAGACGCTCATGGCAACACGCGTTGTACCTACGATCAAACAAGGCTCATCGCCAACTTCGCTTGGGAGACTGCTTGCTTCAACCAGCGCTGGCATCAGGCTACTATCACCGCCATAACCACGGCTAATAACACCGACTTTTATTTGCTGCCGCTGTAAATGCTCAACCAAAGCAATAATTAAGGGGGTTTTACCACTACCACCTACGGTGATATTTCCGATCACCATGATGGGAATGGGCGCACGGAAACTGCTGAATATACCTAGCTTATAGGCTTGGCGGCGTAGCAACGTAAGCAAACCATACAGCCAACTTAGTGGCAGTAATAGCCAAAGCCAAGGCGCTTGTCTTTGCCAAGCCTCGGTCATTGTCTTGTCTACGTTCATAAAGCTACCATCTACCTATCAATACTGTGGACGTTACCAATACTAAGAACCATTTTTAATCAAAGTTATGACGTGTTCTAGTAATTTACCGTTACGGTTATTCAAAATCTCGCTCATACATCTGTGCGTAATGTCCTTGTAGAGTCATCAGCTCACTATGAGTGCCTAGCTCTACGATTACGCCTTTGTCCATCACTGCGATACGATCAGCGGACTCAATAGTTGTAAGTCTGTGAGCAATGACTAAAGTAGTGCGGTTTTTCATGACATTATCAAGCGCTTGCTGAATATAGTACTCTGACTCATTATCGAGCGCACTTGTTGCCTCATCCAATATCAATATTGGCGCGTTTTTGAGCAGAGCGCGTGCAATTGATAAGCGCTGACGTTGACCACCAGATAGCTGTAGACCTTCAGCGCCAATCTCGCTCTGATACCCCTTTGGCATCGCCATAATAAAGTCATGAGCAAAGGCATCTTTTGCAGCTCTTTCGACCTCAGATTGTTTTTTATTGGCCAGACTACCATAAGCAATATTGTTTAATACCGTCGTATTGAACAGCACCACTTGCTGATTAACGATAGCGATCTGCGCGCGCAAGCTCTCAAGCGTGATGTCTTCAATGGCCATACCATCCATCGTGATCTGACCTGAAGACGTCGTCAAGGTACGCGTCAGCAGATTCACCAGTGAGGATTTACCAGCGCCGCTACGTCCTACTAGCGCGACAGTCTCACCTGACTTAATGTCTAGGCTGAAATTGGTCAGCGCCGTCGTTGAGTCAGGGTACACTAGACCCACTTTATCTAGACGTATGTCACCTGATAGCTTTGGATTAAGGCTGCCAGTATCAGCCTCTTCTGGTTCATCAAGTAATGCAAATATAGATTCGCCTGCAGCGATACCTTTTTGCAATTTTTGATTGACGTCGGTCAAAGAGCGCACAGGCTTACTGAGGAGTCCGGCCGCTGCAATGTAGGATATAAACTCGCCTGCTGAAAAGTTACTAATGACCTGAGGACGTAATGCCAGCCAGACGACAACTGACATCGCCATCGCCATTAGAAGCTGAACCGCAGGGGTATTAATACTGTTAGTGACGACTATTTTCATGCCCTGGCGTAAATTTTTGAGGGAGGTTGCATTAAAGCGTTTTGCCTCATAGCTTTGACCGCCGTAGTTTTTGACCACATGATAGCCGCTAATGACCTCGTTAGTGATGTGACTGACCTCACCCATGGTCTGCTGTATACCCTTAGATAGCTTGAGGTAGCGCTTAGATGCTATTCGAATCAGCCACAAAATTGGCGGTAGCACTAAAAATAAAATTAACGTCAGACGCCAATTGCTATAAAGCAAAAACCCCATTAAGGCGACAACGGTAAGGCCATCACGCAACAAAGTTTTAAGGGAGTCCGTACTTGCCGCTGTTACTTGCTCAACATCGAAGATAAGCTTGGAGGATATCGTACCAGCTGGGTTTGCCAAATAGAACGAGCTTGGCAAACGTAGCAGTTTATTGAATACCTGTACGCGTAGCTCATATACCAAGTTTCGCGATACCAAAGCTGTGTAATAGTTACCTAAAAAGCTACCAATACCGCGTATCAAAAATAACAAGATAATCAATAGGGGAAATAAGTTCTGTTTGGCCTGATCGCCTTGATTGATAGCGTCAGTGATATATTGCAAAAGTTTAGCAATCCAAATCTCAGTACCCGCATTAATAGCGAAACCCAACACCGTTAGCGAAAGCGCCCACCAGTAAGGTTTTAGATACCGAAGCAGACGCAATAATGTTTTGTGTTTGGGAATACTAGTGCGCTCATTCGCCAAAGCGACATGCTCTTTGGGATGTGTTTTTTTATTATTAGCTTTAAAAGCTTGGCTCATAAAAGCCTCAGTTTTGGTATGGATAGGTATCACACTTATAAAATAAGAATGACTTAATGATAAAAATAGTAATCAAAACATCTAGGGCATTTTCAGATAGGACATGGTCAAAGCACATATTATTGCGACATTGGCTGACCTAGTGGGACAACTGTGCTGATATTCAAATTTAAAAATCCAAGCTTGCCTGCGACATCCATGACTCTAACGACAGATTGATGCGTTGCATTGCCATCTGCGGCTATCACAAATAGCAAATCACGATTACTGCCCGCTTCTTGCTGTACCATACTCATCAGCTCAGCCTCGCTGCTATTGGCAAGGCTTATGCCATTGACCAAATAACTGCCATCCTCTTGGACTGCGACCTCAATCGTATCTTTTTGCTCAGCTTGCGCTACTCCTTCAGCTTCTGGTAGCACTAGGTTTAGGCGGCTATAGTGATTGAATGAGGTTGCTAAGAGCAAGAATACAATTAGAAACAGCAAGCAATCTATCATAGGCGTTAAGTTAATGTCGAGTGGCTCAACAGTAGGTTTTCTAAAACGCATAATGATCTCAGCTTCTTGGAATAGTCTCTAACTAAATTGTATTCATCTTTGCAGTAGACGCACCGCTATTCGCATGTAGTGCTTCACTAATTACTTTTTCGCTAATTACCTTGTTGATACTAGACGTTGTCGTGGGCGTCTCACCCGGTATAGATCCTAATAGCTGGTAATCATATAACTCTTGCACCATTAGTCCCGCTTGGGTCTCAAACTGAGCATTGATATCGACGATGCGGCGCTGAAAATAACGATATGCAACCAGCGCTGGTATAGCGACAATCATGCCCGCAGCGGTAGTAATGAGCGCCTGCGATACCCCTGCGGCAAGCAATGTCGGATCTTGCATCGTGCTATCTGTGATCGCTAAAAACGAAGATATAATACCTAAGACAGTCCCTAACAACCCAAGTAGCGGCGCAATTGCCCCTATAGTGCCAAGCATGTTTATATTCTTTTCAAGCTCATGTATCTGTACACTTGCGCGGTTTTGCATGTGCATGGTCATGGACTCAAGCCCATACTGACGATAGAGCAAACCGGTGGCTAGTATGTCGCCCAAAGGAGTGTTTTCTTTGACGTTCATCAGTTGCGTGCGGCTGATACTACCACTATCACGCAAACGGGTGATGAGCTGCTCTCGCAATCTATTTGGAGCCATTTTGCTAAACTGAAGCGTATAGCTACGCTCAATTATAATAATCAGAGCGACTATTGAACACACAACGATAGGTGTCATCAACCAACCGCCCGCCTTTACCAGCTCCCACATAATGACTCTCTTACTATTTTTATTCTAAGAAACAACTTGATTGTAGTATTCAAACGAGATACTAGCTGATTATGAGTAGGCGCAGACCAAATCTAACGTTGCGCTTCTATATATTTGATAATGGCGGAAAGCTCATCTTGATTATGAAACATAATCTCAACACTACCCTGTCCGTCTTTTTTATGTTTGAGTTTGACCTCAGCGCCTAACGCATCAGTCAAACGCTGAGTCAAACGCTGCGCATCATGAGCAGGCGACGGCTCAGTACGACCGGCTTTAGGCGTAGGGTTTAGGATAGATTTAACCAGTTTTTCGGCATCACGAACGGTCATATTACCATCGATAATCTTTTGCGCGATGATAGGCTGCTGCTCGGATGATAAGGCGAGCAAAGTGCGGGCATGACCCATATCAAGAGCGCTATTGGCGAGGTGGTCTTTGACGGTATCATGCAATTGATTGAGCCGTAGCAAGTTTGATACCGTGGTACGTGCTTTGCCCACCACCTCTGCGATCATGGCATGGCTCATACCAAACTCGCTATGAAAGCGTTGCAAAGCGGCCGCTTGCTCAATGACAGATAAATCTTCGCGCTGAATATTTTCGATAAGCGCAAGTGCGATTGCTAGCTCATCAGATAGCGCGCGTTCTATCGCCGGAATGACAGTCTTACCTGCCATTTTTGCGGCGCGCCAGCGGCGTTCGCCCGCGATGATCTCGTGCGTAACCAAATCATTGCTTTTATTTTCAGTGGCGAGCAGTGGACGAATGACGATAGGCTGCATAATACCATGCTGCTCGATTGAAGATGCAAGCTCGGTCAACGCCGTCTCACTCATATCACGGCGCGGCTGGTACTTACCTGCTTGTAATAAACTGACCTCTATCTGTACTAAGCTGATTTGATCTTCAGTACCATTTTTATCTTTATAAGACTTGTTCGCAGTACGCGGCGCACGACTATTAGTACTGCCAGTAGCGCTATTTTGTTTTGTACTGCCCTCTTTTGTACTGGTATTAACGAGTGATGTTTTTACCTTTTTACTACTTTTAGGCTCACTACTGGATTTGGACTCAGCAAGGGTTTGGGCAGTTGAGATATCCTCTGGCAAAGCACCATCACGCATGGCCATATCATCTTGTAAGGCGGTAGCGGTCATTTGCTTTTCTTTTTTGATTGACCCAAGTAAGGCATCAAGACCTCTATTGGCAGCCAATCCACGTTTCTTTGCCATGATTCCCAATTCCTTTAACACTAAAATAAAAGCTCGATTATAACCGATAATAAATGAAAGCGACGTCTAATGACAGAAAAACGATGGCAATATTATTTACCAAGCGTTCATTTGACTCAGCCAAAAAATGATTCAATCTTACAAAAAGGTGTCTTTAAAGAAGTCGATAAATAGTTACTTTTGCACACCAAAGTAGCGTATTTATTTGCTTTGTTTAATGACTTCTGCGGCCAATTTTTGGTAAGCGCGCGAGCCTTTAGACCATTTCTCGTAGGCAATGACTGGCATGCCATGGGCAGGCGCTTCTGCTAAGCGCACATTTCTTGGGATATGAGTTTTGTACATAGTATCGCCAAAATGGGCTTCAAGCTCAGCCGATACATCGCGAGCCAAAGTATTTCGCGCATCAAACAGTGTTCTGACAACGCCTCGAATATACAGCGATGGGTTAAGCTCCGTTAAGCGCTCAATCGTTTGCGATAGATCAGCCAACCCCTCTAGCGCATAGTATTCACATTGCATAGGAATGATGACCCCATCTGTTGCCACCAAAGCGTTAATAGTCAAAAGATTCAGACTTGGCGCGCAGTCCATTACCACATAGTCATAGGGTTTGCTTTGCGTCTTAGCTTGATGCTGAGTCAAAGCGGTCATCGCCGTCTTTAGCAGCTCATGACTGTTGGTCTGACCCATCAAAGTCGTATCCATACCCGCAAGCTCACGGTTAGCACCGATCACATCGAACCCTGCAGGACTTTTCACTCGTGCGTCTTGTAGCAATACGCCATCGAGCAAGACGTCGGTAATACTCAATGCCAAATCGTTTTTGTCGAGACCTGTGCCAGAGGTTGCATTGCCTTGTGGATCTAAATCAATTAAAAGAACACGCTTGCGTTTGGCTGCAAGGCTTGCTGCCAGATTCACCGCTGTCGTCGTTTTGCCAACGCCACCTTTTTGATTCGCAATTGCTATGATTTCCATAAACTCACTCGATATTATTAATATAGGTCTAGCAGATAAGGACTACTTTATAAATTAAGTCTCTTTACGACTCATCTCAATTAAGTGCCGACTATCATGCAATCTAGGGACATTTAGCTTTATCGTCTTGATTTGCCATTCTTCTTCTAACGATTGCTTTTCCTGCTCTGTTGGCGATTTGCCTTTCATTGCACATAAGTGCCCGTTAGACTTTAGTCGTGGCTGCGCCGCTAGTACAAAATCATTTAAACTGGCAAAAGCGCGCGAAGTGACCACATCATAGTTAGCCTCATGCGCCTCAATTCGAGAGGCGATAGGCTGCACATTGCTAAGTCCAAGCTCACTACTAATTTGCTTAATAAAGCGTATCTTTTTTTGGTTGCTATCTAGAGCAGTGCAATGGCGCTCAGGCTCACAAATAGCAATAATGACCGCAGGTAGACCTGCTCCTGTACCGATATCGAGTAGGGTTCCTGCCGGCAGATGCGGAATAATCGCTAAGCAGTCGACGATGTGTTTGGTCAATGCCTCTACTGGGTCAGTAATCGCCGTTAGGTTGTACGCTTTATTCCATAGTAAGAGCTTATCTAAGTACAATAATAGCGTGCGCTGTCTCGATGCGTCGAGGTTTAGTGTCAAATCTTTTACCGCCTCTGACAACATGTCTGCAAGTTTGGGTAATTGCGCGCCTATTTTGACAAAACCTGTGCTATCGAGTCCAGAAAAACCTTTAGGGTCATTCGATTTATGAGCGGGTTTAGTACTCGCATTTGGGGAGACTGACATAAAACAATGCGTCCGATTTTGGCCTGTGAAACCTCTATTTTATCATGGGGTTTGCACGTTGAATAGTTTGAGATTGCGCTGATGTCCGTCATCTTATACTATCTTTGAGCGAAGTGATGCGTTATTCGTCTTTTCTGTCTTTTCATAAATGACATATAATGCCATCCTCTTGGTTTGTTATCAGTGCTGAGCGGTAGTCACTTGAGGAATCTGTTATGCTATGTCAAATTAATACTTAAACATAAAGATACGCAAGTATCCTCTTAAAAGTCCTTGTCCATAATACCTATCATATGTCGCTATCTGCCCTGTCATGGTGGATAAGCCCAATAATGAAGCCCAATACTTTATGACTCAAACTTTGATAAATGCTAACGACACCTTCGCGCCTAACGCAGATAATACAGAAGCTAAACCTGAGAGCTCAAGCACGCCGCATTCTGTATTTATCACTGTCAATAAACGCTGCTTGCTACGCTCTGAGCAGCTCAAACGCTACAGCAATCATAGAGTATTACCTAAGGACACGCGCGTGGCGCCGCCTTTGGATATCGGCTTTGGTCAGCAACGCGCGCTCAAAGCTTTGCGTACGGCGCTAGATATTCAGGCCAGTGGCTATCACGTATTTGCCGCAGGTGAGAATGGGCTGGGAAAACGTACTATCATTAGTCGCATATTGCAAGATAGTGCAGCTGGCGTGCCCACTCCTGATGACTGGGTCTATGTGCATAACTTCTCAGATCCGCGCACCCCTATTGCGCTGACAATGCCCGCAGGTCAAGCACCCATCCTACAACAGCAAATCAATACATTGTGGCAACAAGCAAAAAAGCGCTTGAGTCAACGCTTTCGTAGTGATCAGTATCAGAGCCAGATTGAAGCGATAAAAAACGACGCCCACGCGCAAGAGAGCCAAGCCTATGAGGCGTTAAATGCTGAAGGCAAGCAGTATGATTTGGCACTGACTTTTCGTCCCTCTGACAACAAAGCGGTGTTTGTGCATCCTAGTCAATTGGCGACAGAAACCTCTCTTAGTCATACTGACTCAAGTACTCCTAACTCAAACGCTACACTAGGTCAGTCAAAGACTGATATGAACTTAGATGTCAACACTCATGTACCTATGAGAGATTCTCAGTCAAACAGTACTGTTAACGATAAAGAGTCTACAGCGTCAACTGATGAGAGTCAGTCTGAGGATTACAACAACACGCGGCGTAATTTTGCACAAAAAAACCATATGCATAAGCGGCTTAGTCAATTGACCATTGCTCTTGAGCAACTAGAAGACGATGCCAATGATGCCATAGAAACCATGCATCGCGATATCGCCACGCGTACGCTTGAGTCTTTATTTACACCCATCAAAAAGCAATTCGAGACGCTGCCCGCAGTGAGCACTTATCTGACAGCGATGTTCACTGATATGGTCAGCCATGTTGAGCGTATCGTGAACGCAGATGATGAAGAGTTTGTGGCCGCTATCCTTGCCACGACGCCGAGCCGCTATGCGGTAAACGTTATGGTCACCCATACCCCTAATAGCGGCGCGCCCGTAGTATTTGAGGATCTGCCGACGCACCTTAATCTATTGGGTCATGTTGAACAGATCACCCAGTTAGGTACAGTCACGACTGATGTCAGTATGATTCGAGCCGGTGCCCTACACCGTGCCAATGGGGGTTATTTGCTACTTGAGGCTAGCCACGTCCTTGAGCATCCTTATGCGTGGCAAGGGCTTAAGCGCGCTTTACAATCGCGTAAAATTAAACTCTCAAGCTTGGAGCAAATGCTAACCTTGACAGGGAGTTTGTCACTTGCACCTATGCCTATAGATCTGAACGTAAAGGTTATCTTACTGGGTGAGGCCGATCTTTATTATGAGCTGTTAGAATTAGAGCCTGAGTTCGATGCGGTATTCAAAGTCCGCGCTGATTTTCATGACGACGTTATGCGCACCCACGAGCACGAATTGGCTCTCGTTGCCAAGATGGCAGACATCATCGAATACGCAGAGCTTTATCCTTTTGATAGTAGCGCGCAAGCCGCTTTACTTGAGCACTTGAGCTTACAAGCTGAAGAACAAGATCGCCTAAGCCTACATAGTGATCGTCTGATTAAATTACTCCATGAGTCCAACCGTCATGCGCGCCTAAATAATGAGAATATCGTTGATGCCACGCACGTAACCAATGCTATAGCCGATATGGATGAGCGCTCAGGCTACTTACGGGATCTATACTGGGATGAGCTCAAAAACGGTCAGCAGCTCATCAAGACTCAAGGTCAGGCAGTCGGTCAGGTCAATGCTCTCACCGTCGTCAGCTACGCCGATAGCGAATTTGGTATGCCGGCGCGTCTAACTGCGGTTATCCAGCCTAATATTGGCACAGGTGAGATTTTGGATATTGAGCGAGATGTCGACTTAGGCGGTAGCTTGCACGCCAAAGGTATGCTCATCATGACCAGCTACTTGCGGGCATTGTTTAGTCAGCATCATGCGTTAAATTTTAGCGCCTCGCTCGCTTTTGAGCAAAGTTACGCACATATCGATGGCGATAGTGCGACCGTTAGTGAAGCCTGCGCGCTCCTATCTGCTCTAGCTAATGTCCCGATCAATCAAGCGCTGGCAATCACAGGCTCAATGAATCAGCTGGGTGAAGTACAGGCCGTTGGCGGTATCAATGCCAAGATTGCAGGGTTCTTTGATGCTTGCCGCGAGCAGACGTTGACGGGACAACAAGGCGTGGTCATCCCTATGGCAAACGTACAGCAGCTTATGCTTCGCGACGATATTATCGAAGCGGTTGAAAACAAACAGTTCTCCATCTACGGCGTTCATACGATCGGTGAGGCCTTGACCCTCATGACAGGCTTGCCTATCGATACGCTCAACAAGAAGAAACGCTATCGCAAAGAGACCTTATTTGGCAAAGTATTGCAGCGTCTTATGCTATGGGATGAAAACCAAGACGACGATAATACTGAAGATAAGGCATCAAAAAAAACATCAAAAAAGAAAGCTGAGCAAAAAGCAAAAAAGCAAAAAGCAAAGCAGACGCTTAAAAAAGAGGAACGCCAAAAAAACGAGCAGCAGACTAAACGAAAAGATACGCAAGTAAAAGAGACAAATGAGATGCTGTTGAGACAAAATAGTTCAGATAATGACTATTTAGAAAGTAACAACTTAAAGGGCAACAACTTAGAGAGTAATGATTAGAGCAAACGAACGATACTTCTACTATTGTGGAGTAACTCTGTCAATGTCATTTAGAATCAATGTCATTTAGAATCAATGTCATTTAGAATCAATGTCATTTAAAATCAATATTATATAGACCCTAGACGCTCCAACTGTTTTCTGCGATGATAAATAGATTCGCCCGTTTATCTTCGATACCATATTTTGTAGCAACTGATAGTACCCGCTTAAGGGTATTGACTCCACCTAATGATAAGACTTATCCCACAAAAGGTATTTAGCAATGACTGTATCTCAGACTGATAGCCTGCCAACCGATACCAAAGCCATTGCGACAAATAATAGTAAAGAGAGTGCTGATAGTCGCCATGGCGCGGCAACCACAGCGCGCCAATGGCAGGTGCTCTCGCAGCTCCAACGTAATCGCTGGGTGGGTACTACGCATGTGTACGAGCAGTTGGTGCTAGCAGGGTTTGATATTAGTCTACGTACGGTACAAAGAGACTTAAATGCCCTAGCAAAACGTTTTCCTATAGAAAAAAACAATGCCAACCCGCAAGGCTGGCGATGGCGTGATGATGCTCCGCTCCAAAGCTTACCGCATATGAATCTATCGCAGGCCGTCGCCTTTAATATGGTTGAGGCCAATCTCACCCAGCTACTCCCGCCTGCTATTTTAGACGAGCTGTTTCCTTGGTTTGATTTGGCGCGGCGTCAGCTAAAAAATAGCAAGGTTACCCACTCTTGGATAGATCGCGTGCGTATCGAGCCTGCCACTCAGCCTTTGATCGCACCGCACGTTGATCTAGAGAGCAAAGACAACATTTATCATGCGCTGTTCTACCAGCTTCAGATACAGGCTTGTTATACCCGTAGTAATAAATCAGAGGCGAGCGAATACATCCTTAACCCTATTGCTATTATTCAGCGCGGCGTCATTATCTATATGCTCGCCACTCGTACTGATGACCCTGAGATGATCATTCGCACTTTTGCTCTACATCGGTTCGAGAGCGTTGAGATATTAGATACCCCATCCGTAACACCAGAGGGTTTTGAGCTTGACCGCTACCTTGACGCAGGTGGTATGGGCTTTACGCATCATCTACTAAGCCAGCTGCCAGATCATGGCAAAAACACGGCAGTCGAGCTATGCTTTAGCAAAAGAGCAGGAAAAAGCTTGACTGAAAGTAAGCTGAGCGAAGATCAAACGGTGATAGATAACGATGATGATACTTTGACCATAACCGCAACGGTCAATCTGACCTCACAATTGGTCTGGTGGCTACGCGGTTTTGGTAAAGGACTTATTAGCGCCAAACCAGAGCTGCTCTATGAGGCAGTACTCAACAAAGCCTCTAAAGACACTCAAGACCTGAGCAAACAAACCCTCTAATAAGACAACTCTAATAAAGGATAACTATGTCCCCCTCTGCCCCTTACCCCCAAGTCAAAGCTCCTATTCTCTCGGACAGCCTGAGTGCGTTAGGGTTAAGCGCCAAGACATTGTTTTTTGCTTTAAATTATGAATTTACCGAGATTGAACCTACAGGATTACTCAAGCGCTTCAAAAAAGACCAAGGCGCTATAGATCTCGATATCGCCTGTGTACTATACGACAAGCACTGTACTATTGATGATATCGTTTGGTTCAAGCAGTTACGTGATAAAGCTGAGTCGGTAAGGCATCAAGGAGATAGTCTCAACAGCAAAGATCGAGGCGATCAGTCTTTGTACCGTGCGCCGCTCGACCAAGAGCAGATTCGCCTCTCTCTAGTTGATATCCCAGAACATATCGAGCATATCGCGATGTTGGTCAGCTCTTATCATGGTCATCCTTTAGGCAAGCTCAATGCGGGTGAAGTGCACTTGAGTGATGATGAAGGCAATCGCGCTTTTGAGGTCAACCTAAGACAGTCTCCTCGCGATTGTAGCGCGGTATGGATAGCCAGTATGCGCCGCGGTATCGACGACTGGCAGCTGACTTTACAAAATCTACCTTTGAATGAGCATGACATATCTAAAGCAGCTCAACTTGTAGCGCACGAGCTTGCCCGTGTACTACCCATGCCGCAAGCTATCAGCAGCTAGCCACTTAACGTGAACATAAATCTTGGTGAATATAAGTTTTAGTGAACATATAACTTACGTATCACTATAAAAAAGGGGCGAGACTGTTTAGCATCTCACCCCTTTTATGCAAATATATTTAAACTTTTATTCTAAAGACTCACCGCAGTGCGGACAGAAATTCTTTTTACGCATCTCTTTTTCGCGCCGTTCAAGCTCTTGCTCCCGCAATACTTGTAGTACAATATCCTGAGCTTGCTCTCTATCTAATCCAAGCTCACGGCGAATCTTATCAATCATCACCTGGTTTTGTACTAGATCAAAATCACTATCGACCAGCTGCTCACGAAAGTCCTGTTCTAACTCGTCTCGGCGCTGAGCAAGCTCATTGGCCAGACCTGTCGCCAAAATACCAGCAGGCAGAGCGGCAAGACCCACACCCAGTATAGTGATAATCGCGCCTAGTATTTTACCAGCGGTAGTGATGGGTATCACATCACCGTAGCCCACAGTCGTTAAGGTGACAACAGCCCACCACATCGCTTTGGGTATTGACTCAAACTCATCGGGCTGTGCGTGATTTTCAACCAAATAGATGCCACTTGATGCGGTAACTATCATAATAATTAGGATAAATATAACCGCTTGAAAAGAGCCTTTCTCCTTGCTCAAAACGACAAGCAAGATACGCATTGAGGCAAAGTAACGTGTCAATTTTAAGATTCTAAACAGACGTAGAATGCGTAAGAATCGCAAATCGATAGTGACAAAGAAATTCAAAAACGCAGGAGCAATGGCTATCAGATCAATAAGTGCTGAAGGGCTTTTTAGCCACTCCCAGCGCTGTCGCCATGTTGTATTGTCAGGTTTGGCTTCAGCCACACTCCATAATCGCAGTAGATACTCGATAGAAAATACAATAATCGAGAAGTTCTCAAATAGAGTAAAATACTCTTGATAAGGGTAGTACCAGTGATCTACGGACTCAGCAATGACAGCTGCCACGTTCGTCATAATCAAAAAGATTAAAAAGTAGTCGATGTAACGACTCAGCCAAGTATCGTGGTCATCATTTTGTAGCACATCATAAACAAAATGACGCAAGCGCCGTACAGGGTGGAATAGCATGCCGTTCCTATGCGGTGTAAAACCGATCTAGTATAAAAAATCATTGAGCAAACCAGTCAACAAAATATCATATTAAAAGATAATTTGTCGACATTGCTATAAAAGCGCCTGATTTACTTTTATGGACACTAGGGCGTGTTTATATTGTCAAAATAACGTTAGAAATTAACTGACAGTCAATTAATAAGAGACTGTGTAATAAAAATAAACTAAGACCAATAATACAATCACCGTCATTATCAAAATAGCCTGTAAGACACGGTGATCAATACGTAGGTTACGGCTGACATCCTTTGCAGGTATCAAGGATAAGCCGCAATCAGGACAGTAGTTATCAGACTGATTGAGCGAAGTCATATCATAAGCATTTTTACAGCGAAGTGGGGAGTTACTACAGTATCCAATCATAACGTATTTATAACCCCTTACTCTTTATATAAACCGCTTTTTTGAAAATTTATCATGTATTTAAGGACCATCATTCTAATAAAAATTGAAGCCATATACGATAATAATATGTAACACTAGGGATTTTTTGTCGTTTACCCTATTTTTGTGCAGCTTGCTTAGGCATATCTATAAGCGACCATTTATCAGTATCCTTACAAAAAAACCAGCCTTAAGCTGGTCTTTTACCTGTGAATTATTCAAAAAGATTCAGTATAGAGAGTCTTTTTGAGTTTTATGACTAGTTCTCACAACAAGATACGACGCGGATCAGCAAGCAAAGTCGTGATATAGCGAGTAAAGACAGCCGCATCAGCGCCATTGATGACGCGGTGATCATAAGATAAGGATAGTGGTAACATGAGACGCGGCTCAAAGGCTTGCTTACCCTCATTCCAACGCGGCTGCATACTTGCTTCAGACACGCCCAAAATTCCCACCTGTGGCCAGTTTACTAGAGGTGTAAAGGCCGTGCCGCCCAAGTTACCTTGACTCGATATCGTAAAGCTAGCTCCTTGCAGATCTTTGGTGCCAAGCTTCTTGTCACGAGCTTTTGCTGCCAGCTCGCCGATCTCAATAGCAATTTGCTTGAGGCCTTTATCTTGCGCATCTTTGATGACGGGTACTATAAGTCCATCATCAGTGGCAACCGCAATACCTATATTGACGCTTTTACGTAAGATGACTTGTGTGTTGTCATCACTCAAATGACTATTGAACCGCGGATGCTGCGTCAGTGCATAAGCCGTTGCCTTAACGATAAAGGCCAGTATCGTAAAACCAATACCCTCAGCCTTCATACCACCTTTGAGCTCACCGCGTAGCTTTTCGGTCTCAGTGATGTCGGATAAATCAAACTGCGTTACTTGCGGCAAATAAGTATTATAGTTGAGCTGCGGGATAGAGACCTTTTGCAAGCGGCTCAAATCTACTGTTTCGCTCTCGCCCCAGATCTCGATATTACTCATATCAGGCAAACTGGGTAGTCCTGAGCTGACGTGTCCGCTACTAGTGGGCGCAGCTTTTTGCGTGGTTATACGATCTTTAACATGAGCGAACAGATCTTCTTTTAAGATACGATCGTTGAGTGCTGAACCATCGACTTGAGTGATATCGACGCCCAATTGACGCGCCAGCTTGCGTACGGCAGGGCCTGCATACACTTCAGTCAGTTTTTGATTGATCTCGCTTTCTGTCAATTTGCTATCAGAGGACTTCTGAGCCGCTTGTTTTGGCTCACCATTGGTTTGTTTTTGCGCAGATGCGGCGGTAGAGGCATTGTTATCTGAACGATCTTTAGATTCTGACTGAGAAGGCTCAGATTCTGTGCTTTGAGATGACTTGCTCTTAGAATCTCTATCTTGGGACGACTCAGTATCAGCTTTGTCGCTATCACTACTCTGTGAGCCACTACCTTTGATAACGATAAAGTCTTGACCATTAGCCACCATGTCACCAGCTTCAACCAAAATTTTCTCAATAGTACCTGCTTCTGGCGCAGGCACTTCAACCGAGGCTTTATCCGACTCAACTAATAGTATCGACTGATCAGCGCTCACCGTATCGCCGACGCTGACCATAATCTCAGCAACTTGCGCTTCATCAACGCCTAGATCAGGCAAGGCATGAGTCGTAGCAGTACCTGATTGAGCAGCAGGTTTATCTTTATTTGATTCATTTGCGTGATCTGTACTTTTATTATCTGCTTCTTGCTTATCTTTAGCGTCAGGCTCAGACTCTTCTTCCCTGTTTTTCTCTACGCTATTTTCATCTGTGCTTTGATTATCGTCTTGATTATCTTGACTGTCATCACTTTCAAGCGCAATCAGTACCATACCTTCGCTGACTTGGTCGCCGACAGCCACATTTATACTAGTGACTTTACCAGCGGCTGAGCTTGGCACTTCAACGGACGCTTTGTCAGACTCTATCAAAATAATGTTGTCGTCTTTTGCAATAACGTCACCGATTGCTACCATGATCTCACTGACTTCAGCACTATCAACACCTAAATCTGGGGCTTTAATATCCATCTTGTCCATCCTTGTCTTTTAATTTCCTAGTCATGTGATTACTAGTCATATGGTTTTATTCTGCGACGTCATCATCATTGAGCAAAGCTGCATCAGCTTGATCTTCGGCACGGCCTTCACTAGTGATCTCGTCGTCGTCTTCACCGACAAACTCAGGTACAGGATTTGGGTTAATATTATCAGAAGCTGGCGCTGGCGCATCTGGGAAATGGTCATAGTGCGGCTGCGTCTGCCACGCAGGTGGCTGGTCGGCATCGATATCGAAGCTGGAGATGGCGTCTTTGACCAAGCGCATCTCAACCTCGCCTTCATCAGCTAAGCGCTTAAGAGTCGCTACCACGATGTGCGCTGCATCGACATGAAAGAAGCTACGCAGCTGCTCTCGGGTGTCTGAGCGTCCATAGCCATCAGTACCAAGGGTAGTAAAGGGGCGATTGTCAGGCAGCCAAGCGCGAATTTGCTCTGAGTAGTTGCGCATGTAGTCGGTCGCCGCCACTACGATACCTTCGTGCGGAGCAAGCTGTTCTGTGATCCATGAGACCTTTTCTTCTTCCATAGGGTGCAGGCGATTGTAGTCATCACAGGCCATACCATCACGAGTAAGCTCATTGAAGCTGGTCACGCTCCAAACGTTGGAGGTAATATTGAACTCCTCTTTGAGTATTTTTGACGCTTTTTGTACTTCGCGCAAGATAACCCCTGAGCCTAGCAGTTGTACTTGGCTTGAGCCGTTGTCCTCTAACAGATACATGCCGCGCTTGATACCTTCTTCTACTCCCTCTGGCATCGCTGGCTGATCGTAATTCTCATTCATTACCGTCAAGTAATAGTAGATACGCTCGCCCTCACCATACATACGGCGCAAGCCATCATGCATGACTACGGCCAATTCATAACCAAAGCAAGGGTCATAGCTGACGCAATTGGGTACGGTATTGAACAATATTTGCGAATGACCATCTTGATGCTGCAAGCCCTCACCATTTAATGTTGTACGTCCAGCGGTTGCGCCCAATAAGAACCCTTGCGCCTGACAGTCGCCTGCCGCCCAGGCCAGATCGCCTACTCGCTGAAAACCAAACATGGAATAGTAAATATATAGCGGTATCATAGGTAGAGCGTTAACCGAGTAACTGGTCGCCAAGGCAATCCAAGCACTCATTGCGCCTGCTTCATTAATACCTTCTTCTAGCATATGACCATCGATGGCTTCTTTGTATCCCATCAAAGCCTCGCTGTCCTCTGGGGTATACTTCTGTCCTGCCGCAGAGTAGATACCTAATTGGCGAAACATACCCTCTAGACCAAAGGTGCGCGCCTCATCAGGGACAATAGGCACGACGCGATCTTGAATATCTTTGTTTTTTAGCATGGCAGATAACAGACGCACGAACACCATAGTCGTCGATTGCTCTTTACCCTTACTACCTTGTAGGACGCGATCAAATATCGATAGCTCTGGAATATTAAGTGGGATATGACCACTACGGCGATTGGGCAGGTGACCGCCGAGCGCTTCACGGCGACCTTTGAGATACTTCATCTCTACAGAGTCCTCGGCAGGACGATAAAAAGGTAGGGTTTCTAATTGCTCATCGGTAAAGGGTAGATCAAAGCGATCACGGAAGTACAAGAGCGCCTCTTGATCGAGTTTTTTGATCTGATGCGATTTATTCACCGCTTGTGCTTGGTTTGATAGACCGTAGCCTTTGACAGTCTTTACCAAAATAACAGTCGGCTGACCCTTAGTTTTCATCGCTTCGCTAAAAGCGGCGTAGACTTTCATCGGATCATGACCACCACGATCTAAACGCGCAATGTCTTTATCAGAGAGCTCATTTGCCATCTCCTCAAGCTCTGGATATTTTCCAAAAAATTCTTTTCGGACAAATTCAGGAGTACGTGCCTCGTAGAGTTGATACTCGCCATCAACCGCCTCCTCCATACGGTATTTGAGAACACCAGTATGATCTTTATCCAGTAGCGTATCCCAATGCCCGCCCCAAACGACCTTGATAACTCGCCAGCCTGCACCGCGGAACACAGATTCTAGCTCTTGGATTATTTTGCCATTGCCGCGTACGGGGCCATCTAGACGTTGTAGATTACAATTGACGACCCAAATTAGATTATCAAGCTTCTCACGACCTGCCAAGGAGATAGCGCCCAAACTCTCAGGCTCATCGGTTTCACCATCGCCTAGAAAGGTCCAAATCTTGCGACCCTCAGCTTCAAGTAATTTACGGTTTTCCATATAGCGGTGCACATGCGCATGGTAGATCGACATGATGGGGCCAAGACCCATAGATACGGTTGGAAACTGCCAGTAGTCTGGCATCAAGTACGGATGCGGGTAACTTGATAAACCTTTGCCGCCCACTTCACGGCGAAAATTATCAAGTTGCTCCTCATCTAAGCGACCCTCTAAATAAGAGCGCGCATAAATACCAGGTGCTGAGTGACCTTGATAATAGATCATGTCGCCACCGAAATGATCACTTGCGGCGCGAAAGAAATGATTAAAACCCGTCTCATATAGTGTCGCACTAGAGGCAAAAGTTGCTAAGTGACCACCCAAATCGTCATCGTTCTTATTTGCTCGCATCACCATCGCAAGGGCATTGTAGCGAATTAAAGCGCGGAGCTTGCGCTCGATAGTCAAGTCACCTGGGTACATCGGCTCATCTTCAACGGCGATAGTATTGATGTAGGCCGTATCAAGGCGATTAAAAGGTAAGTCCTCTTGCACCGCCATGTTGTATAGCGCCTTCAATAAAAACTGCGCGCGGTCTTTGTCAGCATGTTTGATGACCGACTCAAAAGCATCCAGCCACTCTTGAGTCTCTACGCTATCAACATCCTTGTAATAATTCATCTTGGTCAATCCTTTTTGGGTCTTATCTGTCTGGTGACAGCTCATAGTTAGTATAAAATCTAGTTAAAGTAAAATCGTCATGCTCTTAACACAAACCGCAAAAATAATAAATCAAAATAAGCAGTCAATAGTTAAGAGGCTATATCTATCCATTATAGGCACATAGCAGCGAATTGTTTATAGCTTTGAAAAAATGGTAAAAATACAGGTATTCAGCCAAGAAATGACGAATAGTAATTAGATGAATATTGATAACTTTATGGTTAACTTATACGATCTAAGACCAATTTTTAGTTGCTAATAAAAGATTGATTTTAAACATTGTTAAGCTTTAATTAAAGTTAAGCTAATGAATTTTTTAATCTAAAGGTGTCAAAAGGGTAAGATTTATTTTATGATAATAAATACAGATTATTTGATCTACAAGGAAGCGTCATGCAGCTAAATGTTTGTAGTAGACTTATCAAAAATTTGCGTCGTCCAGCTTATATTGTAGGGATAACCTTACTTACGTTATCTGCACACTCAGCATTTGCTGCCGTTAGCTGCCCTGCTGGTTTCACCTCTGATGAATTCTCAAACTCAGATTATACCAATCTTGCTCCGGTGGTCTCACCACCTACTCCACAAAGCAACCAAAATGTTATCGGTATTAAAAGCGAGAGCTACTTGATAGCTTCCAATAGTTTAACCACTAGCGGCACTTTAGATACTGGGGGAATAAATAGATATCAATCGGATACTACTGGAGGTGTGCAAGTTTTTCGTTTCTACCAAGACTTTGCCGATAAAACGAGTACACGAACCGCGTCTTATACCTTTAGTAATAAATTTTCCAATCAGCCTCAGGCGCTCACTAATGTTGGTATTAGTATTTACGACATAGACACAAGCTACGTAGGGACAGACTTTGCTGGTAATAGGTATTTCGAGTTTTTTGACCAAGCGACCGTCACAGGGGTTACTAGTGCAGGGACGACGATTAGTCCAGTCTTACAATCTAAAGGCGCTGGAATTACCAGCATAGCACCTTATCGGCAAACAAATTTGACTAGCAGTGTCAGTTGCGGCGGCTTGAACGACAATTGCAGAGTTTCATTGTCATTCAACCAGCCTGTTGTAAAAGTAGACATTACTTACGGTAATAATACTGACTTAAATTATTTTGATCAAAGTGATGATGACGGCGATGGTAATCAATTCAATGATCCTGGCGATCAGCTAGTTGATATAAGATTTGATGGCTATTGTTATCAGCCGCAGCCGCGATTGATTTACACAAAAGCATTGTCTGACCCTCGCATTATAGATACAGATGAGTTTAGGATTCAGATAACAGATAACGCAAATAATACCTCAGTGACCAGTGGTATCAGTACGACGACGACAGCAGGAGAAGGTAATACTGTTACTACTGGTACAGGTACAACAGGGACTTTTAGAGTTGATCCTACCAAGACATATACTTTGACCGAGATTGCCTCAGGCACCACAAACCTGTCAAATTATAATGCTACTTATACTTGTAGAAGATCAGATGGTACAACAGTGACAACGCTAAATCCAAATAGCCTAAAACTTACTTATGGGGACAATTGGACTTGTACCATTACTAATAGTCGCAGTTTTATCTTTTCAGGTATCGTCTTTAACGACAACGGCGGTATTACAGCGAGTAGTGCTGATAGACAGAACATCTCTTCAACCTTCATCGGTAATGGCAGCTACTTTAACGGAACCTTTGATAGTGCTACTGAATCTGGCATATACGACAACAACTTACAAGTTCGATTGACCAACTGTAATGGCACCAACATCGCAACCACCTCGCCCAATCCGCAGACAGTATCGAATGATAATGCCACTAGAGGTCGATATAACTTTATCGTACCAGCGAGTGCGCTTGCCAATAGCACTAGAGTCTGCGTGGTAGAGAATGAACCAAGCGCTTGGGACTTTACAATAGATACCACACCAGATACGCGCGAGGTCACATTGGTTGCCAATGTCTTTGAATACAAAACCGAGAGAAATAGTGCAGGC
Source organism: Psychrobacter sp. DM4 (assembly GCF_051307035.1). Lineage (GTDB taxonomy): Bacteria > Pseudomonadota > Gammaproteobacteria > Pseudomonadales > Moraxellaceae > Psychrobacter. Next base: position 1,776,152 of record NZ_CP195536.1, read on the forward strand.
GCAATCACGCGCAATTTAGATTTTGGTGAAGTTCGGGCTGCAAATGCAGCGTTAGTACTCATAAAATCTCAATACGTTCACGACTGTAACGCTAGTCTTAATTATCAAAATGTCGGTAGTAGTGAGAATCCAACACAAGGTTTTAGTACCAACCCAATTAGTAATATTGAATCTGGAAGGTGTATCGCTTACCGTATTCAAGCGTTTAACCGAGGTCATATAGCGCTACAGCAAGTACGAATAAGTGATGAGTTGCAATCTGACCCTGTCGCTTCAGTGTTCAAGCGTCCAGCGCCTCTGTTTATTCCAACCTCAGTCGCCAGTCCAACGGTTGCATACGATACCAATGGCACTATTCAATCTAATCTGTTTAGTTTGACTGCAACATCAACTACGGCAAGTGTACCGCCTTCAGCGAGGTTGTTTTTCAATACTAAATTTGGTACGACTCAATCAAACTGATTGATGGCTGCCCTATCATAAGCAGCTTTTGAGATAGCGACATCGAAACAGACACATATATCAATAAGAGTGTCTGTTTTGTTCTGTGTGCATACTCTTGCATTTCATCCTGATATAACTACCTCTCATACTTTATTGTTAGGCTTTACTTGCGTCTTTGTATAAGATTAAACACTCAAAGTAATATCATAATTTTGATTCTTTACTTAATAGCTAAAGAGCCAAAGATCATAAGGCGTAACGATATGCACAATATTCACATCTCTCTGTATACTCGTGTAGCCAATATGCCTACATATCGAGTACTCGTATCGCTTGCCTTTATGATAGGTTTTTTTGGTACTGAAGCTAACGCCAATTTCGAATCTACTGCGACCTCTACAGCTGCTGCTTGTCCCATAAATCATAAGATGTACTTTATTGGTGCCAACGCCAATGCTCCTGCGTCAACGCCAGACTTTCCCGTAGTGAGCTTACCTCTCAACTGGACAGCTGGAGACTCTTCGAGAAATTTTACTTTCGCAGAATCTTCAGGAAACAAAACCTTCAATATTAATTTCTCATCGATTGTGGAAAAAAACAATAGTCAAGGTGCTCCTCCTTTCTATGGGTCTATTAATGGCAGCACATCTTCTGCTATTAACTTGGTTCACGACTCTACATCGACTGTAAATAACCATATTTTAAATATTAGTACCAATCGCTCAGTGAGTAAGGCAGGCTATGAAATACAAGATGTAGACTCCTTAACCTCTAATGTTATTATTGGGTATATTGGTTTCTTTCCAATTCGCGCAGATAGAACACCATATGCAGAACAGATAGACGTATCTGCCAACGGTGGTCGGTTGACATTTAATAGTTTGTTTCATGCTGCTAACAACCCTGCTCCTAATACCAGTATAGTGACCGCAATTGAAGGTCAGAACTGTTCTACTGGTGAGTGTGATATTGATGCTTCTTGGGGTTACAAAGCTGCAAATAGCGTCCTAGGATTGAGACATAATAATACGATTAATGAAACCCCTGCTCCACATGCTGTTGGATATTCTAATTTTTATTTTTGTTTAGCACCACCTAAAGTTCTTGTAAAAAAAGTACTAGCTGGTAACCGTGTCAATGATACTGATACTAATCGAGATCAGTTTGAGCTTAGTATTAACAGAGGAACAACGGTTGTCAATGCGGTTACCACGACAGGCTCAGGTTCAGCCGTCACGAACAACAACAATCGAAATGCTGTAAGCATAGCTGAAAACACAAGCTATACCATTACTGAACGCGTCAGAAATGGTACAACGCTTGGTGAGATTGCAAATTATAATGCTACTTATACCTGTACCAATGCGACCACAGGTAGTACCACTGTCATGCCCACTGCAAATATGGTATTTAATGCGACTACAAAAACTCGTTCGTTTACGTTGGCTAGTACCAATTTTGGTGATGAGATAACTTGTACCATTACCAACACACCAATCGGCTATACTTTTTCGGGTACTGTATTTGATGATAATGGTGGTATTACAGATAGTGAAGCCAACGCTACTAACGCAGACATTGCTAGTAGCAGTAGCCCTTACGCGAATAGACCCAATTATTTTAATGGGGTATTTAATACACCTCAAGAGCTCGGTATTGCTGGCAGTACGGTCAAATTAGTCAACTGTACGGCCCCTAGTACCGTTTATGCCACTCAAGCAGTATCAACAACGGGGACTTACCAGATAAATGCTTCTGCCGCTACGATAAATAGCAATTCTAATAATATCTGCCTAGTAGAAGAGCGCGCTGGTACTGATTACCCTATTCGTACCAACGCACCTACTAAGACGGTCAATATAGTCACCAATACCTTTGATTACCCTAATAATAACTTTGGTCGCGTGATCGCTGCAAACGTCGCCTTGGTGCTCAAAAAGTCTCAATACATCAATAACTGCCCTGCGACACTCAACTACGCTAGTATTGGAGATACCACCAGTCCATCGACAGGGTTTAGCTCAGCCTTAGTTGAAAATATCGCACCTGGCAGATGTATCGCCTACAAGATTACAGCGACCAATCGCGCTAATGTCAATATTGATAACTTTGTTATGAAAGATATATTACAAAACAAAGGGGTCAACAATGCCATCGTGACGTCAACAATTGCAGCTCCTGCCCCCGCTTCAACAGATTATACGGCCAACAGCCCTACTATTGGCCAAAATGGTACAATGGAGTCTAAATCCTTTACCTTAAACCCAAGAACCAAACGTGACTTCTATTTCAATACCAAGTACGGTACCAGTCAATAATTTAACGTTTTAGACATCCAAAAACGCCTATTTAGTTATCCGACTAGATAGGCGTTTTTGATTTCGGAAATTTCTTCATACATAGGTTTCTACCTAAAGCATAGTTTATCTACTTCTCGTCTTGATGAATATTTTCTAGTAATTATGTGATTACCATTCAGTAACTTCAAACCGCCATCTATCACCTTTTTGATGACTTAATTTTTGCTATTTGTAATGATGCAGGCATCAGAAATACCTCAGTATTTTCACAGACTTATCTCTAGATATTCGTTATTGAATCATACTTCTAGTACGTCCCAAGCTATCCAGAATAGCGATATGCATGTGTCTGATCGACAACCCCTTACAAAGGATTTTATTATGCAATATTTTAATCTTTTACGTACCACTATATTTGTGGCAGTAGCTTTCACCGTATCGCTAGGCGCTGCTCATGCCGATGACGCTTTGAAGATGAATTTGAGCGCGAATAAAGTCATCAAAAATGCTGAGGGCGGTATCTCTTATCTACCCGTGAGCACAGCACCAGCGGGCACTGTTATTCAGTATAAAGCGAACTATACCAATACCATAAGTAAAGACATCAATAACGTTATGGTCACGCTACCTATCCCTGCCAACATGACGTTTACAGGTGATGCCTTGCCTGCTAGTGCTCAAGCAAGTATCGATGGCAAGAATTACGCAGACATGCCTTTGATGCGCAAAGTCGATGGCAAGCTAGTCAAGATCCCATTATCTGAATACCGTACGCTACGCTGGAATATCAAATTACTACCTGCTAACAAGTCTGCTGCTGTGGCGTTAAATACCAAAGTTAGCTGATAAAAGCTCTACTATCATTTTCAACTTATATCACTAACTATTTATTTATTTATCGTCTTGGAGCATTTTATGAAAGCAGCAACCTTTAAACATAGCTTGATCGCTGTTGGCGTTACTGCAGCATTAGGTATCTCTACTAGTGCCTTAGCTACTAACACTACTAGCGGTACGACCACCACTAACGTAGATATTAAAAACATTGCAACAGCAAACTATGACATCGCTGGTGTCAAACAGACAGAGGTGAAGTCTAACGAAGTTATCGTTCGAGTATCAGAGAAATTATCGTTCTCTTTGGTTGCAAATAACGAAGATGGTAATCCTGGTGATACTATCAATGAAAAACTAGAAGTTGCTCCTAACGGTTTTGCGGTATTTAACCACACGTTGACCAACACTGGTAACCGTAATGACAACTATACGCTCAATCTTGCCAATGTTACTGGTGATGATGCAGATTACGATTTGACCGCATCTACGGTTACCTACTCTTTATACAATGCAGGACAGACTCCTGGTACCGATACGCCTGTATCTACGCAATCTAATGTCCCTGTGAGTACGCTCAATGGAACTAGTTTCGCATTAGAGGCAGGTCAGTTTGTCAAGTTCACTATTAATGCCAAGACTAAAGATAACAAAGGCGGCAATAGACAAAATTTGAGATTAACAGCAACTAGCTCTTTATTGCCAACTGCCAGCAAAACATTGACTAACACTGACAAATCAGTGACAACACTACCAACATTTAGTATTGTTAAAACAGTTTTGAACTCGTTAGATCTGAATAATGCTAACGATACTGCTACCTATCAGATAGTAATCAAGAACCCAACGACTGACTATTCTGCTAATGCAACTGATATTACTATTACAGATAACTTGCCAGCGGGTCTGCTTATAGCATCAGCACTAACGACGAATAGCATTGTTGTTAGTGGTAGTGCGACTAAAGGTGCGCTCTCTCAAACTGATAAAGGTTTTGAGTTAAAAGGAGCAAACCTTCCTGTGGGTGATAGTATCACTATTAACTTTACGGTCAAAAAAGACCCTAATGCTGCCCTAGCAAACAATGCCTTGAACCATGTTAAAGTCACTGATGATTTGGACAATAACCCAGCTACTGATAACACTTTGATCGATAGCACTGACAGTACGGTTGAAAACGTCAACCAATTCTATCCTGTCAATGATACCGACTTTACCAACGGTACCAATGCAGATGGTACTAACGGCAATGACTCCACTCAGCCACTAGCGACTATTAAACGTGAGCTGAAATTGACCAATCCTACTATAAAAGAGATCGCTCCGACTTCAGGTACAGCAGGTCAGGTTTTACATCAAACTCTTATTACTAACAGTGGTCAAAACACTGAAGGCAATGTGACAGGCGGCTTAACCTTTACTATTACAGATAACGACAATGGTACGCCAGATGCGGTAAACGTCGTACCTGGTTCTGTAACCCTGACCTATGATCCAGATGGTCCTGGTTCTGCGCCAGCGCAAACCGCAGTCGGCATTACCCCTAATAACAGTGGCGTATATGATATCAAGACCGCCCTGCCTAATGGTATAGCGCCTACCGGTACGGTTAATATCAGTTATAAGGTCTCATCAGAAAATGCTGAAATTGGTATCTCTGAAGATACTGTAGTGAGACTGACTGCTAGTGGTAAAGGCGCGCCTACAGTTGCTCCAGTAACTGATAGAACAGATGTTAAAGGTATTACTCTCGTCAAGAGCCAAGCTTTAGACGCTGCGTGTGACGGTACTGCTGATACTGCCTTTAGTAGCTCTGCTGATCCACTTGCGGCAACGCCCGGTCAATGCGTAATCTATCAAATCGCGGCCAAGAACACCTCTACTACTGAGCGTGGATTCAATATACAGAATCTAGTCATCTCAGATGCGACAGCCAACTTCGTTGCGACTGCTGATTACAGAGGAAACACTTTTGCCTCTACAACTAGCACAGGTTCTGGTACAACCGTCACATCTGCTGCAGCGCGTAACGCTGACGAAACAGCTATTAGTACTACTATTAACCCACTAGTACCGCAGGGAACAGCGACAATGAAGTTTTCAGTGAAGATTAAAACGAATCGTTAGAGAAATATCGTAGTAAGTATCAGTATCTAGCGCTCATAGGAACATAAACGTGCCTATGAGTGTTTTTTTGTGTATAATATTTGCAAGTTGATGTGTCAGCAAAAGCAGCTACGGATCGAAGATCCTAATTCTAACGCTAGTAAATCGTCTTATTATTCAACATTATAGAAATATTAAGTCTTTAAGCGAATATGCGTAAGTAAAGTTATTTCTTATTTTCAGAGCATTTACCCTCATTACTTGTATACGATAACTTGATTACATGTTTCACATAAATGATTGTTATTGTTAGTTTTTTACCAAAAAAATGCATGATAATCATATTCTTACTACCATTCAACTACTACTAACTACCATTCATCTTTTATGTAGTGACGGTATGTTACCTATTTGTGATAATACAACCATAAGAGTTGTATCTATCCTCAATTGTCCACATTTACTTATTGCCATTCGGTATGGCACAGATGTTGCACCAATGACCACGACTAGCAATGAATTGAACAAGGACAAAGATATGAACCTCTCTAACTTATTACGTACTACCTTACTGGCAACTTTAGCAAGCCTTACTTTATCAGGTATTGCTCACGCTGATGACGCTCTAAAAATGGAGCTAACAGCAAATAAAGTCACTAAGGCTGTAGATGGCAAAGTAAGTTACGCACCTGTTAGTACCGCGCCAGCAGGTACCGTGATTCAGTACAAAGCGAACTATACCAATACAATTAATAAAGACATTAACGATCTAGCCGTTATCTTACCTATCCCAACTAATATGGCATTCAACGGTGAAGCTAGTCCTGCTAGCGCACAGGCAAGCATCGATGGCAAGAACTACGCCGATATGCCACTGATGCGCAAGGTGGATGGCAAGATGATTAAGATTCCATATTCTGAATATCGTACATTACGTTGGAATATCAAATTACTACCCGCTAAGAAGTCTGCCGCTGTGGCACTGAACACCATTGTCGAATAGTTCGTTTTTGGACTACTCATTTATACCCTTAGGAGAATTACCGTATGAAACCTAACTTATTTAAATACTCAGTACTGACCGTCGGTATTGTCACTGCTATGGGTATTACTAGCACTGCTAATGCTGACGATGTCACTTATAGTGAAGACAATGCCTTTGTTGTAAAGAACATCGCCACTGCGACCTACAATGTCACAGGTAATGATACTCAGCAAACTGCTGAATCGAATGAGGTGACTATTACTGTCAATGAGACAGGTGCGTTCAGCTTGATTGCCACCGTTGCTGATGGTAGCCCTGGTGACGATGAAAACGAAGATATCGATGTCAACCCAGTATCAGGTGCTCCTGTCGAGTTTACTCATACCTTAACGAACGATGGTAACATCACAGATACCTATACTATAGATATCTCAAATGAAAATGGCGATGACTTTGATTATGATATTGCCAACAGCACGATTACATATCAGATCCGTGATATCGACGGTAACCCCGTTGGCGCTGTTGAGCCTGTCCTTAATGGCGGTACTATAGAGCTTGATCCAGGTCAGTCTGCTGATATCGTTATCAGCGCGGTTACAGATCCTAATGATGATCGCGTGATTGGTGATAATGGTATATTAACGGTCACCTCGACCAGTAAATATCTAACTGATCTTGGCCAGCCTGCAGTCGCTACTAACACGGATAATGCTGTTACCGTAACGCCTATCTATGCGATTACGAAGTCAGCGCAAAGCAACCTTGGCACTCAGATTATCGATTTAAATAACGCCAATGCCTACGTTGACTACACGATTACCGTGTTGAACGAAGGTACCGCTGACGGTACTGATGTTACTATTACAGATGATCTGCCTGCTGGCCTAATTGCCATACAAAACGGCGAAGCCAATTATGTGGCACCTACTACTACTGGTACAGGCACTCCTGCTGTCTCAAGCGATGGTAGAACGGTTACTTTAATTGGTCAAAATATCGATCAAAACGATACAATCACGATTACCTTCCGCGCCAGACCTGCTGACAATGCAACAGTCGGTAGTGACTTTGTCAACTTTGCGGTAGTGACTGATGATTTAGACGACGATGGTGACATTGATCTAACGGATAGTTCAGGTGACGCTGCTGATAACAATACAACAGAAGATAACTTTGAAGATCCAACCAACCCTGATATCGGTGAAGATAATAACGATAATGCGACTGTTACACCAAGGAATCAGACGCGTTCTTTGACCATTACTGATGATGAAAATAAAGAAGTCGCTCTACAAAGCACTGATAATGTGTACACTTATACCATTACCAATGCTGGTACAGATGTCACTGAAGCAGACGCTGAAGATGAAGTCTTCTTCACAGTGACACCAACTATCGACATCAACGAGATCGATACGGTTACTGTATTTGTAGATGCTAATGGTGATGGCGTATTCGATGCTGGTGAGACCGTATTGACTCCTAATGCTAGTGGTCAGTATGACTTAAACGATGCGGTTAACGCAGGCCTTGCTCCTAGTGAATCCGTGACTATCGGTGTCGTTGTCAATACCAATGGTTCAGGCAGTAACAACGGTCAAGATAGCGATATTGGTAAGTTTGAGGAAATCGTTATCACAGTTCTACCACAAACAGTAGTAGACGGTACACCTGCTCCTGTCGATGTTAGCGCTGAGTCAACGACAACGATGGAAGGTATTGATCTATTCAAATTCCAAGCCGCTGCTGCTTGTGACACCAATCCGACCTCTATTACGAACTGGGTAACGACTAATGTGGTGGCTACTGCTGATCAGTGTGCATTCTACAAATTAGAAGCTACTAATACTTTCTCTAATACAGCAATTAATAGTATTGTTCTATCGGATACTCTAGTTGATACGCTGACTTATCAAAATGGTAGCTTCTCTTCTGAGACGTCAAACAACTCAGATGACGCGACATCGACTATCTCTGGCCAGAGTGTCAGTGGTACGTTTGCTACTTTGACAGGAACAGAAACAGGTACTATCTATTTCTCTGCCAAGATCTCTCAGACGGGTACTAATAGCACACCATAATTACTGATTTATGATCAAAGGAGTTTTCTTAATCAGATTAAGAAAACTCCCCTTTTACCCTTTATACATTAACTATGTTTTCTTTCATAAGTAGGATTACCGAATATGCGTCAAGCTGTATTTTCGACTCGTAACCCTCGCTACCGTACAGGCGCGTTGACTGCGCTGACTACGTTGGCAGCGTCGATGCTACTTATGCAAGCAAATATCGCTCATGCTGAAGATGGCAAGGGTGTCACCACGATCAACAACATCGCGCAAACCAGCTACACAGTTGGCAACAGCAATCAGACGAGCACGTCTAACCAAGTTAGCTTTAAATCATTAACCCTGCCTCAATATGAGGTTAGCCTTACTCAGCCTGATCTACAAACTATCAGTGCGGGTGATACTGTTCAGTGGGTCAATGTACTATCGAATAATGGCACCTTTGATGAAACCGTTACTCTAAGCTTTGACTATCCAAGTACGCTATCTAACTTTGCGGTATACCAAGACCTTAACGAAAACGGCATCATCGATGATAGTGATAGACAAGTTATACTCGATGGTTTGAGCGCTCAAATTGCCTTGGGTCAAGCCGAAAGTATCCAGTTTATCGTTCAAGCTTTGAGTGATCGTAACGCTGCTAGTGGCGATACTGCTGAGATTAAGATTGGCGCTGTCGTTGTCGAAGATGATTCTGTAACAGCAGCAGCGACTGACCGCCTCATCATTGTCAAGCCGAGTATTGGCTTTACAGACGATAGGTTTGAAGGGCCAAAAGATACGACACAAATAAGCTCAAACGTATACGTAGAAGCCAATTACGCGCAGTGTAATGTGCAGCCCAACGCAAAAGACCAAGTATGGGTGACAATTACCTCAGAATTGACAGGTGACAAATACTCTCTAAAAGCAATAGAGACGGGCGACAACACGGGTAAATACCAAGTATCAGCGCCGACTCAAAATAATGCCAATAAGATCGATGACCAGATTATTCAGACTTTGAAAGGCGATTCGCTGACCGTCACACTTGATGCTTGTATTACACCTGATGGCGGTCGCGTTGATATCATAGACAATATCAGCAACAACATCGATATTGTTGATCAATCTGCGAGCCTACAAGTTCAAAAAGAAGGCGATATCAAATCAGCTGATCTTGGTGATTACGTCAACTACAGTATTAATGTCACTAATAATGGTGCTGCAACCGCGTTCGATGTTGAGCTAAAAGATGCGTTGCCACGTGGTTTCGACTATGTCAAAGGTAGCGCACGCGTCAACCAAGGGGCTAATAGCGCAGATAGCGATATTGATATCAGTCAAGCTCAAACTACTGAGTTCAAGGTAGACGGCAAGTATCAAGTTCTAAACCTAGGTAACTTAGCTGCGGGTGAGACGAAGAGTGTCACTTATCGCGTTCTTATTGGCGCGTCAGCATTAGGTGGCGACGGTATTAACCGTGCTACCGCAGTCGCTCGTGATGATAATGACAATGTATTTGCATCCATGGAATCACAGTGGTCTGTTGATGTTAGCCGTGGTCTTATGAATACTGATGGTATTATCATTGGTAAAGTCTATCACGACATCAACCGAGACGGCATCCAGCAAAAAGAAGACGGCGAGCTTGGTGTCGCAGGTGTACGCATCTACATGGAGAACGGTAACTTTATCGTGACCGATCCTGAAGGTAAGTATAACTTTTATGGTATCAGTGCCAAGACCCACGTATTAAAAGTCGATCGTACAACTATTCCTGTCGCAAGTGAGCTCATCACTCAAAGTAACCGCAACGCTGGAGATGCTGGTAGCCGCTTCGTTGATCTCAAATACGGCGAGTTACATCGCGCTGATTTCGCTATTGTTGGCGGTATGAGCGATAGCACTGAAACTCTTAACGCTGAGCTGGTTGCCCGTAGCAAAAGTATTAGCGCTAAGAACGATACCTTAGAGCAAGCGGTTAAAAGCAAGCTCGATTTAGAGCCTATCTATGATCGCGACTATGATGACAACGTCGATGCTACTGGCTGCAAATCTAACGATGTACTCGATAAAGGTATCAAATGCGACTCTGCTATTGTCAACGAATTAGCGATACCTAGCGCTAATCGTATCAATATGGATGTCAAAAAAGTCGTCCAACCTAAAGAAAAAGTACTAGAAGAGTACCTAAAAGAAGTTGATAACAATAATGTTGCGTTTATTAATCTAAGTAGCGATCAACAGCTTGCTTCATATAAGCAGATGGTCCAAGTACAAGCGCCATTAGGTTCTAACTTTACCCTGTATGTGAATGGCAAAGCCGTATCAGCAGAACAGATCGGTAAAACGGCTGAACAAGAAAAACAAAACGTTACCGCGTTTGATTATTACGCTGTTGATTTACAGCGTGGTCGTAATACGCTCCGCGGCGTTGCCACTGATATCAATGGCAAGACGATTTCTGAGCAGTCCATCAATGTGACTACGCCTGATAGCTTGCAGGCGATCAACTACCGTACTCAGGATGGCTTAGTAGAAGCTGATGGCCTGAGCGAATATCAGATCGTCGTTAGTCTAAAAGATCGTGACAATCGTCCTTATGTTGCCTCAACACCGATCACTATTGATACCAATATTGGTCGCATAAACTTACCTGATGGCAGTAAGGATAAAGCTGGTACGCAAGTGATGGTCAATGGTGGCGAGATACTAATTCCTGTCATTGCACCAAGCGTACCTGGTAAAGGTCAGCTCGTTATCGACACTGGCAGCAGCAAACAAGTTATCGATTTACAGTTTACTCCTAAGCTGCGTCCGCTGATTGCGGTTGGTATCGTAGAAGGTGCAATATCACTCAAAGACTTCGATGGCGGCAGCATCACTGATGCTCAGGGCGCTTTTGAGCAAGAGCTAAATGAGATTGCAGGCGGTGACGATTACTCAGCGACTGGCCGTGCGGCGATGTTCCTCAAAGGTAAAGTTCGCGGTGATTATCTACTGACGCTCGCTTATGATAGCGACAAAAAAGGCGAGCGCTTGTTTCGTGATATCGAGCCTGGCGAGTACTACCCTGTCTATGGTGACTCATCGGCTAAAGGTTTTGACGCTCAATCAACGAGCAAACTCTATGTGCGCCTAGATAAAGGTCGCTCATTCGCTATGTACGGTGATCTAAAAACTCAAGTCGATAACGATGATGGTATTAAGCTGGGTCAATACAATCGTACACTTACTGGTCTAAAAGCTCAGTATGAAGACACCAATACTCGTATCACTACGTTCCTTGCCGAAACCAGTTCATCACAGCGTGTGAATGAGACTCGTGGTCTTGGTATATCAGGCCCTTATCCTCTAGCTGAAGATTTCGACGCCGTATTAGAGAATTCTGAAATTGTTGAAGTCATCACTCGTGATGCCAATAATCCTGGTCTCATTATACGCCGTGAAACGCTAAGTCGTTTCGCTGATTATGAGGTTGACCCTTTAAGCCGCAGTTTGTTCCTAAAAGCGCCTATTGCCAGTCAAGATCTAGATGGTAACCCTATCTACATCCGCGTGACAGTAGAAGTCGATGAGGGTGGCGAAGATTACTTTGTTGGCGGTATCGCAGCCAAGCAACAATTAAATAACAAGGTTTCTATTGGTGGTAGTTACGTCAATAGCGACGATCCACTCAATAAAGAAGAGCTTGCGAGCATTAACAGTGTTATCAAATTCAATGACAAGCTAAAAATAGTCGCTGAATACGCGATGAGTAAAGCAGAAAACCCTAACTATCAAGCTAGCAATCAGATCAATACCCAAGAGCTAGATATACAAGATGCTGATGGTGATGCTCTGCGTATTGAGCTAAATTACGACGACAAGAAAAATACTCGTGCAAAAGCCTACTATAATGATGCTGACGAAGGTTTTGTCACTGGTGCATCCATTTTAACTGCTGGACGTACTGAATCTGGTGTTGAGATCAAACACCTTATCAATGATAAGAACACAGCGCTCAAATTTGAAGGCGTACGTACCAAAGACAATACGACTGATGCAACTCGTCAAGGTGTCGAAGCCAGTATCGAGCAGCGCTTGAGTCAGAACGTCGTTGGCGAGCTTGGTGTCCGTTATTATAAGCAAGATGCTACCGCTGCCTCACGCAACACTCAAGAAGCCACAGATGTTATTGATATCACTGATGATACGCTATTTGAAGACGATATTATCAATCAGTCAGCACTCAGTAGTGTGAGCGATGCTGACAAAGATATCGAAGGTACTACCGCACGCGCGCGTATTACCGCACGCCTGCCTAAGCTTAATAATAGCTTAGTGTTTGCAGAATACGAGCAAGATATTGAGAACAGCTCGCGTAACGCAACCTCCGTTGGTGGTGAGACGCCACTTGGCAATCTTGGTCGTCTATATGCTCGTCATGACTTAATCAATAGTTTGTCAGGCAGTTATGGTCTCGATGATACCGATGAGCGTCAACGTACCGTCATCGGGTTCGATGCCAACTATATGAAAGACGGTAAAGTCTATAGCGAATACCGTATGCGTGATGCCATTAGTGCTCGTGAAGCAGAGGCCGCTATCGGTCTTAAGAACAAATGGTATGTGCAAGAAGGTCTGACTCTCAATACCTTGTTTGAGCGCGTTGAGTCACTTGAAGGTGAAGAAAACAATACGGCGACCGCAGCGGGCATCGGTGTTGAATATTTAGCACAAGAGAATTACAAAGCTTCAGGTCGTTTCGAGAAACGCTGGGGCGAGACTAGCGACACGTTGCTCGGCAGTGCTGGTATTGCTTATCGTTATACCGATGAAATTACGTTACTTGCAAAAGACACTTACTCTCGTATCGATTATGACGATGGCGATCGTACTGTCAACCGCTTCCAGTTGGGCGCGGCGTATCGAGATCTAAATAGTAATCAGCTCGATATGCTAGCCAAGCTTGAGTATCGTTTAGATGACAATAATACGGGCGATGATACTTATCGCAGAGATACTACGATTTGGTCGTGGAATGGTAACTATCATCCGACTCGTCCTTTGACTTTATCTGGTCGTTACGCTGGTAAGTATACAGAATACGAAGCAGATAGCATCTCAAGTGATAACACAGCACACGCCGTATACGGTCGTGGACTTTATGATCTTAGTGAGCGTTGGGACGTCGGTCTGCAAGCCGGTACTTACTGGAATGATCAAGCGGACGATCTGTCTTATATGCTAGGCGCTGAGGTCGGTTATAGTCCTATGACTAATCTATGGTTGTCTCTAGGGTATAACTTTATGGGCTTTGAAGATGATGATATTGCCTATGACGATAGTACTCAACAGGGCGCATACTTTAGACTACGCTTCAAGTTTGATGAAGAATTATTCAAGCGTGATGATCCAAGCAAAAATAAACGTTTAGCAAGTAACTCTACTTTATAATAAGTAGAGTTATCTTATTTTAGGCCTTTGTTGATGTAGGCTTCAAACAATACAAGCTCTACTAATTCTAATGTATTGTAAGTAATCAAACAGTCGCGACTAACCCTTATTATTTTAATACAAGGTTTGTAATACGATGAATGCTTCAGACCTCACGACCAAAATACTGACCTGCCAGCGTCGCCTGCCAGCCGCTCTATCAGCTATCCTACTGGCACTCATAACCTCTTCTGCGTCGGCAGATTTGGATGTTGATAATACAACTCGCATTACACCTGTCTCTGTACAACCTATTGCTATTCAACCTAGCGTTGTTAAATCTAGTCCTATTCAATCGACCATTACTGACCTGACTATCATTGCTCCAGCTATGAATATCAGCACAAATGCTATAACTCGCTGTGAAGATAATCGTCAGAATAAAACTTCTAAATACCAAACCAAGCAGCAGCGTGATATCGCTTGCATGATCGAGCAATTACAACCGTATCAGCAAGCAAATGTGACCGCCCGTCAGCAGTATCTAGCTTTTAAGGCACAAGCATGGCTTAACTACGCCAATAATAAATACAGTATGAATAGCCGTGCCTCTATTGCTGATTATGCTTTCGAGTCTGGCAAAGAGATTTTTTTGGCACTTAAAAACAATGATGAGCAAAACATTAATCTTGTAAGAGACATTCCGACAACCTCTGATATGATGCGCCCTGACCTTTGGGCGATGCTAAGTGCACTTAAAACGGCGGGCGGTATCAATAGTGCGCCGCGTGAGCTGGCTTTTAGCGAAGTTTCTCTAATTTGGGCAGCAGCAGATCATTGTGCTAGAGGCTGGCGCGAGTCGAGTCCTCGTTTTAGAATGGGCGAGCGCTGGTTAGAACAAACCCGTGAAGCCTATGTCAATGCCAATAGCTCTACTGATAGCGCTGCGCTTATTGAGCAGATCAACAGCTACTATAAACAATATGAGCAACTAGACCCTAGAAATAATATCTGTAATGGTCAAGTCATGCCTGTGGTCAACCAAACCCAGGCTAGTGCTACGTCTGTTTTTATTCCAATGCCTATGCCAACGGCTACTTATACCCTTTCCAACTAGATTGTCTTTCTATATTTAAAAAAAGCCGACATCATAATGATATCGGCTTTTTTTGCTTTCACTTTTAGTCAAAAATAAATGAGTTTAAAAACTTCTAAACTCATTTTTCCAATCCATCAGTTAGTGTTTTTTTGCAGGTAACTTTTCTGGCAAATAACAGCGCAGATAAGCAATAAACGCCGTGTTGGCTTCTTGGATATACTCGTCAGTAATTGATTGATGGCGACGATATGACAAAGTAAAGATAGCATTGACGATGCTATAAGCTATTAGCAACGTATCTTGAATATCATCAAAACTTGGCATCTCATAGCGCTCTGATAAGCGTTTGTATACCAGATTGACAATTTGATGATCGATATCTTCACCGAAACTATCGCCTTCAAAGTCAGGGGTATTGGTATCGTATATGAGCTTAGCTTTGGTTTGATCGTTGTGGAAGATCTGCACGCAGCGGTCGATAAGCGCGGTCAAGTAACCTTGCCATCTATCATATCCGCCTGTTTCGACTGTTTCTAATATCTCTAACAGCTCAATCGCATTCAAAAACCGTAATGCTAAGAATATTGCTTCGATGTTAGGAAAAAAATGATAGGCAGAAGCTCTTGGAATACCAGCCTCTTCACACACAGCCGCTAGAGTAATATCATTAATCGATTGAGTTTCGCTTAATTTTTTGGCACCTGCCAATAATTTTTGACGGCGTACTCGGCCTTGCTGGCTCGTAAATTTAAATTTGTTCGGAACTAACATCTTTGCCAGTTCCGAATCTACTAATACGTCTTCTATCTTATCGTCTTTATACTCGCTCATTACAAACCTCTTAACGTTATGCCTTTTTGTTTTTGTCTACCTTCATTACCAGTTAGTGCTCAATCCAATACTAGAATCAGCGACTCTCATACAATAGTCTAAGCAATTTTTATGCCACTACGTTTATGTTACTCAAAATAATAGCGTCGTTAGACTGGGCTGTACGTTTAATAAATAGGCATTCATATATACTTGTACATTATCAAGCAAAGGACAGGATTAGGTCAAATAATAATGTATCGATTAACATCTAAAAAGGCTAATCGTTAAGCTTAATTTTCGCCCTGATTATACCATGATCAGTGACTCTATCGGCATAATCCCACTTCAGATGATCGTTAAAATAGTCTACTCGCTCAACGTGACCAAGGGCAAACTTGCTCTCTGGCAAAAACTCTTCTGAGACGAACAGTTGATCAATGACCTCTGGCATACCTTGGTAAATATGCGTGTAGGCGACATCCTTCATCCATCCAAAACGAGCTTGAACACGAGCTGCATCGAATAACGACACATCACGCATACTTTTATCATAATTGACTTCCCCTGTCTCGGTCATCAACTGAGTAGTCACACTACCCGTCACATCATTCATATCGCCAAGTAAGATAAGTGGTTCGCGGGTATGATGTAAACGCTCGATGATCGATAGCCTGATCGAGGCTGCTTCGGCTGCTCTCATACACAAACTGCGCAGTTTGGCACGAATACGTATGTTTGGATCATCCATATCCTCTATCAGTTTGCCATCCTCATCACGCAAGAAAAAAGCGCGCTTGCTCTTTAGGTGCGCAGTAATAATCGTGATCGGCTGATCAAAAGCGTTGACTCGTAGCAATAAAGGGGGACGATTGAAACGCTCATAAGGCCCTATGTCAGGAATATCTATGACTGCTTTGGGGGTAATTTGCTCAAGTAGGCTAGTCTCTAGCTGCTCAAATCGCGTAATAATACCCACCGCAGGCGTGTTTTTTGCACCTAGCCCTCGCGTATGAGGACTGGCAATATCGTTGCTAGCTAATGGAATCACAGCATGCTCAGTCTCAAATCCTAACGAGACTGCCAAATCCTCAAGCGCTTCGCTGTCCCATACTTCTTGCACCGCAATGATATCAGCGTGTGATTTTGCCAATAGGTCTGTTAAGCCATTTAGTTTACGCGCGTAGTCATCTTTGCTATAGGCCGGCGCATTATCATAGTAAATGCGATCTGGATTAGCAAAGTTCAGAAGATTAGCGGTCGCTATATAGAATGATTTGCGAGCGCTCTTGTTGTCAGAATAGGTCATAAAATCCTTTATATTATTTTATGCGTTTTAAGTAGTAGTTCTAAATAGTACGAGTATGCCCAGAAGCGGCGGGTTTTACTCGTGCCATTACAAAGGCTAAGCTGCCAATAACAGATGCTATGATACATAGTATAAGTAGTTTTACATACTTGTGTTCGGCGCCAAAGAGAGGTGTCATAATCGCTATGTACCCTCCATTCTCAAGCATATAGACAATACCTGCGATCAAAGCAGACGCAAAACTAACTACGATAGCCCAAGACTTAACTTCCCAACTGGACCAAATACTAAAGAACACTACGGGCGCCAAAAACAAAGAAGCCGTACCACTAACAGCTACCGCATCAAATAAGTCTTTACTACCCGTTGCTATAAAAGCCAAGCCGACTAACAAAAATCCGAGCATGACCAACCTGCCATTATTGACTGTTGGTTTTATAAGTTTCATATCGACTGCCACCAACTTCGCTGCACTCGCATAAGTAGAGTCCAGCGTCGAGATAGCAGAGACAATGAGCGCAAAACTAAATAGCATCATGACCGCAGGCGAGAATAAAGTGTTGAGCGTTTGCGTGACCTCTTCAGCGCCGCCCGCATTATTTAGTTGCGCAAACACACCAAGTAATCCAAACAATACGATACACACGATAGAGATAGGAGCGGCGTAATAAAAAGACTTTTTGGTCGTTGAGCGATCGGCTAGAAACCCGCGATCTGTCATTACAGGGTCATGAGCAGGATAGCTCCATATTTGAATAAAGGCGACTACCAGTAGTATCCAGCCTTTATTGTCAGCACTATTAGATGAGCTAACAATATCACTAAAAGAAAATAGAGGATGAGAGAACATAGCGACTGATAAGACAGCAATAGCGATAATGGTCAGGAGCGCCTGTACGACATCTGTCTTGAGCGCAGTATGTAAGCCGCCTATAGAAGAATAGATCAAGGTAGCAACTGCGATAATCAGGATAATGTAAGTTTCATTGAAACCTACAAACAAAGTCGTAATAAATCCAAATACTAATAAGTTACTAAAAACCTCACTCACTAAGCGAAAACTAATAACTGCATTGTAAAAATGCTCACCCATTAAGCCGAACTTACTTTGCATAAAGGTTTGCATATTATCAAAACCATGCTTAAAGCGTAGACTGTCAACAATGTGAGCCCCAGTAATAAAGCTAAAGTAATACATAGCATAAGCTAGAGTACCTGCAATGCCATAAAAAAAGCCTAGTGCCGCCGCATTCATCAAGGAGCGGGCAAAAATCCAAGTCGTCACTTGCGATAATACCAAAGTCCAGAGTCCAGGCGCTAACCCTTGGCTTGATTTGCCTTGATAAAAACTTGCCGCATCAGGAGCAAGTACGGGCGTATTTTTTGCTATAGAATCAGTCATGTGCTCGATTATCATTGTTGTAGTCACACTAAGATTAGCACACCTTTTTGACACTTATTGTTATTGTTAAACGTCACTATTAAAAATTAACTTGTTATTTTAACAAATAAAAAAGAGCTCTCAAAACATCGTTTGAAAGCCCCTATAAAAGTCTAGTAATTTATCAATGTACTTGGTAATGCTACTTAATAAAATTATTTGCTAACGCGGTTCCATGCATCACGTGATGCTACTCGTGCTTCATTCCATTGCATACGCGACTCGCCTTTGACTTCATTCCACGACTGCTCAAGATCGCTTTCGTGATCTTCAAAACGAGCATCTGCTGGGTAACGACCACGGTTGGCGTATCCTACCGCATAGGCTGGATGTGCATCACGGTCAAAGTCATGACCTTGGGCATGATAGTCTGTATTAGCGAATTCTGCGCGCCAGTAAGCTTCTTCGTGAGTTGGATTGATAGCTTCAGCTGAAGCATGTCCTGCGCCGCCGCCAGCGATAGCACCAATAGCGCCGCCAATGAGCGTTCCTAGCGGTCCTGCCATAGAACCAATAGCTGCGCCTGCAACTGCGCCGCCAACACCGCCAACACCAGTACCGACAGGGTGTGAGCCTGGCTCACCTGTAATCATGTCAGCATTAAGATCTTTTTTGGTCTCTTTTGACATGTGCTTGATTTCGCTACGGTCGATGTTATCTGGATCATTCATAATGACCTTTTTTTCTGTGACGCCAGCATCTGGCGTTCTTAATTCGTTTTCGGCTCTGATGCGCTCAGCTTCTGTCAATTCACGACCATCAGCGGCTACAATCTCGTTATCACCTATAATACGGGCATCATTATTACTCATAAAATCATCCTTAAATTATTGATTATTGTTTGATTAAAATTATATTTTTAAGCTCTTAAAACACAAGCTTGCTATTAGTATATGAATTAATCGGCGTTACGCGATAGGCTATCTATGTAAACGGTGTCAAAGTAACGATGGTCTTACGTTACAAGATGTATCGCTCTGTCAGTATCTTTGGATCATTAAAAATTAAGTAAGGCTCTACTGATTGCTGTCTGCCATTTGTCCAAATGCTGCTCTCGCCTCTCATTTGACATTTGCGGTTCAAACCTACGATCTACCTGCCATGATGCACCGATAGTTGATTCATCGTATAGTCCGGTCTTTAGACCCGCTAACAGCGCAGCGCCTTTGGCAGTAATCTCAACGTCTTTGGGACGCAGCACAGGTACGCCTAATAGATCTGCTTGAAATTGCATGAGTAGATTGTTATTGGCAGCGCCGCCATCAACCCGTAGCTCTGTCAGTGGATGCGGACTATCCTTTTGCATAGCGACGAGTACATCATAGGTCTGGTAGGCCACAGCTTCTAATGCTGCGCGCGCAATATGGGCTTTGGTTGTTCCTCGGCTCATACCTGTGATGCTTGCGCTCACATCCGAGCGCCAATAAGGAGCACCGAGACCTGTAAAAGCAGGTAGCAAAACGACCTCATCGCTACTGTCTACTTGCCGCGCTAAATCCTCAACGTCGCAGCTTTGTTTGATCATTCCTAAATTATCGCGTAACCACTGTACGATAGCGCCTGCCATAAACACACTACCCTCCAATGCATAAGTGACCTCTTTTTTGGGTGGCTGTAGCAGTCGCCTACTTGACTGTACTATTTGGTTAAGGGATAAATTATCAATACGAGTAGCTGTTGGTTTTCGTTGCCAAGCAATAGTCGTCAACAGTTTATGTTCACTGAGCTTGGGGGTTTTACCGATATTCATCAGCATAAAGCAGCCAGTACCATAAGTGTTTTTGGCCATGCCAGCGTCCAAACAGCCTTGTCCAAATAGCGCCGCTTGCTGATCTCCCAATACCGCTTGGATAGGGATTTGCTTGGCAAATAGACCTTTTTTAGTTTTACCAAAATCGCCATCTGAGGCCAAAACTTTAGGTAATATATTCATAGGAATACTAAAGCGCGTGCACAGCTCTTGCGACCATTCAAGCTTATGAATATCAAAGAGTAGCGTGCGCGAGGCGTTAGTAATATCGATAACATGCTCGCCACCTGTTAGCTGATATATCAGCCAGCTATCTATTGTGCCGACCGCAATTTGACCGCTGCTAGCACGCGCTTTTATATTTGGATGGTGTTCTAGTAGCCAAGATATCTTGCTGGCACTAAAGTAAGGATCAAGGCGCAAACCTGTGATGCGCTGAACTTTTTGACTGATATTGTTATCTGAGCTATCGGCTGAGAGTGATTCGCAAAAGGGCGCGGTGCGTCTATCTTGCCAAATAATAGCAGGCGCAAGTGGCAGGCCGGTTTGCTTGTCCCAAATGACGATAGATTCGCGCTGATTGGTAATAGCGATACCAGTGACATCGGTGGCGAGCAGTCCTGCTTGGTTAATGACATCATGAGCACAGCTGATCTGCGTTTGCCAAATTTGACGGGCATCTTGCTCAACATAGCCCGCCTTTGGGGTCTGTAGCGTTGTCGGCTGCTGCGCCATCTCGATTGGACGCGCCTGATCATCATACAATATCGCTCGACTCGACGTGGTGCCTTGATCTAACGCCAATATATACCCTGCCATGGACTACCCCTAGATGTGTCATAAATTAAATGTATAGCGGTTTGTAGATCTTGTACTGATTAGAGTCATGATAATGCTGATACTTACGCCACTACTGTCTATAATATACCCATAACTGTCCAAAGCTGTATAGCTCAAAATCTAAATGACAGCGGTTTGTCGCTCAAAGGTCTCTAACTTTTATGAAATTTACCATCTCGTCCTTATCTTACGCTATCGCCATAGTTTCACTTATAGGGGTCTCAACATCGACGCTCGCTGACATCGCTACTGATTCTGCCATCAACTATACCGCACTGCCTGATAACACCACACAAATTGTAGATACAGATGACGCGCGCTATAGCAATACTCATACAAGTATACAAGCGCCCTCTGCTTTGGCTCAAAACGCAACTCCCAAGCTAAACACCCTAATTGACCCTATCACTCATAAAGCAATTGCCAATAGCTACTCCTTAGAAGTCTCTAGTTTTTTGAGCTTAGCACAGGCGCAAGACCTTTTATTACAAGTCTCGCCAAAGCTTGCGGCCAATCAGGCAGCAATTGCCTCAAGCGAGTATCAAACCGAGGCGCTGTCAACCTTAGATAGGCCTTTTGTATTTGCACAGCTCTCAGCGAGTACCTATAAAGTGCAAGAGGATGTTGATTTATCTTCGCTACGCAATGAGATTATCAATGGCGTCAACACCGTCGGCAATGATATCAATAGTATGACGCCTGATGTTCCGCCCTCACCTGTATTGCCCAATTTTGGTGAAATGCTCGGCGAGCGTATTCCAGAGTCTTATGATTTTGAGCGCTCAGGGTCTACCTCAGGCGTAGGTCTTGGCTTTGCTTGGCCCATTTATACCGCTGGACGCACCGATAGTCTGACTGGCGCATCAAACGCTCGCACTCAAGAGGCGATAGCGGATAGTTTATTGGACAAAAACGAGCTGTATAATACCTTAATTGAGCGCTATTTTAAGGCACAGCTGGCTATCATCGCCGCTTATCTGCGTGAGGATGCTTATGATACCTTGCAGCAGACCGATTACATGGCCAAGCGTTTGTTTGAAGAAGGCTTTATCTCCCGCGTTGATCGCTTAGAGGCGCAGTCAGCGCTTGCAGATGCCAAAAGCGAATCTATAAAAGCCAATAACGATGCGCGCTTGGCAATGATTGCCTTGCAACGTCTGCTACGTACGGAGTATCGTATTAAGCCGACCACCCCTTTATTTGTATCGAGTCGCCCGCTGCCTGATGTGTCCTATTTTCAAGACTTGGCACTCGCGCAGCATCCTGGACTCCAAAAAGTCGCCGCCAAGCGCGCGCAAGCTCAGCAACTACACGCGCTATCAGATACAGGCTACAAGCCCACGGTTATGCTCTACGGTTTTAGTCAAGTTGAAAGAGATCCGAGCTGGATTGCAGGGGTATCTGCGAGCTGGAAGCTGTGGGGCGGATTAGATAAAACGGCTTCTCTTGCTTCAAGCAGCGCCAAAATACGCCAAGCGGATCTCTCAGAGATTGAAGTCAGTGACAATCTGCTGCTATTGGTCGAGAAGAACTGGAACGATGTTAATAATGCTCAAGCGCGTTATCAAGCACTCCAAAGCAATGTTGATTTGGCAGCGGAAGTACTGCGGTTACGGCGGCTTGGACTCCAAGAAGGCGTGAATACTACTATTGATGTGGTACAGGCGCAGACGCAAGCGCTCAAAGCACGTACCGAGCAAGCACAAACGGCCAATGATTATGTGCAGGCGCTCGCCGCCTTGATGCAAAGTACGGGTACGCCTTTGGCCTTTAATGCCTATCTGAACGCCGCTGATATCAGGCTACCCACTTTGTATACCGAATAACTTGTCGCGAGCAAATGATAATATTAAGTTGCAACAAGCTATTGCTAGGCACTACTCTACTACCAACAAAAATGTGAATAACTCCTCTATGAAAAATTTGACGAGCAAGATAACAGACGCCGCGCAGCCTATACTCCAAACCTGGCGTATAACGAACACCTCTACGGTTTGGGCGCACTGCGCAAGCGTAGGGTTTTTTGGTTTTTTGTCTATATTCCCTGTGATGGCGGTGTTTGTACTGATTTATGGTCTGCTATTCTCGCCTGTAGAGATGCAAGAGCAAATTGCACTGCTTCAGGCTTATATACCTGAATCTGTTTATGAGGTCTTAAACAGCCGCTTGACTGATCTGACGTCTAATAGCACCTCACGCTTGACTTACAGCCTACTTCTCTCAAGCGCGTTGGCTCTATATGCAGGCTCCAAAGGCATCAAATATTTAATTATCCTTATTAATTTAGCCTTTCATATCAATGAGGAGCGCGGATTTATACAGAGCACTATCCGATCATTAGCCTTAACCTTGGCAGCTGTCGTGGTAGTGATAGCTGCGATCTCATCCATCGCTATTATTCCTCTAGGAGCTACATATTTTCCTCTGCCACAAATTGGTGAGACTATTGCGCTTTGGAGCAGATGGCCTGTATTGGCCATTATTATATTTTTAACCTTTTTAACCCTGTACCGTTTTGCGCCCAATCGCGATGCTGTTGCGCTAAAAAAACTGATACCAGGAGCTGTACTTGCGAGCGTACTTTGGATTTTGCTGTCTGTACTATTCTCCATCTATGTACAGAATTTCAATAACTATAGTGCTGAGTTTGGAGCGCTGTCAGCGGCGGTAGTCATCATGTTATGGCTTTATTACTCAGCGTTTATTGTCGCCTTTGGTGCTACCTTTAATTACGAGAGTATCAATGCCTCAAAAGCGCCTGCTATTCGCGTTTATCCTTAACCTGTTTTTTTTATTGCCTCAGGAACCTTGCTGTCATGACTGACCATCAAAAAGACGCTGACGATTTAACGCCAGTAGACCCCAACCTTAATGAGCAGGCGCCTACGGACCATTCCGACTTAGAGTCTACGCCTGCCAGCTATCAGCGTAGCACAGCATCTGACAAGCCATCTTCAGTGATCAAAAAAGTCATCATTGCTCTAGTGATCCTCGGTGTATTGGGTCTGATTGCTTATGGTGTGCTCAAAAGCAGTCAGTCAAGTGCGCCTGAAACCATTACTTTGCAAGGACAGATGCAAATGCGTCAAACGTCGATTGCAGCTAAAGTCCCCGGACGCATTGCCAAGATACTGGTAACCGAAGGCGATATGGTCCAAGTAGGACAGCAGCTCATAGAGATGGACTCGCCTGAGATCAACGCCAAGATCAATCAAGCGCGCGCAGGCAAGCAAGCGGCGCAAAGTCAGTTAGATAAAGCGGAAAACGGCGCACGCCCGCAAGAAATTGCGCAAGCAAAAGCGGCCTGGCAGGCGAACAAGGCGGCATCTGATCTAGCACAAAACACGTATCAGCGTGTTAATCGCCTCTATGAAGAGGGACTAATGGCACGGCAAAAACGCGATGAGGCGTACGCGCAGTATCTTGCTACCCAAGATCAAACCGAAGCGGCGCGCTTGCAATACGAGCTGGCTATGGAGGGCGCACGCAGCGAAGACAAATCAGCGGCGGCGGCGCAAGTGGCGCAAGTGGACGCGCAATTAGAAGAGGCTTTGGTCGCCCGCAAGGAAGCCAATTTAAAGAGTCCTATCGCAGGAGTCGTCGATACCGTCATCGTTAATGCAGGCGAGGTCATCGGTCAAGGCGTACCGCTACTCACCTTAGTTAATACTGATGATCAATGGGTCGTCATAAATGTCACCGAAACGCATCTTAATCAATTTGCTATTGGTCAGCAGTTTACGGGTACCATTCCAGCGCTATCCTCAGCCGCTAACCCATTTAACAAGCAATTTACGGTCTATGCCAGCTCTAGTTTGTCTGACTTTGCTACTTGGCGACCCACCAATAATGACGATGGGTTTGATGTGCGCACCTTTGAGATTAAAGCTCGTCCTGTGACTCCTGATGCGCGCATTCGCTCTGGCATGAGCGTTATTGTCACTATTGATCCCTCACTCGTTAACGGAAGCCAAGAGTAAGCCATGTTTTTGACCAAGCTTGCCAGAGCATTTATGCGTAGCGCCGCCTACGAGCGGCTGTTTTTGCTCAAAAACCCTTGGGATTTGGCAATGGTGCTGTGGATACCGCTGGCAACTATCCTACTGGTATGGTGGATATTTTCGCAGACGCAGATCACAGACTTGCCTATTGGCGTTATGGACAACGATCGCGGACCTGTAGCCAATACCGCAATACGTTATTTGGATGCCAGTCCTAGTCTGACAGTCAAACAGCTTTATCATACAAAATTTGAGGCTGAGGCGGCTATTTTGCAGCGTGATATCTATGCCTTGGTTGTTATTCCAGAGAACTTCTCAAACCGTATCAACTCAAGCCAGCCTGCGCCTATTGTCTTGCAAGTCAATGCTCAATACGGCACGCACTCAGGTATCATCCAGACCAGTGTACAAGGGGTCATCGGTACGTTATCAGCAGGCGTTGAGATACAGCGTCTCATCAAGCAAGGCATGTCGCCTTCTCAAGCCGCTATCGCCTACTCGCCTATATCCATTCAGCGCACCAGTTTATTCAATGCGGTCAACAACTATCAGCAGTTTTTGGGCTCGACTGTGATACCGGCGCTACTACATATTTTGGCAATGGTGATTGGCGCAACGACGATTGGCCGTGAGCTACGAGATAAGACGCTTGGGCAATGGTATCGCTATATCGATACCGATACGGCTGATGATTTGAGCCGTTTGACTGATAGCGAGCAGCGCTTGGCGACTAAAGATGCTATGAACAAAGAGACTAGCAACAAAGAATCTGTGTCTCTTAATACTATAAATACAAAAACGAGCCTCTCAATACTGCTCTTTGGATTATTGGGCAAGTATTTTTGGCCGATACTGGCTTATAGTTTGTGGGCCGCCTTGGCGTTGTGGTTGGCAACACCGCAAGATAATATTGCACTTGAGGCTATGCTCGTCACTTATATGAGCTTTACTTTGCTAATGATTTTATCTTTTTGTCTAGGTGCTATTTTTACACTAGGGTCGTTCTCTTTGCGTATAGGGCTCTCCTCGACAGGCTTTATCTCTGTACCTTCTTATGCTTTTGCTGGGGTCACTTATCCTTATATTGCCATCAGTGATAATGCTAAATATTGGGCTGACGTGCTACCTTTGACCCATTATCTCAAGCTTCATATCGCCCAGTTACAGATGGCAGCGCCTGTGGCTATCTCTTTGCCTATCATATACGGTTTGATGCTGGCAACCTTGATTACGCTGCTAGTTAGCACCTTACTCACCAAACGTGCATTGGCACACCCTGAGCGCTGGGGAGCACGCTGATGCCTACTCTTTTTGAAAACAAAAAACACAATAAAAGCGCAACTAAGCAGCCGTTGAATGCTCAGAACAATATGCAAAATAATGCTCAAAGCAATACTGTAAACTCAGCACCCAAAACCTTTTGGGGCAGCTTTGGACAAACAATAAAAGATGTGTTTGGAGATAAAGGCGTGCTACTTATGCTTATTATCGCTCCTATCATTTATGGCTTCTTTTATCCTTGGCCCTACTCGACTGAAGTGGTGAATAACGTACCTGTCGGCATTGTGGATTACGATCACAGCGACCTATCACGTACGATTATGCGTTATGCCAGCGCCAGCCCGCAACTAGATACCCAGCGCTTTGCTACTGAGCAAGACGCCAAAGCTGCCATATGGTCGAATGATATCGCAGGATTCATGATTATTCCGATTGGGCTTGAGCAGCAAGTTCTCTCTGGCAAAGCTGCTAGCGTAAGCGTGCTAGGTAATGGCGGTTACTTTTTGCTCAATAAAAATGTGCAAATGGGGTTTTTGCAAGCGATCAGTACGGTGTCGGCGGGAATTGAGGTCAAAAAAAGCGTGGCGCAAGGAGCGTATGCGCCTACTGCTGCCCAAAATACGCAAGCGGTGCCGTTACAGATCACCCCTTTGTATAATCAAACCGAAGGCTACGGTGCTTACGTGGTGCCTGCGGTATCTATTATTATTTTACAGCAGACCTTACTGATTGCCGTCGCCATGCTGATTGGAACTTGGTATGAGCAGCACAGGCACGCCACCTCTATTCGCGGCTGGCTTGGACGCATCGCCGCCTTTGCTACGCTAAGCTTTGTTGTGGGCTGTTTTTATTACGGCTGGACCTTTGAGCTTAATAATTATCCGCGCGGACAAAACATGCTCGGTAGCTTATTATTTTTGATGCTGTTCTGTCCGGTAGTGGCCACTCTTGGATGCGTGTTTGGGCTCTGGTTGCGTCAGCGTGAGCGTAGTATACAAATTCTTATCTTCAGCTCGCTGCCACTGTTCTTTGTCAGTGGCTATCCTTGGCCTGCCAGCCAATTGCCACAAGTGCTACAAGTGGTGCGCTGGCTAGTACCGACGACGCCTGCCATCAATACCTCAGTACAGCTCAACCAAATGGGCGCAACCCTCTCTCAAGTGGCTACTGGCTTTTATGCACTAGCAGGTTTGTGGTTATTTTACTTTATTTTATTGCTGATTTTGCGCAAGCGTACCGAGCCCAAATTATCCTAACCCTACTTTAAAACAAAAAACGCCTACCAATAAGTAGACGCTTTTTAATATTAAATTCAAGTTACTTTTCAATTTACAGAATAATTAAAACACCCGATTGAGACCATTCAGCGCTGCCACTCGGTATGCCTCTGCCATCGTCGGATAGTTAAAGGTCGTATTGACGAAATACTCAAGCGTGGCATGACACTTCATAACCGCTTGTCCGATATGGATAATCTCTGAAGCATGGTTACCATAACAATGGATACCCAATATCTCAAGCGTCTCACGGTGGAACAATATCTTGAGTACGCCAGTACGCTCACCGATGATTTGCGCACGTGCTAGATGCTTAAAGAACGCCTGCCCGACCTCATAAGGAACTTTTTCGTCCGTAAGCTCCTGCTCCGTCTTACCGATGCTTGAGATCTCAGGAATCGTATAGATACCTGTTGGGACACTAGAGACGGGTTCTGCATTACTATCACCAACCATAAACGCCGCAGCACAGCGCCCTTGGTCATAAGCGGCAGAGGCAAGAGAGGGCCAACCGATAACGTCACCTGCGGCATAAATATTTTCGATCTCAGTACGGTAAGTATCATCGACTTTGAGCTGACCACGGCTGTTGGCCTCCAAGCCAATTGCCTCTAAGTTCAACCCTTCAGTGTTTCCTGAGCGCCCATTCGACCATAAAATAGCGTCAGACTTGATTTTTTTGCCACTTTTTAGATATAAAACCACGTGGTCATCATGAGTCTCAAGATGATCAATCTCTTCATTATTACGAATAAGAACGCCAAATTGTCTAAAATCATGCGCTAGAGCATCACTGATTTCGCTATCTAAATAGCTAAGTAACTTGCCCTGATTATTAATCAAATCAACTTTGTAGCCAAGACCGGTAAAGATAGAGGCGTACTCACAGCCAATGACGCCTGCGCCATAAATAATGATCTTTTTGACCACATAATTCATCTGCAGTATTTTGTCAGAATCAAAAACGCGCGGATGATCAAAATCTAAAATATCAGGACGGTAAGGACGGCTACCTACAGTGATGATTGCTTTGTTAAAGGTTATCGTCTCAAAGACGTTTTCGTCTGTTTCAACGCGTATAGTATTGGGACCGACAAAGCTTGCCCAGCCTTGAATCACATCAATCTGATTGCGCTCATAAAAACGCGTGTGCGTGCTAACTTGGTTGCGTATAACTTTACGTGCGTTAGCCAGTACCTTGTTTAGCGGTACTTGCTGATACTCCAGCGCTTTTGTGAACATAGGGTCACGGCGAAAGTTAATTAAGTTAAACACCGATTGGCGCAGTGCTTTGCTCGGAATAGTACCGACGTGCGTTGAGTTACCGCCGACCTGATCACGTGGATCGATAACAGCGACTTTCTTGCCAGATTTGGCAAGCTTCATAGCTGCCGCTTCACCAGCAGGGCCTGCGCCCAAGACGATAGCATCGTACTCAAATTCATGTTTGTCACCTTTTAGGCGCTCTGAATCTTTGGTAAAGCCTGATTTGATATCGATACGCGTATCATCTAATGGATTGACTAAATCAGGGTGATGCATGACATCATCAGTGACTTGCTCGTGCGTTTGTTCAATCTTCTCATCGATACTCTGATCGTGCGTCTGTTCAGGTAACGCAACTTTGCCCCCTTCTTTATTTGAGACCTCCGTTTGCGTATCTTCACTAATATTATTGGTGTTATCGTGATTAATGTCTTTTTGATCTGTCGTCTCGTTCTTATTTTTACTTCCCATGAAGTCCTCTTTGTCTCTTTATTTATGATAACTGTACTATCTATTTATTTTAGTTTAGCTTTCATTTGTTTTAGTTCAGTTTCGCATTGCTACTAAGTTTCGCATTGTTACTAAACAATCAAAGTCTAGTCCTTAACCGATACGTCGTTTAAGGCCTGTCATTTGTAATATTCTCGTCGCAATCTCTTCGACAGACATCTCTGAGACGTCAAGATTGGGTATGCCTTGTGAGGTATAAATACCCTGAATCGCACGCTGCTCTTGTTGCACCTGCTGATAGCTTGAATAGCGGCTACCTG
This sequence comes from Psychrobacter sp. DM4, assembly GCF_051307035.1. Classification (GTDB taxonomy): domain Bacteria; phylum Pseudomonadota; class Gammaproteobacteria; order Pseudomonadales; family Moraxellaceae; genus Psychrobacter. The sequence continues at coordinate 1,806,137 of NZ_CP195536.1, forward strand.
CACGGCGCTCTTGACGAATCTTTACCAAACGATCGGTATCGATCATCAGACCAAATAGCTTATCCTTGTGATCACGCAAAGATTTTGGTAATTGATTGTCGTATAAGTCGTCTTCAGTCAGTGGATAGTTCGCTGCACGGATACCAAATTGTAAGGCTAAATATAACGAGGTCGGCGTCTTGCCTGAGCGTGACACGCCAATCAGGATAATATCTGCAGCATTGTAATGACGCGTACGTGCCCCATCATCATTATCTAAAGCAAAATGCACCGCATCAATGCGCTCTTTATACGTTTCAGAATCGACATTGTCATGAGCATGACCTGAGTGTACATCAGGCTCAACTCCAGTCTCTTCAGCGATACGGCCAATCAAACCCTCATACATATCCAAATTACAACTGTGCGCTGAATTGATCTTTTCTCTAATGTCAGCGCTTACAATAGTATCAAATACAAAAGGTAATAAACCATCACGCTGATAAGCCAAATTGATTTGCTCGACCGCACTCTCAGCACGCTCTAGGCTATCTACATAAGGCAATACTTTGGTCTCAAAAGGCACAGACGCAAACTGACTTAAGATAGAGCGCCCTAAAGTCTCAGCAGTAATGGCAGTACCGTCAGATATAAAAAATGCGGTTCTTATGGTTTGTGAGTTGTCCAAGCTGAGCGCATGATGATTTTGAATAGTAGGCATGTCTGATTCGGATGGATTGCTTGAATACATAGCTGAGCACCTCAATTAATTGTAGCCATTATACCTATATATAAGTCAGTAATCCCAATCAATGTTACCATAACTGACCCAAATTTGAGTTGATACCGCACTATTGTCTTCTATACCAAAAACAGTCCATTTAAGATATTGATAAACTTAGTTTGGTAAATGTCACTTTTTTGACGCTATAGTTTGTAATTTTTCAAAAGATTTTGATTGTACCTATCGAAATTCTCAAAATTTAGCGTTATAATTGACCATTATAATCCTTACTAAATAACCTTATTTTTTGGAGTTATCATGGCAGCGCACTCTTCAGCTCTTGTAATCAATTTAGATCAACTCGGAAAAAACGATGTCGATACTGTTGGCGGTAAGAATGCGTCACTCGGTGAGATGATCAGCCACCTGTCTGATTTGGGTGTTAGTGTACCTGGTGGCTTCGCTACTACGGCGGATGCTTTTAACCGTTTTTTAACGGAAACGGGTTTGCTTGATAAGATCAATAGTGAGCTTAAGGCTTTAGATGTTGACGATGTCAATAAGCTTGCTGCTACTGGCAAAAAAATCCGTAACTGGATCATAGAGCAAGAGCTTCCAGATGACCTCGAAAAAGAAGTGCGTCAAGCATTTGATGAGATGAGTGGCGGCGAAGACATCGCTGTTGCCGTGCGTTCATCAGCGACGGCTGAAGATTTGCCAGATGCCTCATTCGCAGGTCAACAAGAGACCTATCTGAACATTCGCGGTATCGATAACGTATTGATTGCTATCAAAGAAGTCTTTTCTTCATTATACAACGATCGTGCGATCTCATACCGTGTACATAAAGGTTTTGAGCATGAGGGCGTCGCACTATCTGCTGGTATTCAGCGTATGGTACGCTCAGAGACGGGCGCCGCCGGCGTTATGTTCACGCTAGATACCGAAAGTGGTTTTGACGAAGTCGTCTTTATTACTTCAAGCTATGGCTTGGGTGAGATGGTCGTACAAGGCGCGGTTAATCCTGATGAATTCTATGTGTCTAAGCGCCTGCTCGCTAATGACAAGCCTTCTGTGGTACGTCGCAACTTGGGCAGCAAACACAAAAAGATGGTTTATGGCGATGAGGGCAGTACTGCTAAGTCTGTTAAAGTCGTTGATGTCGAAAAACAAGAGCGCATGCAGTTCTCGCTATCCACCAATGAGCTGACTGAACTTGCCAAGCAAGCGGTCATTATCGAAAAGCATTATGGTCAGTCGATGGATATCGAGTGGGCTAAAGACGGCGATAGCGGCGATATATTTATCGTGCAAGCCCGTCCTGAAACGGTCAAGAGCCGTCAAGACAGCAATGTCATGGAACGTTATGTCATTAATACAGGCGATGCCAAAGTACTCTGTGAAGGCCGCTCAATCGGTCAGCGTATCGGTTCAGGTAAAGTGCGTATCGTCAGTAACTTAAACGAGATGGACAAAGTAGAAGATGGTGATGTCTTGGTCTCAGATATGACTGATCCGGATTGGGAACCTGTGATGAAGCGCGCCTCTGCTATCATCACCAACCGCGGTGGCCGTACTTGTCATGCCGCTATTATCGCTCGTGAACTTGGTGTTCCAGCTATCGTAGGTTGTGGTAACGCCACTGAAATCTTGGTCGATGGTCAAGATGTCACAGCCTCTTGTGCCGAGGGTGATACAGGCTTTATTTATGAAGGTCAGATTGATTTTGACGTTCAGACCAACTCTATTGAGTCTATGCCAGAGCTTGCATTCAAGATTATGATGAATGTGGGTAATCCTGATCGCGCCTTCTCATTTGCTCAAATGCCAAATAAGGGCATTGGTCTTGCACGTTTAGAGTTCATCATCAACCGTATGATTGGCGTGCATCCAAAAGCTTTGCTGAACATGAATAGCTTGCCCCGTGAAATATCGCAAGCGATCACTGAGCGTATTGCAGGTTATGCCTCGCCCGTTGACTTCTACGTTGATAAACTGGTTGAAGGTATTGCTACACTTGCGGTTGCCTTTATAGATCAGCCGGTTATCGTACGTATGTCAGACTTTAAATCGAATGAATATGCCAATCTTTTGGGCGGCAAGTTGTATGAGCCCTCAGAAGAGAACCCGATGCTTGGTTTCCGCGGTGCTAGCCGTTATGTGTCTGAAAACTTCCGTGACTGCTTTGAGCTTGAGTGTCAAGCGCTTAAACGCGTACGTGACGAGATGGGTTTGACTAACGTTGAGATTATGATTCCGTTCGTGCGTACCGTTGACGAGGCGGCACAAGTCATCGAGCTATTAGAGAAAAACGGTCTTAAACGTGGCGAGAATGGTCTACGTGTCATTATGATGTGTGAGTTACCAACCAATGCATTGCTCGCTGATGAGTTCTTGGAGCATTTTGATGGTTACTCTATCGGCTCAAACGATCTAACTCAGTTGACACTAGGTCTAGATCGCGATTCAGGTATCGTCTCTCATCTATTTGATGAGCGTGACCCTGCTGTCAAAAAGCTACTATCAATGGCGATTGAAGCCTGTAACAAGGCAGGTAAGTACATCGGTATCTGTGGTCAAGGACCGTCAGATCATTCAGACCTAGCGTTTTGGCTTATGGAGCAAGGGATTACCTCGGTTTCATTGAACCCTGACTCTGTCCTTGATACGTGGTTTTTCTTAGCAGGTGAAGAAGCCAAGTAGTTCTTTATAACTAGGTGCTTGTAAATAATTATTTACGAGCACCTATCGGATGTTAAAGTAGATGTCTTTGACAGCTATATTTTAGGGTTTGTTTGCTAATGATCATTACCTTTAATGAGATAGCAGGCAGACCCTAAGTTGTATTTACTGTTTGGCTATATTTGCTACCTACCCTTATCGTATGACCCTTGTTAAAAGCAACTTTGACCCAATACTATGACTTATAAAAGCTAAAATTCATAATCAGCGAATTAAGAAATAACTAACTATGCAAATTTTCCTCGCTCGAAATAATGTACAAGCAGGTCCTTATGATCTAAATCAGCTTAATATCATGTTGAGCTCTGGTGAAGTGACGCTAGATGACTTGATATGGCATGACGGTTTAGATCAGTGGCAACGAATTGGCAACTTGACGGGCAATCAGACGGTCTATCGTCCTACTACTATCGCTGTCACTAACAATACTAGTGACAACGACTCCATCATTAACAACGTCACGGTATTTCCAGAAGATACCCCTAGCAATACGCAAAAAAACAATAACGTCTCTCTTGATAGACTTTATGGTAAGCCTGAACGCGCAAAAACGGATGCTAAAGGCGGCATGACGAGCAATCCTCTACATAAGCCAAACAACGTCTCGCTCAATAAGTCTAGTAGCAAAAAGCTCGCTACCGATAAAGTGCTTGGTGATGTAGTGTTAGCGCCTATTATGTCTCGAATATTGGCAACAGCTATCAATGCTTTGTTATATGTACTCGCGATTTTGCCATTGGTATTAGCATTGACCAAGTTAGATATTGATTACAGTAAGTTCCAAAATTTTCAAGATATGGATGCAGCTTACCAGTACTCTATGACGCTAATGGAGAGCTTGCCCAGTAGCACTTTGATGATTTCGCAAGTCATGGTCTTTGGTTTGTTCGCATTGCAACTGGTGTTTATTATTATGCGCGGACAATCTCTTGGCAAGTTGCTGACTGGTATTCGCGTTGTTGATCAAACGACTCATCGCCTGCCTTCATTTCTTAAACTCATAGGTATGCGAACTCTACTGCTATTTATCATTTATAACTTGCTCTTCTCGTTTACCAGCTTTTTGGGCTTTATTGTTATTTTGATCCATTATTATATGGCGTCAAAAAGTGCTGAAAATGTGGGCTGGCATGATAAGCTGGCTAAGACTTTGGTTGTTCGCGCTGATAGTGCTCAGCTCATCAAACCATCGAAAGTGAAATAAATGTACAGATATTCGAAGAGCAGCGCTAAGTCGCTGCTTTTTTATGAGTGCTGGTTGTTAAAGATATTATTCTAGAAAATATTAAACTTTGTGTTAACACTCGAGTACTGCTATAATACGGCGCTTTATATCCTAAGCTTACCCTTCCTAAAAAAGACTAAGTTTACCTTATAAATCTCCTTGCTATCGGCATAGGGCTGATAGCTACTAATCCGTAAGGAGTCCAAATGCGACATTACGAACTGGTGTTACTTGTACACCCAGACCAAAGCGACCAAGTGGTCGGCATGGTCGAGCGCTACATCAAGTTAGTGCAAGACAATGGCGGCGCTATCCATCGCCTAGAAGATTGGGGCCGCCGTCAATTGGCTTATCCAATCAACAAGATTCACAAAGCTCATTATGTTTTATTCAACGTTGAAACTGACGGTGAGACTTTAGCTGAGCTTGAAGAGCTGTTCCGTTATAACGACGCCATCATCCGTAGCTTAGTCATGCGCCGTGATGAAGCGGTCACTGAAGAGTCGCAGTTAGCTAAGAATGCCGATGAAAAACGTGCACGCAAAGCTACTACTCCACGTCGTTCAGACGACAATGACAACGACAACAGTGAAGACTAATTAAAGGAGAATACTTATGGCACGTTTCTATCGCCGTCGCAAATTCTGCCGTTTCACTGCTGAAGGCATCACTCACATCGACTATAAAGATGTTGAATTGCTAAAACAGTACATCAGTGATAATGGTAAAATCGTACCGAGTCGTATTACTGGTACGTCTACAAAATATCAACGTCAATTAGCTACTGCTATCAAACAAGCTCGCTATTTGTCGCTACTTCCATACACTGACAACCATCAGGGTTAACCGTTAACTAGGAGTGACTCATGCAAATTATTTTGTTACAGCGTATCGTCAACCTTGGTAAACTCGGTGAAACTGTCGATGTAAAACCAGGTTACGGACGTAACTTTCTTATCCCGCACGGTAAGGCTCTGCCTGCTACTAAAGCGAATATCGAGAAGTTTGAAGCGCGCCGCGCAGAACTTGAAGCTGAAGAAGCAAAAGAAGTTGCTACTGCTCAAACTCGTGCTGATGCGCTCACTGACGTCAATGTCATTATGCGTGCAAAATCAGGCGACGAAGGCAAGCTATTTGGTTCTATCGGTACGCGCGACATCGCTGAAGCTTTGACTAATTCAGGTCTAGAAGTAGATCGTGCTGAAATCAAGCTGCCTGAAGGCACACTTCGTCAGATCGGCGAATATAGTGTTGATATCCAGCTACATCACGACGTTACGGCAACTATCTTAGTCACTATTCTTTCTGAAGATGGCGATGACGAAGATGCTGACGTAGAAGAAGATACCGCTGAGAGCGAAGAGACTTCTGAAGAGTAATCTTTAGATTTTCTTAATAAAAAACCAGTGACTTTATGTCGCTGGTTTTTTTGGTTAAAATTACGAGCTTGTCTTAATTTGATAAATGATACTCCCAGATATAAATCCAAATACTTATACTATTTGCTACGCTAGCAGATTCTCTACTTTATAATGCTATGATTAGCCTAATTGCACGATTCAAACTTGGATAATTGTAGAGAACTTGATGAGAATTTTAATCGCTCCTGACTCATTTAAAGAAAGCCTAGAGGCGCTAGAGGTGTGCTGTGCTATCGCGTCAGGCTTTCGTCAGATATTCTCTGATGCGAACTACACTTTATTGCCTATGGCAGATGGCGGCGAAGGGACATCAGCAGTATTATCTTACGCGCTTGGTGGGCGCTGGAAAAACGTGGTGGTCAATGATCCACTGATGCGACCTATCACTGCCAAATATCTACTGTTAGAAAATAAAACGGCCGTGATTGAAATTGCTCAAGCCTGTGGTCTGCATCTATTGACAAGCGAAGAAAGAGATCCGCTCATCACTAGCAGCTACGGTGTCGGCGAACTTATTGCGGATGCTTTGAGTGAGGGCGCTAAACGCATCATTATCGGTTTGGGCGGTAGTGCGACCAATGATGCCGGTCTTGGTATGCTCATGGCTTTAGGAATGAGGTTTTATGACGATAAAGGCAAACCTTTGACGCAAGGCGGTAGCGCGCTTGCCAACTTAAAGCGGATAGATAACTCAAAATGTCATTCAAAGCTGCTAGACACTATCTTTGAAGTGGCTTGTGATGTGACCAATCCACTATGCGGATCATCAGGGGCTAGCGTTATTTTTGGGCCTCAAAAAGGCGGCAGTTCTGAGCAAGTGGCGTTATTAGATAAAGCCTTACATCGCTTTGCCACAGTATCTAAACAGCACGGCTATCCAGATTGTCAAAACATCGCAGGCGCAGGGGCAGCAGGTGGTCTTGGCTTTGCCTTGATGACTTTTTGCGCCGCTCATCTTACATCAGGCTTTGAAACCGTGGCTGAGGCTGTCCGTCTAGAAGCGCACATTGCTAATGCTGATCTGATAATTACTGGCGAAGGCAGGCTCGATACACAAAGTGCGATGGGTAAAGTCGCAGGCGGTATCAGTCAACTGGCAAAAGCCAATGGTAAACCTGTCATTGCAATTTGCGGCAGCGTTGATAAGTTAAACACTGTTCAAAGTACTCAGTTTGATGTCGTCATGCCAAGTATTCAGAAGATAGATACTATCGATCAAATCTTTAAAGATGCTTATAGCAATGTTGAAGCTACTGCGCGAAATATCGCCGCTGCTATCAAACTTGGGCAAGACACGACATAGTGGATTGAAGATATCATATAAAAAAAGGACACGATAGTGATATCATCTCCTTTTTATTTAATATAGTGAGTAGAAGTACTGCGTCACTCAGCGGCAATAGCGAGCATCTCAACGAGTAGCTCAGGACGTGCTAGTGCTGACTCACCGCAAGCGCGAGCGGGTGGCTGAATGCCTTCGAACCATTTGTCCCATACTTCATTCATCAAAGCAAAGTCTGACATATCCTTAATCCAAACCGTCACGGATAGCAGCTTAGATTTATCACTACCCACTTCTTCTAGTAGCGTTTGGATCTTCTCAAGACAGGTTAGCGTTTGCGCTTGGATATCGTCTTCCGCGTTACCCACTTGACCACACAGATACACGGTTTGGTTATGTACGACGATCTTACTCATACGCTGATTGCTGTGTAACTTCTTAATCATCATTTATCCCTATATATTATAATTTAAAGATTGTTTTTTTGCGAAACGTTGAGCATTAAATGGCTTAACATCAACGGTCAACGGTTTGTCATGGATCAGCTCTTCGACCAGACGACCCGTGATCGGCCCTAAAGTAAAGCCTTGATGACTGTGACCAAAGGCGAACCATAACTTATCATGCTTGTCCGCAGGTCCAATAACAGGTTTCATATCTGGCATACAAGGACGCGACCCTGCCCACGCCTCGCTCTCTACCGCATCTTCTAAAGGTAATATCTTGCTTGCCAGCTTTAACACGGTTTTTAGTTGACCGAAGTTTTTGGGTGCATCCATCGTTGTCATCTCAGCGCCCGTAGTGATACGAATGCCTTGCTGCATCGGCCCCATCACAAAGCCTTTGTCCATATCGAACATACTATGATGGATGGTGTTTTTGTCGCTTATTTTAAAATGCTGATGATAGCCGCGCATTGGAAATAGTGGTAGATTGTAGCCGAGCGGTTTGATCAGCTCATTTGACCAAGGGCCTGCGGCAATCACTAAATGATCGCTATGGTAGGTTTCTTTGTCAGTCACCACTTGCCAGCCTTTGCTGTCGTTGTCATCAGAAGGTCTGATTTCTTTGACATTACTCTCTTTGATCGTCCCTTTCATTTCTTGAAAGTTTTTGGCGTATGCTTTTACTAGTGCACTTGGGTTTGAGACCTGCCAAGAGTTCAGCCAGTGAATAGCGCCGACAAAGCCCTCAAAATTGGCATTGGGCTCCATCGCTTTTAATTCATCAAGGCTCAGTACTTTATGCTCAACGCCCTGCTCACAATCTTCGATAGCCGTTTTGGCCGCCTTTTTTAACGTCTCCTCGGAGCGGTGAAGCTGTAACCAACCATCACGGGTGATAAGCTCATCAGCACCTGAGGCTTCAATCATAGTTTGATGCTCACTGGTACAATGAGCAATCAGCGTTTGCCACTCAGATTCAATCTTTTTGACCGAATCTGGCGTCGAGAATTTCCAGTACTGTAATAGCGCTTGATGATAACGTAGCAGCGCGGGTATACGATAGCGAATATCCGTGCCTTGATTAGGCAATACGCGAACCATCTCTGTAATCTGACGCGGAAAAGGATGGGTATGAATGGCTTCACGCTGAATAAGGCCTGCATTACCATATGAGGTCTCAAGCCCTGGCAATTTTCTATCGAGCATAAGCACTTTGGAGCCGTTTTTTTGTAAGTGCCAAGCTGCTGCGGTGCCAACCATACCTGCACCAATTACAACCACGTCATAACGCATAGCCTATCCTTTTTGCTAAGAACATAAAGAAGTTTATGCAGATATGGTAACGCATTAATATGGATTTTGAACCACTATTTAACAAAAATTTTTGTTAAGCCATACTTTTGGTTATACATGCTTTTTCTCTCTTACAACTACCATATATATGTACTAGATTGCTTGACTTGATTTGTCTTATTCAGGGCGCATTACAGTAGCTTTGAATATCTGTGGTTAGGACGATTCTTATAAATCCTGTTGTGATCGGCTATAGCTTTTTAGCGTTAGCTATCGTTTTTGAAGTTCTTGGTACGACCTTTTTGGTCAAGTCTGAACAGTTTACGCGTCTAATGCCTACTGTTTTGATGGCGGTACTCTATATTGGCTCATTTTACTTTTTGTCGCAGACACTGAAGACGATTCCTTTAGGTATCGCCTATGCCATATGGGGCGGCGTGGGTATTGTCTTGACCGCTATTATTGGTTTCGTTATTTTTAAGCAAAGTATTGATCTGCCTGCAATTTTAGGCATCATTCTGATAATAAGTGGTGTAGTGGTTATTGATGTGTTTTCGCAGACGGTTGGGCATTGAATTGAGTGAGGGCAATTTAGAAATCTCACCACCAAACAGGATCCTCACTCACCAGCGTCTCAAGCAGCTTTCTTGAGCGCTTAACCTCAACCTCGTTAGCGGACAGCTCAGCGATAAAACGCGTTGGCTTATCAAAATAACCAGAATAGCTGGCGAAGTAATCAGGCGCAGTCAGGTACAGCTTATTTTTGGCGCGACTGCACGCCACATAGAACAGCTTACGCTCCTCTTCTAAATCCTCAAAGTCATCCAACGAGCGATGATGCGGCGTCATGCCATCTACAAGCGCGTTGACAAACACAATCGGCCACTCAAGCCCTTTGGCACTATGAATGGTCGAAATAGTCACCTTATCTGTGTCATCATCCTCTGGAGTATCCATCGCTGCCACTGAGTCATTAGGGGGATCTAGCGCCAAGTTTTCTAAAAAGTTATCTAGGCTACTATGCTCAGTCGCCAAGTTTTTGAGCACGCGAAAATCCTCGCTGCGCTCACGCCAGTTCTCCTCCACCGTCTTTAGAATGGGAATATAAAAGTCGAGCACCAGATCGATAATGGTCTCTACCGACTGCGCTTGTTGCGCTTTGTTCAAGGTCGTATGAAGCGGCGCAAGCTGCGGGCTTTTTTTGCTGAATTTTGGTAGGAGTAGTGGCTCAAATGAGTTGTTGTCGCTATTGATTGCTTGCGTCAAACGCGTGGCAGTGACCGCGCCGACACCTTTAAACAAAGTCAAAATGCGATGCCAAGCTATGGTGTCATTAGGGTTATATAGGATTTTGACAAAGGCTAAGACGTCTTTGACATGACGACGCTCGATGAACTTGATACCGCCGACGACGATAAAGGGGATACGGCGTTCCATAAATTCAAGCTGCACGTAATTGGACTGAAAGGAGGTACGGCACAGTACCGCACAGTCGCTATAGTCAAAATCGGCTTTGTGCTCGATGATTTGATTGGCGATGTATTTGGCTTCTTTTGTCTCATCGCTGGCACGGCTAAAGATAGGTTTTTCGCCCGTTATAGCCGCGTTTGAGTACAGCTGTTTTTGATAGCCCAAAGTGATTTGCGCTGATAGCGCATTGATATAACTCAAAATAGCAGGCGTACTACGATAATTCTGCTCAAGCTTAATCAGACTCGCCTCAGGATAGGTCTCACCAAAGAGCAAAATATTCTCATAGTTCGCACCGCGAAAGGCGTAGATACTCTGATTGTCATCGCCTACGACCATGAGAGATACGGACGCTGGCGCACAAATGAGATCGATGAGCTGCTTTTGCGGAATATTGGTATCTTGATATTCATCGACCATGACGTAGCGGTAGTTGTCTTGCAACAGCTGACGGAAGGTATCATTGGATTTGAGATGGCGGACTACTTGGCTGATAATGTCATCAAAGTCGTATAAATGATTGGCGCGTTTATACTCGTGAAAATCGATAGCCAATTGCTCAATGATAGGAATATGAATAGCAATATCAGGATAGCTGTCTTCGATGAGAGTATGAATCGGAATACGGCGGTTTCTAGAGGTTGAAAAGATATTCTGTAAGGTGCGTTTGCGCGGAAAGGCTTGTTTTTGTGTTTGCGCAGGGTACTTTTTTTCTTTATAGATGAGGTCAATAGCGTCCTCAGCGTCACCCGTATCTAAGATAGTAAAGCGCGGATTGATACCGAGTAGTCCTGAGTATTGACGCAGCAAGCGATTACAGAATGAATGAAAAGTGCCGCTGGTGATACCGCTTATCATTTTGCTAGTGGGTAAGATGTTCTCGGACAACTCTTCATCCGATAAGGTATTAGTGAGCAAAGTCTTTGCACGGTTTTTGATCTCATTCGCAGCTTTACGAGTAAAGGTGAGCAGCAGTATTTGTTTGGGCGCAATGCCATTTTCTAATAGGTAGCTGGTACGGTAAGTCAGCGTTTTGGTCTTACCAGAACCTGCCCCTGCAATAACTAACGCTTTGCCCTCAATAGTTGTGGCAGCGAGCAACTGATTGGGATTGAGCTCACTGGCATAATCCACCTTTAGTCCCAAATCTGCATGCAAGCGCTGCTCTAATACTTTGTTATCAGCATCTACTAGATTCGCTTCTAACTTTTTAATGGCTTGCTCAAGGCGGGCAAGTTTGGGTTTAATGTCCACGAAGTTTTGCGGATAGCTATACTGGCGCGTATCAAAAATAGTGGTCGTCATCGTTAGTGAATGCCCGTCATATGGTTTTAATAAGTGTGTTTACAAGTGGTTGTTTATGCTCTAGGAGAGTAAGGCTGTATTAGCGGTTATCTTTAGGATAGCTATAGAGTACCTATAAAAAGGCTGACGCGCCATGGTATAAATACAAAGTAACAACTCACCCATCCCTTAGCAAATTTGCTACAATATGCCCAATTTTGGATGGCACTCTAAACGCGCTACCCTACCTGATTTTATAACATTGTTCTTAATACTACTGAGAGACCACTATGGGTTTTAATTGCGGCATCGTTGGCCTACCAAACGTAGGCAAGTCCACCTTATTTAATGCCTTAACCAAAGCGGGTATCGCCGCTGAGAACTTTCCCTTTTGTACCAAAGATCCCAATACGGGCATCGTGCCTGTACCGGACCCACGCCTAAAAAAGCTCGCTGACATTGTCAATCCCGAGCGCGTTATGCCAACGACGATGGAGTTCGTCGATATCGCAGGCTTGGTCGCAGGCGCGTCCAAAGGTGAAGGCATGGGTAATCAGTTCTTGGCCAATATCCGCGAGACCGATGCGATCGCCCACGTGGTACGCTGCTTTGACGATGACAACGTCATCCACGTCGATGGTCGCGTGAGCCCCATTGATGATATCGAAACGATCAATACTGAGCTAGCACTTGCTGATTTAGAAGCGGTTGAGCGCGCCATTCACAACCAGACCAAAAAGGCTAAAGGTGGTGATAAAGACGCGCAAGCTTTGCTTGATATTTTCAAAAAAGTCGAGCCACTCTTAGCAGAAGGTAAAGCGGCACGCGCAGCCAATTTAGATAGCGATGAGAAAAAACTCATTAGAAGCTATGGTTTAATTACTCTAAAACCAACCATGTATATTGCTAATGTGAGCGAGGATGGTTTTGAGAATAATCCATATCTTGATGCGGTACGTAACTACGCCACTGGCGATGAATCAATCGTTATTGCCTTATGTAACCAAATCGAATCTGAAATCGCTCAGCTCGATGAGGACGACAAAAAAGACTTCCTAGCTGAGATGGATATGGAAGAGGCGGGCCTTGATCAAGTGATTCGCGGTGGTTATGATTTGCTCGATATGCAAACGTACTTTACCGCTGGCGTGAAAGAAGTACGCGCGTGGACTGTTGAGATTGGTGCAACCGCTCCACAAGCCGCTGGTGTGATTCATACGGACTTTGAGCGCGGCTTTATTCGGGCTGAGGTCATCGCTTATGACGACTTCATCGAGCACAATGGCGAAAAAGGTGCAGCGGCTGCGGGCAAGTCACGTCTAGAGGGCAAAACCTATATCGTCCAAGATGGTGATGTGATGCATTTCCGTTTTAACGTCTAATGACTTTATTCGTTTAGAGCATTGATAGTCGTAACATTGCCAGTTATCACATAGAACAACCAAAAGTCAGCCTTTGTGCTGGCTTTTTTATTATACTAAGGAGAGCAAAACAACTATAATTTAGACCAATTGGATAATAATAAATGATGAATTCTAACCATAAACCACACAGTGCAAGCGACCACTGGGCATGCCTATTTAGTGCTCAGCGCTTAGGCAGTGATAAGCTAATGCCGGTGCAAGATAGCGCGCGCTCCTCCTTTCATAAGGACTATGACAGGCTGGTATTTTCACACTCCTTTCGTCAACTCAATCAAAAAACCCAAGTACACCCGCTGACCAATCAGTTGGGCATTCATACGCGCCTGACCCATTCGTTGGAGGTATCTTGTATTGGGCGCTCACTTGGCATCATGGCGGCAGAGAAGCTCCATGACAAGCTGTCTACGGGTCTGCCATCAGGTGTCACGCCCTCCGATGTTGGCGTGATTATACAAGCCGCTTGTCTTGCCCACGATATTGGTAATCCGCCGTTTGGTCACGCAGGAGAATATGCCATTCGAGACTGGTTTATGCATCCTGATCGCACCCCTATTCTGGCACATTTAAGTGACAATGAGCAGTTGGACGTCTTAGCTTATGAGGGCAACGCACAAGGGTTTCGCTTGTTAGTCCGTAACGAGCACCATCCTGACAAAGGCGGCATGCGTTTGACCTGTGCAACTTTGGGCGCTTTTATGAAATATCCGTGGCTTGCAACTCATAGCAATTCGGACTTATTAAAGCGTCGCAGTACTAAAAACCAAGGAGTGATTCAACCAGACGTTACCAATCAAATTCGAAAGTTTGGCTGTTTTGCCAGTGAGTCAGCGCAGTTAGAGGAGCTTGCGGCAAATTTGTGCTTACCACGCTCAGAGCAGTATGATGGCTTTGCCCGTCATCCACTCGCTTACCTGCTAGAAGCCGCGGATGATATCTGCTATGCCTTGATCGATTTAGAGGACGGTATTCATCTAAATATGCTTGGGTTTGATGAAGTGGCCGATATTTTTTATCAGTTAATTGGTGAACGCCCTGCTCCACTATCCTCAACCGTATCAGTAAGACAGAGTCTAGCCGCCCTGCGAGCACGAGCAATGATGCGTTTGGTCAATACGGTTACAGACGCCTTTGTAACCAATAGCAGTGATATGCTGGCAGGTACTCTACAAGGCAGCTTATTCGCTCATTGTGATACCAGTGTTCAAAGCGGTATCACTGAAGCTAAATTACTGGCACGCGAGAAAATATTCAATCATCCAAGCAAAGTACGTATGGAGCTTATGGCCAATCAATGCCTGCGTCGATTGCTCGATGCTTTTATGCCTCTAGCCTGGACAATACTAGTCACATCGCCTCAACCCTTTGAGCAACAGCGGCTAATGAGTTTACTAAAACCACACTTAGCTGAGCAGCAAAGAGAGTTATCAGACAACATCTATCATAATATTTTAAATATATTAGACTTCATTACGGGTATGAATGACCACGAAGCTTATCGATTAGCGCAGGAGTTGCAAGGTCATTGGGGTACCGTTATTTGATATTTATCACTCAATAAGACCCTTCTGAAAAATCATTTGGTAAATTTATCAGCATCCTTTTCATTTTGATAAGGGCGCTATTTAATTCGTATTTTTGTGACAAAATGAGTATGATAAACCCCTATTAGGTAATTTTGAATGATTATGAGTAGTCGTGAACAAAAAAAACTTCAGACTCGGCACGCTTTTTTTAATGCGGTGCTTGATCTTTGCATGATGGGACAGTCCTTTAGCTCTATTAGCCTCAGACAAGTCACGCGTGAAGTTGGCGTGGTACCGACGGCATTTTATCGTCATTTTGATGATATGGAATCGCTTGGACAAGCTTTGGTCGTTGAGGAGCTTGGCAATACTTTGGCTATCTTGAGTAATAGCTTACAAATAGGGCGCAAACGTAGTTTTGATCGTCAAATTGCCAAAAGCATCCAGCTGTTTTTGCAGACGGTTAGCGCTGAGCCAAGATACTGGCAGTTCTTGGTCAGTGAGCGTTTTGGAGGCTCAGAAGCGGTTCGCAAATCCATAAATGATCTGATGAAAATGCATAGTAAGATTTTAGCAGAAGACTTGGCATTACAGCCGGCTTTTGCTCATATCAATCAGTATGATCTGCTACTACTCTCTGGCGCTGGCACCAATATGTTTTTTTCTTGGATTATCGATTGGTTAGATTTGACCTATTCAGAGGACCACGATGATGAAGTCGACTTAGAAGAAATTGAGTCCAAAAAACAGCTGATGCTTCACAATTGCACTCGTCAAGCACAAATGCTATTTTATGGCGCTTATAACTGGAAATCTAGCGAAGAGACGCTTTTAGATGACTAAAACCGTTAGATGATTAGGGCGTGTTGAACATTCGATTATGTCACTGACAGAGACTACTTTTTAGACGGTTCAAAGGTAAAAACAGTAAGTTTAGTCATTCTAAGCGTCTATTTTTATCAAAGGAGCGGCAAAAAGAGTCCTGTCCTTTCAGGCTGATGCTAAAATTGCTCCATACTGTGTTGCAAGTCTAGCTAAGGTCTAGACATTATCTTCGACTTGCGCCGTGTCTGGAACAATTTTAGCGATCAGCAGTGCTCATTTATGAATGTTCAACACGCCCTAATCTATGCCTATTCAAAATAAACGCTTTCATACATTGTTTTAAAAACTAGGTCTAAAAGCATAAAGACGGCGGTTAATTACCTTGACCGTTTTATCAGCGCTAGACTTATCACTGGTGTCACTACTAGACGTGTTGTTACTGGCAACGTCTGGAGCATTTGAGCTATTCGTGTTTTGATTGCTTTGAGCACCCTGGTTACTTTGACTACCGTTTGCAGCGTTACTCTCGCTATTCGTATTGTCTTTGCCATTATCAAGCACATTATTTATGAGTATAATTGCAAAACGCTGTTTGGCATCGCTATCGGTAGCGGTTATCAGCGCTCTAAAAGCCCGGCTATCGACAGCCAGTAGCGAGGTTGACGCTTGACGTTGCTCATCAGTGACTACGGCCAAAGCTGGCAGCTGCCATAACTCATCAATAGAGGCTAAGACTCGCTGAAAGCGCAAATCGGTCAGCGTTGTCATTTGTTCAACGGTTACACCCTCTACTAAAGAGGCGAGTAATTCAGGACTTGCGGTATTGACATTGATTGGCAAATAATAAGGCACGGCAGTAATATAAGGCCGTAGCGCCGCCAACCCTTCGGCATCTATACCTTGCACCTCTAGCAACTGATCAACACTCGTAAAAGGTTGATTGGGCAAAGTACGAGCCAGTGAGCTCAAGTTGTATACAGCCCCCTCATCACCACCATCCTTATAAACCTCACTATCTGAATCCTGCCAGTCCAGAACAGCAATGGCAACAGCAGGATCCAGATTAAACTGTGTCAATAGTTTTTGTAACAGCGCTAAGGCATCGTCATTGGCTACGCCATCTTGATATAGATTGTTAATATTAAAACGACTGGCCTCATCTCGCATCTCAATACTTACGCTATGAGTTCCTAATGTATAAGGCGGTATCGGCTGCGCCCATATGTCCTGTGCGCTATCGGTATCGTTAAGCTCGTTATCAGCGCGGATCATGGTCACGGCCAACTGTCCACCTGCATCGATGTCTTGTAGTAGTTGATTTTGATTAAATAGCAAGCCACTGCGGCGAATGACAATTTTTTGACTGGCAAGCATAGCCCCTGCGACTACAGTGATACTGACAACCAAGAGCAAGATAGTTAGTAATGCCACACCGCGTTGGGAGTTTGCTGTTATGCTCATGGGCTGCTCTTGTTGTTCAGTACTTATTGCGAGTTGAGGGCAAATTGCCAAGTAATTGGAACATCTTGATAAGTAAAACTAATACCGATGCCCTTTGGCAATAGTGGGTTTTTTACAGCAGTTGCATCGCTAGTTGAGTTTTGAGCGTCAGGGTTTGGAAACGTCGTGCTCAGTTCAGGTAAATAGGCTTGCAAGCGCCCATCGCTAATCTCTGTTAGCAAAACACTGTCTAAGCTGATATTACTCGGGTCATCGTCGATACTGGTATATTGACGTCGGATGAGCTGTTGATTGTCAAAGACATAATCAATGCGCTGAATACTAGGGCTACTTTGGTATCTTGGGTCTGGATCAGCAAAACGAACAAAGCTAATGGAGTCACTGCTCACACTCATAAAAGGTTTAGCAATAGAAGCTTGTTTAGTACCAGCTTGAGCGTTGCTTTGTTGAGCGTTGCTTTGTTGAGTGCTGTTAGCATTTAAAGTAGGCGTACTATTAGTATCATCACTGCCATTTTGAATGGACGGCGCTTGATAGGGAATAACCTGACCCATGTCTTGTTGTATTTGCAGGTAAACATATTGCAATACTGCTAAGTTGTCCGCTTGGTACTGTGCGCGTTCGCGTGCGCGATTGACACCATCAAATACCTGCCAACCTGCTACAGCGAGCATCGCGAATATGGACATGGCTACCATTAGCTCAAGCAGAGTAAACCCGCCTTGATGTCTCACAGACTGCCTCTTAGCGCTTGAGCGGACAAGTCTAGACTGCCGACCTTTTGCTCTTTATTACTTATTATAACCGTAATATCAGTGACTACTGAACGCGTTTGTCCGTCGATGACAGGCGCCACCGTTATATTGACCTGCTTTAATGCAGGAGATAAAGTGTCAGAGGCAATCATCTCTACTTGCCAGTCGCGGCCTTGTTCGGTTAGCGTTTGACTACGATTAGTCGTCAGCCAAGTATTTTGAATTTGCAAATCACTAGCAGCGTTTTGCGCGACAAAGTGCGCCAGCGTACGCGTGCGCAAAGTATCTACAGAGCTTAGATAAGCACTACTAGCGCGACTGGCAGCTACGGCAACCACTGCCAATATAGCAAGCGCTACCATCACCTCAATCAAGGTAAAGCCGCTCTGAGTAGATGAGCGATAGCTTTCGTGATGAATCGATTCAGATGAGTGAGACATCAATTATATCCCTTGTCCTATCATCATATTACCGTCTGGCATGATCGTGATGACCTCGCCCACTAGCCGCGAGTCATGACGTATCTCAATAGTGACAGGTGTCGCTTGTCCGGTACCAAACCACAAAACTTGCGGTACAGTTTGATCCGTGAACCAAGGCTGTAGCGTTCGCGTATCAGACGCACTATTACTCCTCATTCCCGTGCCATCTAGACTCTGAATATTAAGACTCACGCCAGCTGGCATAGTCGGTAATGTAATATCTGGTTCGAGCTCCCAACTTGGTGTTGGGTTTTGCGCATCGGATGTCCTACCAGAGATATCAGCAGATAACTCCATCGCATTTTTTGGCTTATTGTTTTTGGCATTTGGGTCATTAGAGCTCTGATAAGCAATATAGGGGTTAGATAACGTGACGATCACAGGGGTCACTTGGCCTTGGTTATCTGCTTGCAATTTTAGACCCATCGGTTGCATGCGCTCAGCCGATAATAATCTTACATAACTTAGAGAATCCGTTATATGCTCATAGAAGGCGCGGTTTTTTCGAGAGTCACTGCTACCAACTGACAGACTAATCATCCCTGCAAATATAGAGAGGATAACCACGACTACCAAGATTTCAACCAGCGTAAAACCTGCTTGTGGAAATTGAGATGAGTTTGTTAACTGTGATGGATAATGAGTAGCAGTAGATAGATTACTATGACTAGAATCAAGGTCGTTTTTATGACAAGAATGCGCTCTTGCACTTATAGAAGTTATACAAGGGCTAATGTTGGCATCATTAGCCAAGTAGACGGAGTCAGTAGGTACTGGATTGGGCAAAGCTTGAGGCGTAACAGGCATGTTGCACCTATAAATATAGTAGATAGCTATATAAACAAATCAGTAGTTGGTATTACGATGTTCTTCTGATTCAGTATCAATCTGTTCAACCAGCTCTTGCATATCTTCATCAATACATTCATCAGCGAGTGCAGGATAATGACTGGGCAGCTCTAACATCTGCTGAACCAAAGCATAACGCAAAGTATCACGTCGACCCAGATAACGCTGATAGAAGCTTGAATTTAATAGTCCAGCGCCGCCTTGACCCATCGCCCATAGCGAGGACAGATAGTCTCGAGTACTGAGGCTACTCTTTTGATCCTTTAAGTAAGTACTGATGATATCGAGCATACGCTTCATACGTTGACGACGAATATCATATAGCTCACCAAATAGTCGGTTGAGCCCTGTCACCGAAGCAGCCAAACGCTCCTCTATCTGATTAAGTAGCATGGCTTTTTGCGGATTCATTAATTGCTGAAAAATCATACGAGAGATGCCAGCTGAGGCACAATCATCAATACGATTGATCTCAAACAACTGCTCTTCATAACGAATAATGATACGCAGATAAAGCTCATCTTTACTGGAGAAATGCTTATAAAGCGTACCTTTAGCCAAATCGAGCTGATCGGCCAGACTGTCCAATGTGATATCACCATCACCTGACTCAAGCAGCAGCTGCTCAGCCATTGCTAAGATATTCTCTTCTCGTATCTTGAATTGGTGTTGACGACTCATATTATCTCCCAAAATCCGGCAGGGTCAAGCACATGGTATCCATAGGATAGCCTTGGCCTGACAATGTCCGGTAACTGCTTGATGACTCAGTAGATCTAGATATAAATGACTGATTGGTCATAGCATAACGATTTTAGTGATACTGTGCCAGTAAATTTTCAAAGTTTTTTGCAGTAATCATACCAATCTCTTTAGCTGTGCACCCTTGTAGCTCAGCGAGACATTCAGCGACATAAGGCACAAAAGCGGGCTCATTGGGGCGGCCGCGCTTAGGTACTGGCGCTAGATAAGGACTATCCGTCTCTATAAGAATTCTATCTCTTGGCATATTTTGCGCCGCCTCTTTTATCATCTGCGCACTTTTAAAACTGACAATCCCTGAGAACGAGATATAAAAGCCCAAATCAAGCGCGCGTTTGGCCGTCTCCCAGTCCTCGGTAAAGCAGTGAATAATGCCATGCTCAGCACCCTCGGATCTTAATATATCAATGGTGTCTTCTTTGGCATCACGCATATGCACAATTAGAGGCTTTTTGAGTTGCTGGCTGGCATGAATATGACGCGCAAGGCTTGCCTGCTGCTCACGCTTATTATCTGTTGACCAGTAATAGTCTAGCCCCGTCTCCCCTATCGCCCAGACATGATCGCTGCTCGCTGTAGCCACTAAACGCTCAACGCTCGCTGACTGTAAGATGCCGATATCTTCGCAAGGATGCACACCGACACTCATGCCAAGACTTAACTGCTCATCGCTAAAGTCCTTGATAATAGTGCTGATTTCATCATGCTCAGCAAAATCACACATGATAGCCATAGCACGCGTGACATTAGCCGCTTTCATCGCGTCGATAGCGCCTGATAGTTGACCGTCGTATTTGGTCAAGTCTAAGCGGTTGAGATGGCAATGGGTATCAGTAAACATAAAACATTCTCATTATTACAGTTAGATTTTTGAAGAATTCATTTATTAATCATACGAATATGGGGAGGTAATTAACCACAAAACATAGAACAGGATAACGTCTTACTCGCCTTATCAAAATTTAATTCTGTTTGACAGCTCATGGCTTCACTGCTCTGATCATCGACATCATATCCCGTTGACGTATTTTTGTATTTTACATGAATACCTTCGCTTGCATCATGATGAGTACCTTGTCTAGGGTTATCCGCTGTAATGACATATGTAGCACCTATTGGGCTTTGCGCTGTATAATAAAAACTAGGTCTTAACTTCATAAAATTAACGTCTTTGAACACCATAGAAAACTGCTTGTAGTGAAAATCTTCATCATTAGTATCTTCTTTGAGCTTATCTAGTGGCAAACCAAAAGCAGTGGCATCTTTTAGATAGTAAGTTGTGGTCAAATCATTCCCACTATATTTATTTTTAACCTGTGTTTCATCCTTTTTTAGGATAGAAGTTTGATATTTTTTGGGTAGCTCATCCATCACATGAAAGCTAGAAGTACAACTATCTTGTAGGACTGTGAGTCTAGGCGTCCAATCTACTTCTGCCTGCGTTATCGGCATTACTGATAATAATG
The DNA here is from genome assembly GCF_051307035.1 of Psychrobacter sp. DM4. GTDB lineage: Bacteria > Pseudomonadota > Gammaproteobacteria > Pseudomonadales > Moraxellaceae > Psychrobacter. Next base: position 1,827,550 of record NZ_CP195536.1, read on the forward strand.
CTATACCAACAATCATGTTTTTAATCATCTTTACGCCCTTTAATGGTCATTTTTATAGTCAATCACTCTCAAATCTATCACTTTTATCATATCAAGAATCTATGGTTAATTGAGCGGCACCACTCGCATCACCTCTTCTATGCTAGTAATGCCCTCACTAATGCGCTTGGCACCAGAGAGTCTGAGCGGCTGTACGCCTTCACGGTATGCTTGCTGTTTGAGCGTATCTAGATTAGCATCAGCGGCGACTAGTTTTTTGAGCTCACTGGACAGTGGCATGATCTCGTATAGTCCAATGCGTCCTTGGTAGCCCGTATGACGACAATGCTCACAGCCTTGTGCCCTATAGATTCGATCTGGCAGCGGCGCACGCCAAGGTTGTACAAGCTCCTGCCATTGAATAGCAACGTCGCTGTCTGCGTGCGTGGTCTCTGCTACTTTACAATGCGAGCAAAGCGTCCGCAGTAGGCGCTGCGCCATCACGCCCAGTATCGTCGCTGAGGTCAAAAAAGGCTGCACCCCTAAGTCATGTAAGCGCGTCAGCGAGCTTGGTGCATCATTGGTATGCAAGGTTGAAAGCACCAAATGCCCTGTCAAAGACGCCTGCACTGCCATATTCGCCGTTTCACTATCTCGTATCTCCCCGACCATTATAATGTCAGGATCTTGACGCATCAGCGAGCGAATACTATCCGCAAAATGCAAATCAATCCCAGCGTTGACCTGCATCTGATTGAATGCCGGCTCAATCATCTCAATAGGATCCTCAATCGTACAGACATTGACCTGCTCAGAGGCCAACTGTTTGAGCGTACTATATAGCGTCGTGGTCTTGCCAGATCCTGTGGGACCTGTCACTAAGATGATGCCATTAGGATTCGCCGTCAGCTCATGCCACATCTCAAGTTGCTTGCCAGATAGCCCTAACTGAGCAAACGTGCGCACTAAAACTTCTGGATCAAAAACGCGCATAACCAGCTTTTCGCCAAAGGCGGTTGGCAAGGTTGATAAGCGTAGTTCCGTTTCTAGACCGTGATGCGTACGTGTCTTTAAGCGACCATCTTGCGGTTTGCGCTTTTCGGCAACATTAAGCCGGCCTAATATTTTGATACGAGCGGTGACCGCTACCATGATCGCAAGCGGCATCTCATAAACGGTATGCAACACACCATCGATACGAAAGCGTACTTTGCCCGTCTCGCGGCGCGGCTCCAAATGAATATCACTGGCGCGCTGCTCAAAGGCATATTGGAGTAACCAATCGACCACTTTGACGATATGTTGATCGTTAGCATCAGGATTGGTTTTGTCACCCAACTGCAACAAGGCCTCGACATTGGTGACATCGGCAGCGGCGCGTTTATGTAGGGTGTTTGCCCCTGCGATCGCTTGTGTCACCTGATAGAACTCTTGGCGATAGCGATTTATTTGTTCTGGGCTGATATAGACAGTGCGATAGTCTCGGCCCTGAATTACCTTGTCTATATTGGTTTGCCAGTCCACAAAAAATGGCTGGTCAGTACCTATCACTACCTCATGAGCCATGATTTCTATAGGCAAAATATGTTGCGAGCGCGCATATTCAAAAGACATGATTTGAGTCACCGCAGGGACATCAATTTTTAGAGGGTCAATACGCACTAAACTCATGTCAGCCTTAGCAGCCAACCACTGATTGAGCCATGCCAGCGTGAGTTTTTGCTCTCCTTCTTGACTGGCAAGATGAGCATTTGCAAGACCAAACTCACTAACAGTAACTAGTGGATGCTGAGTTTTGTCACGGCGACTGGTCATGACTAGATTGTAGCCGCGCGAGTCTATGACTTTATCAGCCAATAACTCATCAAGGCACCAACGTAGATCGATAAGTAACGAAAATTTTGGAGTGGACATAATATTCTTCTTATAGTGATACAGAGTGTCATCTAATCGACAAATCTGACCTTGATGATTTGTAGTCCGCCACCCTCTATCTGAGTAAAACCAACGTCAATGGATTTGTAGCGCATTGTAAAGGGGGTATTTAGCTCTGATTGACGATAAGCAGGCCTGGGGTCTAAAGCAATAAGTGCTTTGATATGATCGATATCTGCTGCAACGACTTGCTTTTGCACCTCGTTTAACATGCCCTTTATACTTAGACTTTTTGTATCGTATTTATCTGTTTGTTGAGCGTTCACAATATGCATGAATTGCTCTGAGGCCAGTTCGGTCAGGTCAATCTCTAGGGGTACTGGTGCCATTGGGGCAAAGCCATCACTGGTGCCATTTAGCGCATCGCTATAACCGACGTAAGGCTTTATATCGATGACAGGGGTACTATCTATCATATCAGCGCCGCTTATTACGAGTATCACGCGGCCCTCGATGATATCTATACTTTCTAGTTTGACAACTGATAGTCCTAGACCTGAGGGCCGATACATACTACGGCTGGCAAAGACGCCAATCTTTTGATTGCCGCCCAATCTTGGTGGTCTCACTTGTGCTCGAAACGGCTTTGTATCGATAAGCGCTTCAGAGTGATAAGAGCCCTTGTCAATTAAGCATTGTGTCTTATTGTCTGAATTAGATTTTAAGGGGTGATTCTTTACCGCGTTGTGATGAAACTGCCAACTGATCCAAATATGGCTAAAGGCCTCTAACCCATCAAAAGCAGCTGGCGTATCATAAGGCGTTATCATCTCTATTATGCTAGACATACCAACCAGATTTGGCTGCCTTGGTGTGCCAAACTTTTGTGATAAAGGCGCACGGTGGTACCCTATAATTGGTGAAATATGAGCCATCTAAGATTGCCTTTTTTGATATTCGTACTAAAACTTAGCCGCTAGTCTTAAAAAAAACGCCTTTAATACGATAAAACTTACTAACGATATTCTATTTTATCATGCTGAGCTGGCACGGCAGGACGGATTTTAGCCTTAAAATTTGTTATTATAGCGAACACTATCTATGACAGCTAAAATTACCGCTACTACTAGGTTAGCTACGTTGAAATTAGAAAATGTTGAGATAAAAACTAAAGGGCGGCGCTAAATACTAGATACACTACCCTGATAATACTTACAACGCATACTTAAGTAGATTAGGTTTAGGCCTGACTCATTTAAACATTGAAGAGAAGAAACGAGGACTTTATGTCAAAACTTCGCACTGAGACAGTCACAGAGGTTCATCACTGGAACGATTCGCTGTTTAGCATCAAAACCACGCGTGACGACGGTTTACGCTTTCGTAATGGTGAATTTGCGATGATAGGTATGGTGATAGATGGAAGACCGCTACTACGTGCCTACTCTATTGCTAGTCCTAACTACGAAGATCATTTAGAGTTCTTTTCTATAAAAGTTCCAGACGGTCCATTGACCTCACGCTTGCAACATATCAAAGTTGGCGATGAGCTATTAGTGAGCAAAAAGCCAACGGGCACCTTAGTATTAGATGACTTATTACCTGGCAAGCATTTATACATGCTCTCAACAGGAACAGGTCTTGCACCCTTTTTATCATTGGCGCGCGATCCTGAAGTGTACGAGCGTTTTGAGAAGATTATACTCGTACATGGTGTACGCCACCAGCATGACTTAGCTTATCGAGAGATGTTCGAAGAAGAGCTGCCTAATGATGAGCTGTTTGGTGAATGGTATCGCGAAAAGTTTATCTATTATCCGACGGTCACGCGCGAGGACTTCAGAAATACAGGGCGTATCACTGATTTGATGACCTCTGGTAAATTCTTTGAAGATATTGGTTTGCCGCCGATGAACAAAGAGGATGATCGTGTCATGATATGTGGTAGCATGCCCTTTAACGCAGAGGTATCTGCTATTTTAGATGACTTCGGTCTGACTGTCTCTCCACGTATGGGCGTACAAGCGGACTATGCGGTTGAACGTGCGTTTGTCGGCTAGAGAGAGGTGTTTATTATAAAAACAGAGGCAGCTTAGCAAATAATTCTTGACGGTTACCTTTAGACTGCTATAATACGCGCCTATACTGCTTAGCCTAATTCGATAATACTTGTGCGTTAATTATTATCCGCTTACATGCCGGTGTGATGGAATTGGTAGACATGACGGATTCAAAATCCGTTGCCTTTATAAGCGTGTCGGTTCGAGTCCGACCACCGGTACCAATATGCAATATCAAATAAGCCTCCTACTTTGGAGGTTTTTTTGTGCTTTTAAACCATAACTTACTAACTTATACATTGAGTAGGCATGTCAACTTCTTCTTGTTTGACCGCCATTATCTTGATAGGTACCGCGCATGTCCATGGTGTGCCTTGATCGCAGTAAAAGTATTGATCATCGCATGAGACTATGCAAGCCGTAAAATCATTACCACAATGGTCCCTCATTGCTTGCTCATCACTATCATCATCGACCGCGCACCATATTTGCTCGTAACCCCATGCAATCATCGCACGTGTCAATTCACTTCCTATCAATTCGTTGTTCATTGCTGGCTCCTTGATTTACTGTGTCTCAAGAAATTTACGCTTCCTTGACTCACTTCGGTTATAGTGCAAAATATGACATACAAGCTCTCTATGATTAAAAATCAATTAAGCGATAGTCTGAATAGTAATATGTTATCTCTAGTCTCAGTGTAGAACTTAGCTATAGTGACTGTAATAGTACAAACATACTATTTATGACAAACGGTACAAAAATAGTGATAAATGGTATGTTGTTTTGTAAGAAGTATATTCTATAGACCATTTAACCCCTTTATTCCTTTAAATGGTCTATAGAATGAGACTACCACTCTAGATTAAAGTCGATTACCCAAACTTTCTTACATAATTATTGCACTCACTTACACAGTCATTATATTCATATATATCTATATAGAATACTACTATTTTTTTTAAACCCTCATTCATTTTCAAATAATTTTTGAATGAATGTGAAATTGATGACAATCCTGTATAGGTATACAAGGCGTTATGACCGCTTCTTTGGAACAAAATTTAAGAAAGATCATTCATCTAGATATGGATGCTTTTTATGCAAGTGTTGAACAGCGTGATTTTCCAGAGCTCCGAGGCAAGCCTCTTGCGGTTGGCGGCGATCCTAGCGGGCGCGGCGTGGTAGCTGCTGCCAGTTATGAGATACGACAATTTGGAGTACGCTCAGCGATGTCTTGTTATGAGGCTCGCAAGCGTTGTCCTGAAGCTATATTTGTCAGACCAAGGTTTGAGGTGTACCGCGCAGTGAGTACTGAGATTCGATCTATTATGCTAAGTCTCACGCCGAACGTTGAGCCTTTATCACTTGATGAAGCTTATTTGGATGTGACGGGTTTGTCTGTGCATCAAGGCTCAGCGACATTAATGGCGAACTGGTTGCGAGCTCGAATATTAGAGCAGACAGGGTTAAATGCCTCTGCTGGTGTATCATTTAACAAAATGTTAGCAAAGATTGCCTCTGATATTAACAAGCCTAACGGTACCGCTGTCATCACACCGGCCGAAGCTGATGCTTTTATTAGCACCTTACCGATTGAGCGTTTTCATGGTATCGGTAAAGCGACTGCCAAGCGTTTGCATGCTATGGGCGTCAGTAATGGTGCTGATCTTCGGCGCACGCCAGCAGCTACGTTAGTTAGTGAGTTTGGCAAGCGAGGACAGTTCTATCATGATATCGCTCACGGTCGAGATGAACGCGCTGTCAAGTCCAAGCGCCAACACAAATCTGTTGGATCAGAGACTACTTTTAGAGATAATTTGAGCGATGATATCGCGCTGCGTGCACAAATATTTGAACAAAACGCGGATGCTTTTGGTCAATTGCAACAAAAGCGTCTGATTGCTTATACGATCACTTTAAAAATTAAGTACGCAGACTTTACTCAGATTACGCGTGCACATACCGTATCGACAGCTTTTGATAGTGCCGACTCTGCGCATTATTGGCTTGATAAATTATTTGGCGATATTCCACGTGAGCTACCTATTAGGCTCGTTGGGGTGACTTACTCTTCTTTGATACCTGATACCCAAGTTATTCCACAGCTCAATTTGTTCTAGTGGTCCCTAGCCTTTCTGACTAAAATATTCTGTATGTATTCAAATTTTTGTGATGATTACTTAGGCTATTTTATAGGTATTCTTGCCTACGCTTTTTCATATAGAGCTCAATAGCAGACAATAACCCTCTAGCAAAATCCTCTCTCATCATCTAATCTCTGCTACAATAATGCCGAAATTTTATCTCTCAAAAGACTGCTTATGACCCACTCTCACTCTACAGCTGACAACAGTACCGCGCTTGATGCAGACAAAAATAGTTTGGACTATTTGAGCGTCGATGATTACGACTATGCCTTGCCGGATCAGCTGATTGCTCGCTATCCGCTTGCAAAGCGCTCAGCTTCTAAGCTGCTTCATTTAACCAGTCATAGTGACGTTAATGATGAGCTATTTACCGCATTACCTAATCTGTTGAATCCTGGCGATTTGATTGTCTTTAACGATACTAAAGTGATGAAAGCGCGTCTATTCGGTCAAAAAGATACGGGTGGTAAGATTGAGGTCCTTATCGAGCGTTTGATCGCTATCTCTGATTTAGATCTAGCATTTATGCATAGCAAGATCAACGCCGGACAGCATATTGCACTGTGTCACATCAAAGCCAGCAAAGCGCCAAAGATCGGTCAGCGTCTCTTGCTGGCAGAAAGTCATATGAGCGCTGTCATGATAGGTCGCCAAGACAATCTGTTTATTGTGGCTTTTGATGCGCCTATTTTGCCTGACTTAGAACGCTATGGTGAACTACCTATCCCGCCCTACTTTGAGCGTCATGCCGATGCGACTGACAATGTTCGCTATCAGACTGTCTTTCACGATCCTGCTAAGCTTGCTAGTGTTGCCGCGCCTACTGCCAGCTTACATTTTGATGAGACAGTGTTAGACCAGCTCAGAGTCAAAGGCATTAATACAGCCTTTGTTACTTTACACGTTGGCGCTGGAACCTTTGCCCCTGTCAAGACTGATAATTTGCTTAACCACAAGATGCATAGCGAATATGCGCATTTGCCACAAGCAACCGCTGACCTTATCAATCAGGCGCAGGCTTGTGGTAATAAAGTCATTGCTATTGGCACAACTGTGACACGCGTGCTTGAGACCGCTTATCAAAGAACAGCTATTGATGGACAACCTCTTGCCAGCTGGTCTGGAGATACAGATATCTTTATTTATCCAGGATTTGAGTTTGGGGTTGTTGATCGACTATTGACTAACTTTCATCTGCCAAAATCCACACTCCTTATGTTAGTCTCTGCTTTTTCGGGAAAAACTGCTATCGAACACGCTTATCAGCACGCTATAGAGCGCCATTATCGATTCTTTAGTTATGGGGATGCTATGCTTCTAGATAGAGTGAGCGACTATAATTGCTCGATCTGTCCGTCCATCAACAGCACAAGATGAGCTTAGGGTTGACACATTGCTCAGCTCTACCTAGAAATAAACTGGTAAACTAATCTTTATTTTGTTATAACATCGTAAGTGGTTTACATTCTAGAGGGTTATTCATGTCTTGGTATTTATCTGATCGCTCAACCAATCTCCAACGTGCGGTATCGAGAGCGTTATTATACTCAGTAGGTTATGCGGTGCTCTCCTCTAGCACGCAAGCGGCAACTATTGGCAAAACTGTCATCAGCTCGCCCCAGTACCAACCACTTTTCGCTAGTATTTCGGTCACTGATATTCGTAACAAAGATTTTTCTGTTGATATGGCAAGCACTTTGATTTATCAGCAGATGGGTATGTCGCCGACAGATTCTATGAGCGTCAATTTTGTATCCACATCAGCAACCACAGGTCAGCTGATTATTAGTACTACTGAGCCTGTATCCAAACCCTTTGCAGATTTAGTATTAGCGCTTAATGATGGCGATCAGCGTACTGTTGTCCCTAAAACCTTACTTATGCCGTTAGATGACAGCTTGCCTATAAAAGCGTCTAACTCTGAGTCTTCTAGTATTCAGATCCCAAATACCCAAGCCTTTAACACTGTGATATCGGGTGCAAAACAACCAAACTTGCCTGCCACTTCTCTTAGTAATGCTACACCTTTAACGGTTAGAGCAGGTACACCGCCGCCACTGATGCCTACTTCTCACTCGTCGCTATCAGCGTCATTATCATCTAGTACCCAAGTAGCCGCTCAGCTTCCTGCTCAAACTGCCAATCCTTTAATATCAACGTCTATACCACGCGTAACGAATGGACTAAGTAGTCGAATAAAAAGTAGTCGAATAAATAACCAAGCCAATACTGAGCTAGACGCTGCAAGCCTAACGCGGACTACTGTTAACCGCTCAATTACTACCAGTTCAGTTAGTACTCAAGCGAGTAATGCTTCGATAGCTAACTCATCGCCAACTAGCAAAGAGACACTATTAGATAGAAGCATAATAAACAATGAGCTAAGTGCATCTACCGCTACAGGGGATGCTAATAAAGACAGTCGTACTGATAATGTAAGCTCTAATGCAGCCTTTACACATTCTAGTCTAATGACATCAAACGATGTAGCGACGGGCAAAGCGCCTAGCTCATTACTAGATACTTTATCATTACTAGATACTTTAAGCATTCAAGTCACTCGTCAGATTCAACCTAGTGTTGCGGCGCAATCTACAATAGCATCATCAGCGCCTTCAAAATCAGGCGATCCCTTAGCAGCTAATGCCAACAGCTCTGAGACTAAAACTTTAGCATCGTCAAACGATCAAGAGTCTGTAGCGATTCCCCAAACCGCAGACTCCACCCCTACTAGCACCCGTTATACCGTACAACCTAACGATAACTTATGGGTTATATCACAGCAAATTGCCCAGCAAAACAATTTGAGCATCAAGACGGTGATGGCTCAAATTAAAGCGCAAAACCCTAGTGCGTTTTTGAATAAAGATGCAGGACAACTCAGAGCCGACGCGCAACTCAATCTTTCTGAATATGATATTGTACCTTCTCAGCAAAAGTTGCAAGCGGCTATCGATGAGCAAAGACAATACATACGACATTCTAATACAGCAACAAAAGCACTATCCAAACCTACTACTGAACGCGTTGACGCTACAGGGCGTCAGAACCAGACAGCAACTATGAAAAAACTACCAAAAGCACGTTTTTCTGTCGTTGCTCCAGGTCGTGATGGTAATGCTGATGGCACTCAAACTGAAGCGAGTGCTCAAGCTGGAAATGGCTTGAATACGGATATACTATCTACTCTCAAATCAACCAGACAAACGACTGCAGCCCAAGCCAAAAGCTTAGTTGACACCAACAGCACGCTTGGCAACTATACCCAAAAAATACAATTACAAAATCAGAAGCTAGCAGAACTACAAGCTCGTCTAAAAGAGTTGCGTGATCAATAATTGCCTCAACTATCAAGTTAATTGACTTGAATAGTTATCGTAGACATGAGAATAACTATGGATAATATGCTATATATCGTTGCAGGATTGGTGCTTGTCTTATTAATCGCTATTTTGGTACTACGCCGAAACAAAGCCGAGCGACCCGCGCCATCACAGGGACGTATAAACAAAGACTTCAAGAGACCCTCGCCCCTGTCCGCAGATCGTATGCAGCAGCCTTCAGTCAATAGTGCGACCAAATTTGACGATATTACTATTGCTCAGCGCTTTGTTGATCAGCAGCGTTACGACAAAGCTGTTGAAGCTATAGAGCGCGGTTTGATGCGTAAGCCTCACGATGAACAACTATCTCTTAAACTGCTCAGCATTTACGCAACTACCAATGAGCTTGGTGGGTTTAATCGTGTCTACGATGATATCGTACAATACAACAGCCATGTAAAGCCTCAAGCGGACGAGCTAAAAGCATCGCTCATGCAAGATCAAACAGCCTTAAATCCAGCATCTACTACTAGTTTTAACGATACGAGCCTCGAAACCGATTCCTTTGACTTTCAAAGCACGACTACTAATGATCTAAACACTGACAGCTTTATAGTGTCTCAAGATAATGACTCATCTGATATCAATGATGTAAGCAAACCGTCTGATTCGTTTGCCGACATGAGCTTAGATGCTATTGATGATAGTGATTTGATTTCTAATGACCACACTGGTACTGGTAACGAGAGCAACGATATCTTTGAGTTAACGCTTGATGATTTGGATAGCAGTGATTTTGACACTAGCGTTGACCCTGATGTCAGCAGCAGTAATACACAGCCTATTGATGAGTCAAACGATTTAGATCTAGACCCACTGAGCTTGGATTTAGACCTAGATACTAGCTTTGACTTTAGCGAGAATTTTGAATTAAGTGAAAATGCACCTGCAGATTCTCTCACCAGTAAATTGATCAATAATGCGTCTGTATCAAAAGCAGATAGCGATGATGATATGCTTTTTGACTTTGATCTACAGATGGATGGTGAGTCAGACTTATCGGCTGATACTTCTATGGAGGATGCTACGTTTAATGAGTCGACTTCAGACAACAATGGCAGTATTGATGATGACAGCACTAATACTGATGATATCGTTGAGGACGAGTTTGTCTTAGACTTTTCAGACTTAGAGAGCCATGCGGATGCCGATCGTACTGTAGACACCTACCTTCCAAACGATAGAGAGATGTTGTCTTTAGGTGACAACGATACCCTAAAGACAGCCTATGACGTTGAAAACTCCTCTATCTTAGATAATCAAGTACAGGACACGCAAGTTCAAGAGACTTGGACTCAAGACAGTGCACCAGTTGTCGTTGAAGATGATACTAGCTCTTCGGTCGATGCGCCTTTATTGTTCGATGACCATACGCCTATCGCTGATGACTTCGATGAAACTCTACTGACGCCTGCGGCACTAGCTCCTGTTCAAGTCGTAGACGATACGAGTATTGATAGTACTGAACCGACCGCGGATCTAATGTCGCGTTTTGCAGCCGACTTTGATTTTGTCAAAACGTTAGATACCAATCAAGTTACTCTAGATTTGGCAGCACAATATGTGAGATTAGGGGAATACGACAGTGCCAAGCGCCTATTGAATGAAGTGGTCGCTCAAGGCAACAGTGACCAGCAGAGTCAGGCGCAAATGATGCTGGAGCGCACTGCTTAATAAGATCATCATAGCTTTTTTATTTAAGCATATTTTTGATTGACTCGTTAAGTATGACGCGAATCAATCAAGAATGCGCTCTAAATATAGGTTGCTTTATATACCCTCTATTCGATTTCACCTGCGTTTATAATACTTGCTCATGTCATACACACCTGTGTGCTACATCTCTAAATAAAATACCCTCTCATACTGTTCTTTTACTATTGTGTCCTCTAATACTATGCACTCAAAATCTATAAAAAATTCTGATACGCTACAGCTCATCTACGCTGGAGGCACTTTTGGTAGTTATGGTCGTCCGTTAGCACCCCTAAATGCCAAAGACTTTTTGCCTATCGTACAATCTCATTTGATAGAACATAGCCATACTCTAAACTTGCCAGCGGTAGCCTGGCTTGGCAACACACTAATCAAAGACAGTAGCCAACTCACTCCTAATGATTTTGTTCATTTTTATACTTTGGTACTAGACGCTTACAACAAAGGATGTCGCCGCTTTGTACTGATTACAGGAACAGATACTTTAAGTTACTTGGGCGCTTTTTTGTCAGAGGCGTTCGCTGGCAGTGATTTATGCTTGGTCGTTACGGGCAGTATGCGACCCCTATTAGATGCTGAAGTATTACAGGACTACATCGTCGATAGTAATGGCGATGCTTGGGATAATTTGATTGCCTCCATCAAGCTTGCTAGCGCAGGCGAGTCTGGTGTCAAAATCAGCTTTGGCGGTGAGTCGTGGCCGGCGCAAACGGTACAGAAAATCCATAGCCATGATTTTATGGCATTTACTGGACATTCAAGAGCCGCTTATCCTGCCAATAGCTATATAAAACTCCTAGCAGATACTCGTCGCCAGCATTGGCTTGATGATCAATATACGCTATTATCTGACGTTAAAAGAAATGCTGAACAAGCTTATATCCATGCGCTCTACTGTCTACCTAATCATCCTGATATGTTAAGCGTACAACTACAAGCACTGGCCGATCATCCCCCTTGCGGTATTATAGTACTGGGATTTGGGGCAGGTAATGTACCCCATTCACCAGCACTTGCCAAAGCTTTAGAGGACGCGTATGAGCAAGGTCATATGGTGATTTGTGCCAGTCAATGTCCTTTTGGCGGCGTTAGTGATAGTTATGCTGCTGGCAGTTGGCAATATGATCATCATGTCATTGCGGGAGGACGTTTGACTATTCCGGCTATCTACGCGCGGCTATTATGGCTATTACTACGCTACCCGACTCCTGCGCGAAGACGACAGCGCTGGACGAATAACGTGAGCCAAACGGCGACGACGATTAGAAAACGCTAGACACTACTTCACTTATACAGACGTTTTACACCCCATCTTATATATGATCTTTTTATGACTGAATACGCAAAATATCATGATAAACCGACTTATACGCTAGCGATCGCTATTGAGTTTTTAGGCACTCATTATTACGGCTGGCAACGACAAAAAGAGGTACTTGGGGTTCAAGAAGTCCTAGAGCAAGCGATCAGCAAAGTCGCTAATGAGCCTGTGGATGTTGTCGCTGCTGGTCGTACTGACTCGAGCGTTCATGCTGGTAATATGATTGCTCATTTTGTCACGCATGCTCATAGACCTGCGCGCAACTGGCTACGCGGGGTCAATAGCCTATTACCCAATGATATCGCGCTACGCTGGATTCAGCCTATGCCTGCTGATTTTCATGCTCGTTTTAAAGCCATTGCTCGCCGATATCGCTACATTACTTTGAACCAGCCTCAGCGTCCTGCTATCTTAAATCGTCAGGTTACTCATATTTATGAGCCTCTTGATCTAAGCGCTATGCAAACAGCGGCAGCTGACATCGTAGGGACGCATGACTTTAGTAGTTATCGCGCGGCAGCCTGTCAGTCCAACCAGCCTGTACGTACGATTGCTCATGCCAAACTTTTCGCTCATGGATCGTTTATCGTTTTTGATATTCAGGCAGACGGGTTTTTGCATCATATGGTACGCAACCTAATGGGTACGCTGTACGCTATCGGTAGACAGGAGTTACAGCCTACTGATTTTTTGAATATACTAGCCAAAAAGGATCGTAAGATTGCTCCGCCTACCGCCTCAGGTGACGGCTTATACTTTGTTAATGCTTATTACCCTGAGCGCTATCAACACCTAATCCCCAATGCGCCTTTAACTCCCGTTTGGTTGAACTTGCCAGATTGAAGTACGATCAGCTGGCATACATATCAGTTACACACTGTCAAGCAAAAACTGAGTTCGCCATTGCGCTAGTCTCTAAACTTGCGTATAATATCCGCTTATTTTTGAGTGATTGATACCAATATGGCAAAAGACGAAATTATTGAATTTGAAGGCGAAGTCATTGACACCCTTCCGAACACCTTGTTTAAAGTTCGTTTAGAAAACGGACATGAGATCATCGCGCATATCTCAGGTAAGATGCGCAAACATTACATTCGTATTTTAACGGGTGACAAAGTCAAGGTTGAAATGACGCCTTATGACTTGTCAAAAGGTCGCATCACCTATCGTGGTAAGAACTAGTTTTAAGTATTATTTATTCAGTGCGATTCGTGGCTCTTTCTCGCTTGAGTCGATGTTAGTTTTAGATACTTTTAATGAAAGCCGTTTCGTTGTCTAAAATATCATTAAATGACAGACCTAGCAGTTAAGCCAACGATCGTACCGCATAAAAATACCGCTAATAGATAGCGGTATTTTTATGCCTGGAACTCTATGCTTGGAACTTGGTCTTTATTTGAACTCTACTGTCGCATCGTTCTTTATCGTGCCTAGTAGTGCCAACGCATCCCAGTTAGTTAATCGTACGCACCCTGATGACGCTTGACGACTGATACGCGCAGGATCTGGTGAACCATGAATACCATATGAAGGTTTACTCAGTCCAATCCAAACAATACCGACTGGATTGTTAGGTCCTGGTGGAATGATCAGCTGACTGTCATCGTCTGCGCTATAGGTGTAATTAGGCTTATGTACTTTTACCTCGACCGTATGTGTCCCTGAAGGAGACGGCTTCGTACTGCTTCCTACTGTAGTCGGATAGCTGGCAATTAAATTGTCCTTGTCATCGTAGGCATACAAAGTCTGGGTAGTCTTGTCAGCCACGACTCGGCTTACTGCTTTGGTATTGGGATTGCCTGGATTGTAGACCGTAATCGTTTCACCTGCGCGAAAAGTAGCATTAGGATTTAACGACTTTAAATATTTCTCATTGATATGAAACTTCTCTGCTAGCGCCTCGGTCACACTCTCATAGTACATACCTTTCAGCTCAGATTTTCCTTCGGCACTGGCAGGAATGTTCGTCGTTTTGACATTCACATCATCATCACTTAGCGTGTAGTTTACCAGTATAGGCTGACGCGTTAACCGCTCACTGGCTCTAAGCGCTTGCCAAGTCTCATCGTTTAAACTATCGGTAACTTTTAACCCTTTAGCTTTCTGAAACGCTTGCATCGCTTTTCGCGTGTTTTTACCCCAGTAACCATCTACTGGACCTACGCCGTGCTGATGCCAATTAAGTAGCGCCTGAAGCTTAGTACCTGTAGTGCGATCTATCTTCTGCCCGGCTGACCATTTTGCATCATTGACTTGTTTTGCGCTCTTGGGTAGATTCTTAGTCGTATACTTGATGGTCGGCAGCAGATCGTTGAGTGAATTGGCAATTTTGCTATCGCCATTTAGTTGCTGACTGACGCCATTAGTAACAGGACTTGCATCCTTGTTAGTGCCAGTTGTCGCCGCATTACTTGGACCCACAAGCATAACACTGGATAATCCTACTATGGTCATCGCTGTGCAAATTTTCTTTAACTGATACATATCTCATTCCTAAAATAATTAACTATAATGTTGTCGTAATAGTTCTTATGTTTTTACCGTTGTAGATAATGTCACAGTACTAAAAAGTTATATAACAGCTTTGTGTTAATAAGCTGAGTCTCTTATATCACCTTTGTTAAATGGTTTTAATAATAAGAGTCATAACTATGTTTAAAAAAAAGCCCACAAACCATCAAATGATTTATGGGCTTGCTCGTCCATATTCTACGACTTTAAATATTGAGACTATTTGAGCTTAGCTAATACAGCCTGACCCATCTGTGCACAACCGACGGAGATAAGACCTTTTTCCTCTTTGTCCAAGATATCAACAGTACGCAGACCGTCATCGAGTACGTCGCTTACCGCATTTTCGATCGCTTGCGCTGCAGATTCTTGCTTAAAGGTATAACGCAGCATCATAGCGACGGACAAAATAGTCGCTAGAGGATTGGCTTTGTCCTGTCCTGCGATATCTGGCGCTGAGCCATGGCAAGGCTCGTACATACCCTTTCCTGCCTCATCTAAGCTCGCTGAAGGTAGCATACCGATAGAGCCTGTAAGCATTGCCGCCTCATCCGACAAGATATCACCGAACATATTACCGGTCACCATGACATCGAACTGCTTAGGGTCTTTGATAAGTTGCATACAAGCATTATCAGCGTACATATGGGACAAAGCGACGTCGGTATACTCTGTCTCTTGCATCTGAGTAATGGTCTGCTTCCACAGCTCAGTGACTTCTAGTACATTAGCTTTATCAATTGAGCATATCTTGGCAGGTTTGCCAGAGCTTTGTGCGCGAGTTTTGGCCAGCTCAAAAGCGACCTTGCCAATACGCTGAATCTCACTAGTCTTGTAGACCATCGTATTATAGCCTTGCTGCTCACCATTCTCTAATGTACGAATACCGCGCGGCTCACCGAAATAAATGCCGCCTGTCAGTTCACGTACGATGAGCAAATCAAGGCCTGATATGATTTCAGGCTTAATGCTCGAGGCATTAGCCAGCTGCGGATAGAGCTTCGCCACGCGCAAGTTGGCAAATAGACCAAGCTCACTGCGTATTTTGAGTAATCCGCGCTCAGGGCGTTTGCTACGCTCGATACTGTCCCATTTAGGGCCACCGACTGCGCCAAGTAATACCGCATCTGCTGCGCGAGCACGCTCAAGCGTCTCCTCTGGCAAGGGTTCACCAGTAGCATCAAAAGCCACACCACCGATCAAACCTGACTCCACTGTCAGACCTAATGAAAACTTATCATTAACAGCCTGTAATACTTCAACGGCCTGCGTCATAATCTCAGGACCAATACCATCGCCTGCCAATGTTAAAATTGTTGCCATATAAATCCTTGTTATTTTTTGATAAGTAACGGGTTGCTTTGGTACTTGACTCATAAAACTGACATACTAGAGCGTCTCTAGCGCATTACTTTCCACAAATTCGCCTTGACGCGCGCTATCTGCCTGCTTGCAAAAGCGGCGTTGCAAGCGACTATTAAAGGTGAGATCCACACATAAGGGACTTGGCGGTGCATTTTCTAACAAACTACCTTTAGTCGTGTTTAGCTTTTTGCGATAAGCCCGTAGCTCATAACTGCCTGACTGTGTAAACTCATGAATCACCGCAAAACGCTCAATATAACCTATGTTATTCTCAGGATAAAAATTAACCTGAACCTCATGCTTACCCGGTTTTATACGTAAATAATAATTGGTCAAGCCTTCGATATTAGATACTGATAGCGGTACTATCTTGATAGCAGTTTTACTTGCCAAAGGCGTAATGTCAGGTTCTATAGTAGTCTGAATGCGGTTGCTAAACGGTTTTTTAGTGTCAGTATCGACGCTACGCATAGCCGTCAACATAGTAGGATCGATAGGTTCGTGGCTATCGGCTGAGACAATAGGCGTTTTGTCTATTTGTACTATTTCACAGTGGTAAGTGCCCTTACACGCGATATTGATCTCGCCTGCAACAGGTTCAAGTGTTTGTGCTGAGGAGCGGATGTCATCAGCGTCATCAATCTGGTTATAACCTGTCAGAGCTTGACACCCTGACAGGGCTAAACTTGTACATACAGTCAAACCAATCAAACGTTTATTATTCATAACGACGGCTACTATTAGTCATATAAGTGAAACGAAGGTCATCCATTCTAGCTATTTCATAACCATAACTCAATACCATATTCATATTTACTCATATACACCAATTAGTAAAGAACGACCTAGGCTAGGCTCTAAAGGTGTCGTCGCTTTTAGGCACGCACTTGGTTAAATATCCAAGGCGTTTTTTGCATCATTTGCTGCTCATACTCCTTGATGTCGTCCGTTTTTTGCAAGGTCAATCCAATATCGTCAAGACCATTCAGTAAACAGTGCTTTCGAAATTCGTCGACTTCAAAGGCATACTCCTCACCCGTAGGCATTATGACTACCTGACGTTCAAGATCAGCGGTCAATTGATAGCCTTCGTTAGCAGTGACTGCTTTCATCAATTTATCAACAATCTCTTCGTCCAAAACAATGGGCAGCATACCGTTTTTAAAACAATTATTATAAAAGATATCTGCAAAACTTGGCGCTATTACGGTGCGAAAACCATATTCAGAAAGAGCCCAAGGCGCATGTTCACGACTAGAGCCACAACCGAAGTTCCGACGAGCAAGGAGTATAGTTGCTCCATCATAACGAGGTTGGTTTAGGACAAAGTCTGGATTGATCGGACGGGCACTATTGTCCTGGCCGTCACCTAAAGAAGGCACGCCCTCATCTAGATAGCGCCACTCATCAAAAAGATTAACGCCAAAACCTGTACGTTTTATAGATTTTAAAAACTGCTTGGGAATGATCTGGTCCGTATCGACGTTGGCACGATCGAGGGGACAGACGATACCGGTTTGAGTGTTATAAGCTTGCATAGTGATTCCTTAACATAACGGTTTGATACTTAAATACTAAAACGTACGCACATCTACGAAATGACCAGCTAAGGCAGCAGCAGCAGCCATCGCAGGACTGACTAGGTGCGTGCGCCCGCCTGTACCCTGACGTCCCTCAAAGTTACGATTGGACGTCGAGGCACAATGCTCTTCTGGCTCAAGCTTGTCCGCGTTCATCGCAAGACACATAGAACAGCCCGGCTCGCGCCACTCAAAACCAGCTTCTGTGAACAAAGCGTCCAAACCCTCAGACTCTGCCTGTAGTTTGACTTGACCTGAGCCTGCAACGACGATTGCCTCTTTTATCGTATTGGCAACCTTACGACCTTTGATAACCGCCGCAGCGTCACGCAAATCTTCAATACGCGAGTTGGTACAAGAGCCAATAAACACGCGATCAAGCTGAATGTCAGTAATCTTTTGACCCGCTTGCAAGCCCATATAGGTATAAGCTCGTAGCCACCCCTCTTCTTGAGCATCATCGATTGCTTGATCAGGCGTTGGGATAGACTGAGTAATATCAACCACCATCTCAGGTGAGGTGCCCCAAGATACCTGCGGCGCTATCTGGCTACCGTCAAGCTCAATCACCGTATCAAACACTGCATCATCATCTGAGTACAAGGTGCGCCAGTAGCTCTCAGCCTGCGCCCACTGCAACTCATTTGGTGCATAAGGACGTCCTTTGACATAATCAATGGTCGTATCATCGACAGCCACCATACCGACGCGTGCGCCCGCCTCAATCGCCATGTTACAGACCGTCATTCGGCCTTCCATACTCATGTCTTCAAACACTTGTCCTGCAAATTCGATAGCGTGACCTGTGCCGCCTGCCGTACCGATTTTGGCAATAATAGCCAGTACAACATCCTTTGACGTCACACCAACACCGAGCTTACCTGTGACACGAATTTGCATGTTTTTTGATTTCTTTTGAATCAAGCATTGGGTTGCCAATACGTGTTCGACCTCTGAGGTACCAATGCCATGAGCCAAGCAACCAAGCGCGCCATGAGTCGCCGTATGCGAATCACCGCAAACGACCGTCATACCCGGCAAGACTAGGCCTTGCTCAGGACCGACCACATGCAAAATACCTTGACGCGCATCGTTGATGGTGAATTCCGCGATATCGAATTTGGCACAATTGTCATCTAAAGTAAGCACTTGCAAACGCGATACTTTGTCTTTGATACCTGCCACGCCCTCTAAACGCTCTTTACTGACGGTAGGTACGTTATGATCGGGACTGGCAATGTTCGCAGACAAGCGCCAAGGCTTTCTATTAGCCAGATCCAAACCTTCGAAGGCTTGTGGGCTTGTAACCTCGTGCAATAGATGGCGGTCAATATAGATAAGGCTTGAACCATCGTCACGTTTAGTGACTTCATGAGCGTTCCAAAGTTTGTCATATAAGGTTTGAGCGGCCATTTTGTTATCCTTCTTGGTTGCTAACTGCTAGTCGACCCAAGCGTAAAAGCTGAGTCAAAATACGGTATGTTTTTTATAAAATGAGTGGTTTATATAAAGGGTTATGCGTGTACTTAGATAGAATCTCAATGCTCAATTAATGATACAAGAGTATATCGTTGCTTTGATATCACTTATGGTCTAAATGCCAAATAAAATGTCTTTGAGTCTTGTGATTATAGCAGTCTAATCCTATAATAATAATTGATGATTTTTGCGTATACGAAAACTTTTTATTTACAATCAACAGCCTCTATATGACCCAACTTTTATTTATAGCTCATTAAGTAGCTAAGGACATCGGTTTGAATACCACCAATTTGACAACGTTTGTGACTGTGATGCATACAGGTAGCATCTCAGGGGCTGCAGAAAAGCTCTTTATTACCCAGCCTGCGGTCAGTAAACGCATAAAGAATCTAGAAGATGAATTCAAAATCACTCTCTTTGATACCGTAGGTCGCGGTATTGTTCCGACTCAAGCTGCCAGTGAAATGCTACCGCATGCCAAACGTTGGCTTGAGGATTACGAAAACTTTAAAATCAATTTGCAACATGCAGAGCATATTGTATCAGGTAAATTAGTCATTGGTACCAGCCATCATATTGGTTTGCATCATTTGGCACCAGTACTTAAACATTTTATTCAAGCGTATCCTGCGGTACAGTTAGAGGTACATTTTGTTGATTCAGAAGCAGCGCACAAAGCGGTATTGGATGGCGATCTCTCCTTAGCGTTTTTGACATTGCCGCCAGTTTATGACAAACGCCTAACCTATCATACGCTTTGGTCCGATCCGCTATACTTTATGACAGGTACCCTCTCCTCGCTTGCCAACAAAGCCAATGTCACTTTGGAGCAATTAGCTCGTTATCCTGCTATTTTGCCTTCAGCCAATACGTTTACTAGTCAAATCACTTTAGCGGAATTCGCCAAGCATAACCTCAAACCCTATGCCACTATGAGCACCAATCCGCTAGAATCTATTCGTATGTTGGTATCAGTAGGCCTTGGCTGGTCTGTACTACCACAAACGCTCATTAGTCAAGATTTAGAGCGCATCAATATGGCTGACAACATTGAGCTGCAACGTTATCTAGGCGTAGTTATCAACCCTAAGTTGACACGCTCTAGTAGTGTTAGTGCTTTACTTGATCTGCTAGCACCTATCGACTAGTCTTCCAGGGTCTAACAACTCACTTCAAAGCGGTGCTGATAGTAACGTCAGTGCCGCTTTGCTATGTCAATACGTGTTTAACATTAGCGTACTTACAATTTATTCGCGACAATCCGTGACAACGGTCGTCTTCATTTGTTATTGTAACAACTAGTTACGATAGCGTTATATAATTAACGTTTGTCACTATACGAATATGATTGTTTCAAGATGACGTATTTTAATAGGTAACCCGTCTACAATAACGAGTATGACTATTAAATCAGGCAAAATTTAGATAGTTCAGTAATGGTTTTTCGGCTAAATATTGACACCCCTTTACTATCAATAGATAGCCCTACTCTAAAACCATTACTTTTATAGAATGGTTTTTTTGTTTTTGGGAATAAAATTTTATTGGTTAATAATTCTACTGTTAGACAATGTCACTAATATATACAAGCAAAGCCAATAGCTTTGGCTAAGGATAGCGATATGAATGGAGTTTCCACTGGCGTATTAATCTCACTCGCCGCATACTTTTTAGTAATGATAGGGATTGGTGTTTATGCTTATTTCAAGCAAGCCAATGACACTGAAGGCTATATGCTCGGCGGCCGAAACCTGAGTCCTGCGGTTACTGCCCTCTCGGCTGGTGCCTCAGATATGTCAGGGTGGTTGTTGCTTGGCTTGCCAGGGTATATGTATGGCTCTGGTGTAGTCAGTATTTGGATTGCGCTAGGCTTGACCTTAGGTGCTCTTATGAACTACATCATTGTAGCACCGCGCCTGCGTGTCTACACTGAAGTGGCTGACAATGCTATTACCCTGCCCGATTACTTTGCCAATCGATTCGAAGACAAGTCGCACATGCTGCGCGTTATCTCAGCGATTGTTATTATTCTATTCTTTACTGTCTATACCGCGGCAAGTTTGGTCGGCGGTGGTAAATTGTTCGAAAGTTCGCTAAATCTGCCTTATAACACGGGTCTATGGGTAACCGCTGGTGTCGTTGTCGCTTATACTTTATTTGGCGGTTTCTTAGCCGTATCGATGACTGACTTTGTTCAAGGCATCATCATGCTCTTTGCTTTGGTCATCGTACCTCTTGTTGCCTTTACTGATCTTGGCGGCGTAGCGTCGGTTACTGAATCGGTTAGAAATATCGATCCCTCAATGTTGAACATTTTTAGTGGTATGACCTTTTTGGGTATCATCTCATTAATGGCATGGGGTTTGGGTTATTTTGGTCAGCCGCATATCATCGTGCGTTTTATGGCGATACGTTCAGTCAAAGACGTTCCTACTGCTCGTAACATCGGTATGAGCTGGATGATCGTCAGTTTGATCGGTGCATTAGCGACTGGTTTCGCAGGTCGTGCTTATGTCGAGAGAACAGCGATGACCTTGGATGATCCAGAAACGATCTTCTTAGTATTCACGCAGTTCTTGTTCACGCCGCTGGTATCAGGTTTCTTGTTAGCTGCTATCTTGGCCGCTATTATGAGTACTATCTCATCACAGCTACTCGTGGTATCAAGCTCACTGACCAAAGATGTGTACAAGCTATTCTTTGATAGAGACGCCCCAGAAGCGCGTCAAGTACTCGTTGGCCGTATCTCAGTTGTCATCGTCGCTGTGGTATCAATATTACTGGCCTCTGATCCTGAAAGCTCAGTATTAGAACTCGTCTCTCATGCTTGGGCAGGCTTCGGTGCTGCCTTCGGACCTTTGGTTATATTTAGCTTAGTGTGGCGCGGTATGAACCGTAACGGCGCTGTCGCTGGTATGGTTGTTGGTGCTTTGACCGTCATCCTTTGGGTCTATGGTCCATTCCAGATGAATGGTATGGCTTTAAACGATTGGTTGTACGCTATTGTTCCAGGCTTTGTCTTGAGCACTATCGCCATCTTTGTAGTCAGTAAGATGACAGGTGGACCTAAGTCTACGGTTTCAGCCAAATTCAAAGAGATGGAGCTAAACTTGCATAAGTAAGTAAAGCGTTAGCTGAATTTCTATTTCTATTTTTATTTTTATTTCTATAATTACTAACCTCGTTACTGTTCTAGTAGCGAGGTTTTTTACTGCCTGTATTTGTTTGATACTAAATAATAGCTACCTTGTACTCTTTGAACATAAGACAGTTTGCTTGGACTATTGTCTTGTTCACACAGCACTATCTACCCTAAACGTTTAATATCAGCATTTCACGTTATAAACATAAACGTTACCTGCCTGCTCCTAGACCTCTAGTTTCTATATAAGCTGTTTGATAGACCTTTAATCCTATAGAAGCAGATTAGAGATGCATCTAACGCTCATGATTGATCTAAAAATCTCTTTATTCCCTTAACTTAAAATATAAACACCCATAAAAAAACGACCCATTAAGGATCGTTTTTTTTCAAAGGTTAGTTTCTAATCACTAAATTAGAAGCCCTGCTTTGCTTGGTAAGATAGTTTTGCACCTAAGATAAAGCCATCATTGTCTTCGGCATCGACAACAACTTTTCCTGTTGGTAGTCGACCTTTTGCATCACCGAACCATAGATATTTACCACCCGCTGATACAGCCCAGTTCTCGGTAACGTTGTACTTAGCACCAAGACCAACACTGTAGTAGCCATCTACTGGACCTAGTGAAGTGGTTGGATCACCTGCACCACTATCGTAACCAACTGTACCGCTAACTGCTAATGCTGGTGCTAAACGCTTGGCTAAACCCACTTCTACTTGCCATTGATCATCTTCATACTCAACCAATTTTAGTCCATCATCAGCGTATAATGGGTTGTTCTTGCTCACTGCATTGTATAGTGGAGGGGTGATTGAAAAATCACTCCATGGTACCCAGCGCACTTTCATTGAAGCTAGAGTCGTTGGGTTAATACCAGTCTGAAAATCAAAGTTAACAGACTCAGGAGTCGTAATCTCGTAATCATTAGTTTGTGTAGCGGCAGCTGGGTCACCTGCTAAGAGTCCTGCCAACGGATATGTTTCAGTAATATCTATGTTGTGGTCAATCTCAGAACGGTAAGTCAACGCCGCTTTTAGAGCGATTTCAGGCTTGCTGTATGAAAAACCTGCAATATAACCATAATCCATATCAGGGTTGCTGTTAGAGGTGTAACCAGTGGCAAGATCATATGCACTACCACGTAATCTTACTTGAGCCTCGAGACGTTGGGCAACTGGACCACCGTAGATTTGAAATTCTTTGTTAGCGCCAAACTTAGCACCAAGAAGAGCTGTTAAACTCTGGCTACGTACTTCAACTTTAGTGTTTTGAGTATTGGCAAGCTGTGCTTTGGCATAATTATCGAAGCCTACCAGCGTAGGTAAAGCAGCCTCACCAGTTGCAATTTGTGTTTGAAGAGCAGTAATCTGTCCTTGTATCTGCGCTTGAGCTGCTGGATTTGTAGTGTTTTGCAGAGCTTGTTGTAATTGTCCAACACCAGCTCTGGCTCTATCTAAATTACCTGGAAGATCATTGACATAGGTACTCAACTCTTGAGCGTTGGTAACTTGCGGTACCAATGGAGTTACTCGGTCTCCAATAAGATTATCAATTGCGACAGTTGGCGAACCAGTAAAGTTGCTATCACCTGTATACTCAGCAGAAGCACCAAACGGCTCGTCATAGATAATACCTACGCTAAAAGTATCATTAACATCGGCTTTTGCACCATAACGGAAAAAGTCGTAATCTTCAGCGATATCACCTGTCTTGTTGCCATCTTCAAACCGAGTATTGCTGTCTCCATTAAAGGCATTGTCTCTACCACTTACATCAGCGTCGATATAAGTATAGACAGCCTCAGCGTAAACACCATCTTGGAAAAAGGCAGTGACATCTTGACCTGAACGATCAAGGCCAGCAGCACTAGCAGCGCTAGCGACTGAAAAAGCAGCGATAGCTACTGTGAGGGTTTTTAAGTGAAAGGTGGCGCGCATTGTATTTCTCCAAACATCCCAGTTGTTTAATCGTCAATATAAGTAAGTGTTACTAAATATGTAGACGATGTCCTAAATTGAATAGTAATGGCTTTTTGACACTAAAACAACATTTAAAGTACTTTATTTCTCCATTATGACTGAACAGTACATGATATATGCTGGTTTCTAAATAAAATAGTTCTGTGTTGATAGTTTAAATGACTTATATATGCGATAGAATATATAAGTCTAGCTTTTTGCCTAATCTACTTCGCTCAAATCAAAAAAACGACCCTAAAAGGATCGCTTTTTTATTGATTTACCATTTTTATTTTAACTTACTCTTTACCAGAGT
The DNA here is from genome assembly GCF_051307035.1 of Psychrobacter sp. DM4. Taxonomy (GTDB): domain Bacteria; phylum Pseudomonadota; class Gammaproteobacteria; order Pseudomonadales; family Moraxellaceae; genus Psychrobacter. The sequence continues at coordinate 1,852,393 of NZ_CP195536.1, forward strand.
GACTATTTAGCCTGATAAGAGATTTTGGCACCTAAGATAAAGCCATCATTGTCTTCAAAGTCACTGACGATTTGTCCGCTCGGTATCTGACCTTCGGCATCACCGAACCATAGGTACTTGCCGCCTGCTGATACCGCCCAGTTTTCAGTCACGTTATATTTAGCACCAAGGCCTACACTATAGTAGCCTTCGATAGGGCCTAGTGAGGTGACAGGATCGCCTGCACCGCTATCCCAGCCGATGTTACCGCTAACCGCTAACGCTTTCGATAAACGTTTAGCAAGTCCTAACTCTACGACCCACTGATCGTCATCATAGCTGACTAATGGTAAACCATCAGGACGGAATGCAGGATTAGCAGTGCTCACCTCGTTATAAAGTGACGGTACGATTGCGAAATCACCCCAAGGTACCCAGCGTACTCTTGCAGTAGCTAAAGTTGTTGGGTTAATACCCGTCTGGAAATCAAAGTTGACTGATTCAGGTGTTGTTATCTCTATATCGCCACTTCTATTTGTTGGAAAAGCGAACGGTCCACCAGCTACTGGTGGTATAGAGCCTCCAATTGCAGTTGCTAGAGGATAACTTTCGCCAGCGTTTGTTGTGTGCTCAATCTCTGAACGATATGTCAATGCTGCTAGTAATGCGATTTCAGGTTTGCTATAAGACAGGCCAGCTATCCAGCCATAATCCTGATCAGTGCTAATATTCGTGGTGTAACCATTAGCTGGACCATAAGCTGGACCACGTAGTTGCACATCTGCTTGTACACGCTGAGCTACTGGACCACCATAAACCTGAAACTCTTTATTTGTGCCAAATTTTGCACCTAAAATACCCGTTAGGCTTTCGGTGCGAACTTCGACATTGGTTTCTTCACCATTTCTTGGAGAAACTGGGTTTTGATCTATAAAATTATTCTCGCCCACGTAGTCTGCTGCCGCGCCAAAAGGCTCATCGTAAAGAATACCAACACTAAAAGTGTCATTGATGTCTGCTTTTACGCCATAACGAAAAAAATCATAGTCCTCGGCGATATCTTGTATCTTGTTACCTGATGTATCTGTGCCTGTTACATCAGCGTCTATATAAGTATATACCGTCTCGGCATAAACACCATCTTGAAAGAAGGCAGTTACATCTTGACCTGAGCGATCGAGGCCAGCAGCATTAGTTACACTAGCTATAGACAAAGCAGCGATGGCTAGGGGTAGAGTCTTTAAATTGAAAACGACACGCATTGTATTTCTCCAGACATCCAAATAATTGTCACTGTAATAATAGTAGACAGGCAGTTTAAAACTGGAGTGATACTAATAGCTTTTGCGCTGCAAAACAATCAAAAAAACACACTATTGCTCACTTGTGACTCTATGGTCACTGGTTAGTAATGTGGGGGTTTATCTGCTATAACGTCGAATGGTGCTATACCCTGATCTCCGTTTTGATTTTGTTGCTGTTTATTTATAAGTTGAATCTGACGCTGTAGAGCCTGAATATGTTGGTCTTGACGAGTCACGACTTGATCTAATTGCTCCACCGTCCTTTCAAGATGTGCCATGCTCATTTGTAACTCTGTCATCTGCTCCTGAATATCGGGCGTGGCTGTCTCATTAAGATTTTGCAAATTATTGTTATGTTTATCATCTATTAAAAGGGTCATGGTTCTCTCGTAGTTGTTATTGTGGAGTGATAATAACGGATATGTACTTGATATGTTTATATTGACAGCTTGGTTGGCAATCGTCTCTTTAGCAAGAACATCCAAATTTACGGTTATAAGAACAAGCCATGTTAAATATAATAATAAAGGTTGTCTATGAAAGAAAACTGGTATGACAGCGTGTTATACTGCCATCAGCTGAGCAAGACCCTTTATCGCGGTATGTGTTACGGCGTTACTTACTGATAGCTTGATCCTCTCATCACAATTCTTACCTCTATATATAAGCTTAAGATACTCTATGGCACTGATACATCTAAAAAACATTCATCTCGCTTTTGGCGTGGCTCCCGTACTCGACGGTATTGACTTTAGCATTAACGAGGGCGAGCGCGTTTGCTTGATTGGTCGTAATGGCGAAGGCAAATCCACCTTATTCAAGCTCATCAATGGCTCTTTGCAACCTGATAGTGGCGAGGTCATCATCAGTGGTAGCGCAAGCGTCGCTATGCTTGAGCAAGACGTTCCTGAAACTAGCGGTAAAATACTAGATATCGTCATGGGCGGTAGTCGTCGTACCGCTGACCTGCTAATCAGTTACAATCAGCAGACTGATCTATGCGCTGATGGTGATATGGCTGCCTGCGAGCGTATGGCAACGCTACAACACGATATTGATGCGGTACATGGTTGGGATTTGGAGCGTGAAGCGAGACGCCTCATCACGACTATGGGTCTCGATCCTGAAGATGATTTGTCATCCTTATCCGGCGGGCGTAAGCGCCGTGTACTGTTGGCGCGTGCTCTTGTGACCAAGCCTGATATGTTACTCCTCGATGAGCCGACCAACCATTTGGATGTTGACAGCATTGAGTGGCTAGAGCGCTTTTTGCTCGATTGGCAAGGTCTGACGCTACTGTTTGTCACCCATGATAGAGCCTTTGTTGATAAGCTGGCCACTCGCATTGTCGAGCTTGACCGTGGTCAATTGACCAGCTATGACGTCACTCAAGGCGCAAAGGGCTATGCTCGCTATCAAGAGCTCAAAGAGCTACAGCTATTAGCAGAAGAGAAGAACAATGCTAATTTTGACAAAAAATTGGCACAAGAAGAGGTTTGGATTCGTCAAGGTATCAAAGCCCGTCGTACTCGTAATGAGGGCCGCGTCCGTGATCTAAAAGCGTTACGCGCGGAGCGGAGCGATCGCCGTGAACAAGTCGGTAACGTCAATATTACAATGGGCGAAGGCGAAAAAAGCGGCAAACTGGTCTGTAAAGTCAAAAATCTACATCTTGAATACGACGGTAATGTCTTAGTCGACAATTTTACCACTACGATTATGCGTGGGGACAAGATCGGTATTATTGGTCCCAATGGTGCGGGTAAAACGACCCTTATCAAAGCTATACTCGACATGTCTGATGATGAGGTTACCAAAACAGGCAGCGTCGTCCTAGGTACAAATTTACAAATTGCCTTTTTTGATCAGCTGCGAGATCAGTTAGACCTTGAAGCAACTGTCGCTCAAAACGTCTCTGAAGGCTCAGACTTCATCGAGGTTGGTGGTCGCAAGACGCATATTATGAGCTATTTACAAGACTTCTTGTTCGCCCCAGAACGCGCTCGCACACCGGTCAAGGCTCTATCTGGCGGTGAGCGTAATCGAGTACTACTCGCCAAACAGCTACTAAAACCTGCCAATATTTTAGTACTTGATGAGCCAACAAACGACTTGGATATGGCAACCCTTGAGCTGTTAGAGGAATCTGTTAGTAGCTTTAACGGTACTATCTTACTTATCAGCCATGATCGCTCATTCATGGATAACGTGGTTACCTCTACTTGGGTATTTGACCAAGACGAAGGCGGACAAGGCGTGGTCAAAGAATATGTCGGCGGCTATCAAGAATACCTAGTACAAAAGAACCGCGCACAAGCAAGTATGGCAGCTAAAACGGCTTCTACTACTAATAGCAAGACTAATCATAAGAACACCTCAGCTATCAAACCAAAAAAGAGCGTCAAAAAGCTTAACTTTAATGAACAGCGCGAACTCGATAGCTTGCCCAAAGAAATAGCAGCGCTAGAAGCTGAACAAAACGAGATACAAGAGAAGCTCGCTGATGGCTCTTGGTTCATTCGAGACTTTGACAAAGCTACTGTTGCCAGCACACGCTTATTAGTTATCGAAGAGGAAATGATGAGTAAGCTTGAACGCTGGGAGATGCTCGAAGCTGATTAATTCGGTGAATGAACGTGCATGTTATAAGCATTTTCAACAGGTATGTATCCAGAAAATTTGTACAATCAAAAGCCTAATGAGCTTAACTGCAACCTCAGCTATCATTCCTCATAGGAATACATCTCTAGAAATCAAAGAGTAATTGTTAAAATATAGCATTTATATCCCACTATCGAATACTGATAACCAGTGGGTTATAGATGCTTTTTCTATATTCAATGGGCTAATTAAGCCTGCTCAGGTTGTTTTATTTTTAACACATCAATTTATTTTATGACCAAAATAGCTTAGAATAGTAACAATCAGAAAAACTAGGCGGAGCTTGCGTGGCTGACCTTTTTTTACTACCATCCTTTAAGCCATAAACCCAGTGTGGGATAATCCCATGTCATTCATCTGGAGGAAGTATTAATGCGCAATACCGAAGGCGTTAATGTACAACGTCGCAGAGTCCTTATTGCCTCAACTGCCGTCATTGGTGCAGCTGGGGTCGCGGCAGTCGCCACCCCTTTCGTCCGTTCATGGACGCCAAGTGCCAAAGCAGAAGCTGCAGGCGCGGCGGTGACTCAAGACATAGGATCTATAGAAGAAGGCCAGATGATTGTCGTCAAGTACCGAGGCAAACCCATTTTTGTGGTCAAGCGTACTCCAGACATGGTAGAGACTTTAAGTGCTGTGGAACCGCTGTTGGTTGACCCCGCCTCAGACGCCTCGCTACAACCAGAATATACTAAGAATCAAACCCGATCTTTAGAGCCGGGTTTATTAGTGGTTGAAGGCGTCTGTACTCACCTAGGCTGCGCTCCAAACTACCGTCCTGATGTGGGTGCTGCTGATTTGGGTGGTAATGATTGGTATGGCGGGTTCTTTTGTCCCTGTCATGGCTCTAAATATGATTTAGCAGGTCGCGTCTATAGCGGCGTTCCTGCACCGACTAACCTACCTATTCCAGATTATAGTTTGGATGGGTCTATCCTGACGGTTGGAGAGGCTTAATATGAGTATGGGCAAAAAGATTATGCACTGGGTGGATGCGCGCTTTCCGGCGACCGAAACCTATGAATACCACATGTCAAAGTACTATGCACCAAAGAACTTCAACTTTTGGTACTTCTTTGGCGTATTGTCAATGATCGTACTGGTCAATCAGCTGGTTACTGGTATTTGGTTGACAATGATGTACAACCCGAGTGCAGAAGGCGCCTTTGCCTCTGTTGAATATATTATGCGCGATGTCAAAGGTGGCTGGCTCATTCGCTACATGCACTCCACAGGCGCATCAGCATTCTTCGTTGTTGTGTATTTGCACATGTTCAGAGCGCTATTGTATGGCTCATATCAAAAGCCGCGCGAGCTTATTTGGCTTATCGGTATGGGTATCTACTTAGCACTAATGGCAGAAGGCTTCTTTGGGTATCTATTACCATGGGGCAATATGTCATTTTGGGGTGCGCAGGTTATCTTAAACTTGCCAGCGGCGCTGCCAATTATTGGTGATGGTCTTGCTGAATGGGTACGCGGTGATTATATCATCTCAGGTATCACCCTTAACCGCTTCTTTGCTTTGCATGTTGTCGCTATTCCGCTAGTTCTTGTCGGTCTTGTCTTTATGCATCTCGTGGCTTTGCATCATGTAGGCTCTAACAACCCTGATGGCATCGACATCAAAAAGCTAAAAGACAAAAACGGTGTACCTTTAGATGGTATCGAGTTCCATCCGTACTATACCGTGCATGATATGGTTGGCATTGTGGTCTTCTTTATCTTGTTCTTTGCGGTAGTATTCTTCTTCCCAGAAGGCGGCGGTTATTTCCTTGAGCCCCCTAACTTTGAGACGGCGAACTCACTGAAGACACCAGCACACATTGCACCGGTATGGTATTACACGCCTTTCTATGCGATTTTGCGAGCAGTTCCTAACAAGCTTGGCGGCGTTATTGCTATGGGCGGCGCGATTGCGGTATTGTTCTTGATACCTTGGCTCGATAGATCGCCAGTACGCTCGATGCGTTATAAAGGCATATTGTCTAAAATTGCTTTGACTATATTTGCTATTAGCTTTGTCGTACTTGGCTATCTAGGCGCAACACCAGCGACGCCGACAGCGACTATTATGGCGCGTGTCTTTACTATTTTATATTTCTTATTCTTCTTATTGATGCCTATTTATACGTCTATTGAGACGTGCAAACAGCCACCAGAACGCGTTACCGGAGGCCACTGATGAACACGCTAACAAAATCCTTAACCGGTTTGGGCTTAGGCGCGACATTGATGTTGACTGCGGGTACCGCAATGGCAGCGGGCGGCGGCGGATGTGGTACCTTTGTCAACGCTGAAGGTGTCGAGGAGCATCTGTTATGTAGTGAAGCCCCTATTGATTTTACGAATAAAGGCTCACTACAAAACGGCGCAAAGATGTTTATGAATTACTGCGCTGGTTGTCATTCAGCGCAGTACGTCAGACACTCTCGCATCGCAAAAGATTTAGAGATACCACCAGAGTTGGTCGAAAAATACTTGATGGTAACGACTGATCAGATTGGCGATCACATCAATGCTGAGATTGATCCTGAAGTTCAGGCGTCTTGGTTTGGTGCAGCACCACCAGATTTGTCGCTAGTGTCTAGATTGCGCGGTGATGACTGGGTCTATACCTATCTGTTGTCATTCTATGAAGATCCGAGTCGTCCATGGGGGGCGAACAACCTAGTCCTACAAAATGCGGCAATGCCTCATGTGCTAAACAACCTACAAAATGACTTGAGTACCGAAGAGTTTGAATCAGAAGTTGGTGATTTAGTCAACTTCTTGGCATGGATGGGTGAGCCTGTTCGTCATGATCGTCAAGTGATTGGCTTTTTCGTTATTCTCTTCTTATTAGTGCTGCTCATTCCTGTTTACTTGCTCAATAAAGAATTCTGGAAAGACGTCAAGTAGAGCTATATTTATACTATTTAGTTGATGAAAGAGCGCTACTTCGGTAGTGCTTTTTTGTGCGGTATTGATAAATAATATACGGTTAAAATAGTGTGAAAATATCGCACTATAAAAGTCGTGTTTACGTATGCTGCCTTGATAAACAAAGCGACTTTGTTTACGATGACAACCTTCACTATTAACATTAGGCTTTCATGATTGATGCGAATGACATTCCAAGTAGTCAGCTGATTTTGTACGCGGACGACGGCTATAACAGTCATGTGGTACGCCTATTACTTGAAGAAAAGAAGCTCGCTTATTATTTGTCACGTTTGCAGTCTGAACGCCCTGAGGACTTAACTGAGCTAAACCCTTATCATACCTTACCTGTATTACAACAGCGCGAAATTGCATTGTATGAGATCAATGTCATTTTTGAGTATTTGGAAGAGCGCTATCATGCCAATAAGCTCTTGCCAGATACGCCGCAAGCACGTGCACAGTTTCGGCAGTTAGCATGGCGTATTCAGCACGATTGGTTAGTACTAGGTAAGCGTCTGCTTATGCACCCAGATAGCTTTAATAAGGCGCAGGCTACTATTGCTAAGAAACAACTGACTGATTCCCTCATTACCCTATCGCCTTTATTTGCTCATAAGTCGTATTTTATGGCCGATGAGTTTGGCTGGTGTGATGTGCTGCTAGCGCCGCTACTGTGGCGACTTGAAGAGATGAATATCGAGCTTCCTCGTGCTATCAGTCGCCCTTTATTTGACTATCAAACCCGCGTCTTTGAGCGCGAAAGCTTCAAAAAAAGTGTCCGTTAGTTGAACGATGATGTATTGTCCGTTTAAGACATGCATTACAATAATTTTATGAGTATAGGAAACCATCAGATGAGCGAAACCACATCAATCACACCAACCCGTCCTTATATGGTACGTGCACTATACCAATGGATAGAAGACAACGATCTGACGCCTTATCTGATGGTCGATGCCACTGCTCAAAATGTACAAATACCAAAAGAGCATGTGCAAGATGGTCGTATTGTCTTGAATATTGCTAGCCGTGCTACGGGCAATATGAGTATGGAAAACGACTATATTCACTTTAGTGCGCGCTTTGGTGGCGTGTCACAAGAGATTTGGGTACCTATAATCGCTGTCATGGGCATATATGCCAAAGAGAACTCACAGGGTATGTTCTTTGACCCTAATGAATATGATAATTATCAGCCTGAAGAAGGTTCGGAGACTGCTGTTAAGAAGAGTCCTGCTGCTGCGCCGAAACCTAAACGCAATAATAAAGCAGGCTTAAAAGTCTTAAAGTAGTCAATTTTGCATAAAAAAAGCCAGTCATCGTTTATATGACTGGCTTTTTTTATGCTGCGTACTATCTAAAAATTAGTCTATATCTTTTGCTATGTTCTAGGTAAAGTCACACCGCGTTGTCCTTGATATTTGCCGCCGCGATCTTTATAGCTCGTCTCACAGACATCATCAGCATCACTTTGAAAAAACAACATCTGCGCGACCCCTTCTCCCGCATAAATACGGGCTGGCAAATTGGTCGTATTACTAAATTCAAGGGTGACATGCCCCTCCCATTCAGGCTCAAGTGGTGTCACGTTGACAATGATACCGCAGCGCGCATAAGTAGATTTGCCAAGGCAAATCGTCAAAACATCACGCGGAATACGAAAATACTCCATGGTACGTGCCAACGCAAAAGAGTTGGGCGGAATAATACACTCGTCGCCAACGATATCAATAAAGCTTTTTTCATCGAAGTTTTTGGGATCAACGACGACTGAATGCACGTTAGTAAAAACTTTGAACTCAGGCGCGCAGCGAACATCATAACCATAGCTTGAAGTACCATAACTGACCAAACGCTCGCCTGCATCATTGAAGCGTACTTGACCTGCTTCAAATGGCTCAATCATGCCATGCTCCTCAGCCATTTTACGAATCCAGCGGTCAGATTTGATAGACATTTTTATCCTTAAGATTAGTTATGGGGTTTGTTTTACACCCTTTTAGTGGCGATAATTATACGGAATACGCGGGTCAATTTATAGGTTTTTTAACAGATATAAATAACTGTTTTTATCGTTCTTGTTCGTGGTTCATCCTCTACCTGACTTATTAGCTACTGATTGACTGCTTGTCCTTGGTAGCTAATTACAGTACTTATTACTCTTCTTTTTGCTTGGTTCGATGCCACGTGAATGAACTCTATTATCATTCTAGTTTCAACAGGAGTTAATCCATCCAATAGCTCTTCGCTCACATTAACAACAGCAATACCACTAATCCCATAAGCGTGTTTGGGAAACTTATGTAGTAAGTCTACTAACGCTTGCATAGCAGTAGGAAAGTCTATGAATAGCAGGCGGCGGTTGCTAAAGTCAGCATTAACCTGATGACTTTTGGTACTGCCATCCTTATAGTAAGCCGTCGCATTCAATTGATTGTTTGATAACTCAATTTCATACACGGGCGGACGTAGCATTTTTAGTAACTTATGCGGCTTAGGTAGCGTTTTTAGATAGTTATCATAGGTAGTTAAGCTCACTAGCAATCCTTTTTTGATGCTATTAATAACGAGTTACCGTTCTAAAATATGCGCTTATCATCAGCAGGCTTTGCAAACTTGTTGATATTGGCTTCGATATTTTTGGCAATATTTATATAATAACTCGCAAACTCATCGTCAACCAATACGCTAGGCTCGCCTTTGTCCACTTGCGCGCGGATACCACTGGCCAGTGGCAATTGACCGAGCAGCGGTACTTGGTACTGTTCAGCGATCATCTCGCCGCCGCCAACCCCAAAGATGGCTTCGGTAGTACCGCAGTTGCTACAAGTATGCAGTGCCATGTTTTCAACGACGCCAAGTACGGGAATATTCGTTTTGTTAAACATCTCAATGCCTTTTTGGGCATCAAGCAATGCGATGTGCTGCGGTGTTGTGACGATAACAGCGCCAGTGACTGGAATACGCTGTGCCAGCGTCAATTGGATATCACCCGTACCTGGCGGCATATCTATCACTAAATAATCTAGTTGCGGCCAACTCGTTTGATTATACAGTTGCATCAGTGCGCCAGTGGCTTTAGGTCCACGCCATGCCACAGGCGTGTTATCACCATCAAGCAAGCTACCAATCGATAGCATTGCCATACCACGGGCATCGATAGGTACGAATTGCTCATTCTCTAGTTGCGGTCTAATATCAGCAACGCCTAGCATGGTTGGCATACTCGGCCCATAGATATCTGCATCCAATACCCCGACACGGTTGCCAAGCTTTTGTAACGCTAAGGCGATGTTGACCGTCGTCGTTGATTTACCAACGCCGCCCTTACCAGAGGCTACGACGATAATATGGCGAATACGGGGATGCGCGGTTAGGGATGCTTGTGTTGGTGCAGCTTTAGCAATGGGTGGTTCATCAGTAGGATCAGTTTTCGTACCACTATCAGGCTTTGAGACTGACTGACTCTGAGCGTCCATGGCATTAGTTGTCTTTGGCATCTGTTTTGGCAATGTTGACCCTGTGCCTTTGGCTGGGGCAGGCAGACGCACATTCATGTGAATGGTTTTGATACCGTGCGGATGCAATAGTTGACCAAGCTCTTGTTGTATGGTTTCAGGATTACTGTTTACGGGTAAACGCAAATCTAGAGTAAGCTGGTCGCCATCGCGCTCAAGTCCCGTTACCATAGTGGCTATACTTATAGTGCCAACTTCGTAGCCGAGCAGTACTTTGTCCACGGCACTATCACGCTCTGCTTGCTGCTGCGGAGTCTCAGGCTTGTCTGAGGTTCTTTTTTTTATAAAGTTGAACATAGCTACTTTTACTTCTATATCAATAGGTTTTTAAGAGTTTGATTGCCGATACGCTTGAAGGAGTCAGTGTAGCTGAATTGGGAATATTAAAAAACCAGCAACCTCTACTAACTAACAGACCGTTACCTTTTAATGTTCCGTTACTTTTTACGGTTCTGTTGCCTTTTATTGGAAAGCACTTGTTTATGGACTTGTGCGATTAATCGTTTGGCAAACGCTATAGTGCTAAAAATCTTGCTATAAATAGGTAGATTCACACTCCTGAGGCCTCATACACCGAGATTATCAAAAGTGTAGGGTCAGTGTCGAGGCCCATCTTGTTGAGCACAAAGGAGGCTCATATCAGGCACACAACCAGTCATGACCACAAGTATCACGCGCTATTGAATAATACGTACTGGCGTTTTTTCTTGTAGCTCATCAAAGCTGACGCCGTCTGCCAGCTCAACCAATTTAAGCCCTTTGTTAGTGACATCGAGGACAGCGAGTTCAGTGATGATGCGATCGACGACGCCTTTGCCCGTTAAAGGTAGTTCGCAGTTGGCAAGAATTTTGGGATCACCATGTTTGTTCACCTGCTCCATAAGTACAATCACGCGCTGCACGCCTGCAACCAAATCCATCGCCCCGCCCATACCTTTGACCATCTTTTTGGGGATCATCCAGTTGGCTAAATCACCATTCTCTGAGACTTCCATCGCGCCCAATATTGCAAGGTTAACGTGACCACCGCGAATCATCGCAAAGGACTCTGAGCTGCTAAAATAGCTGGCGCCAGGCTTTGCGGTCACTGTTTGCTTACCGGCATTGATCAGATCTGCATCGACGTCGTCTTCGGTCGGAAACTCGCCGATACCTAGCAGACCATTCTCTGACTGTAACCAAACATCTACGCCCTCAGGAATGTAATTGGCTACTAGCGTCGGTAGACCAATGCCTAAATTCACATAATGGCCATCTTGTAATTCTTGTGCGGCGCGCTGCGCCATTTGCTCTCTTGTCCATGACATAGTCATTGTCCTTTGTAATTATCACATGTCTTATTTTGGTTCATATCTAATCGACTGGTTACTTAAGCGCTTTGAGCCGCTTTAGTCGTTGCTTTTTCGATACGCTTTTCAGGGTTATCATTGAGTACGATACGCTGAACGAAAATACCTGATAGATGTACCTCGTCTGGGTTGAGCGTACCTGTCTCTACGATCTCCTCAACCTCAGCAATAGTGATTTTGCCCGCTGTCGCACAGTCTGGATTGAAATTGCGCGCGGTTTTGCTAAATATCAAGTTACCTGCCTTATCAGCTTTTAGCGCTTTTACGAGAGAGACATCAGCGTTTAGCGCGCGCTCAAGGATATAAGTACGACCATCAAAGTCACGAGTTTCTTTGCCCTCGCTCACGAGAGTACCGACGCCAGTAGCCGTATAAAACGCTGGAATACCCGCGCCACCTGAGCGTAATCTTTCGGCCAATGTGCCTTGCGGGGTAAGCTCGACTTCAAGCTCGCCCGCTAAGTATTGACGCTCAAACTCTTTATTTTCACCGACGTAAGATGAGATCATTTTTTTGATTTGTCGGGTTTGAAGTAGCAACCCTAAGCCAAAGTCATCGATACCTGCATTATTACTGATACAGGTTAAATCTTTGACGCCGCTATCGCGTAGCGCCTCAATAAGTGCTTCAGGTATTCCGCACAGACCAAAGCCACCGATAGCGAGCATTTGACCATCACTAACGATACCATTTAAGGCTTCTGCTGCCGTACTATATACTTTAGATTGACTCATGCCCAACTCCTTGCTTACTTAGTATTTTTTGGTGTTACCTAGGATGCAATAAAAATTAAAACAATACATGTAGTATCAATATATTATATTTATGCTAACTTAGCATATTATTATTCTAGGGACTAGATGATAACGCTAAGACTTAGACAATAATCCTAACAACTAGAGGATAAACAGCAACTTTGTTTGGCATTTTTTGCCAGCTTAAAGGTTTAAAATCATCTCTTTTGTTAATTATCTATCTAAAAACTTGTAAACACTACAAAAGACCGCCCATATTCCAAAACGTCTGATACCCGCAGCGATTGCCCTAGGCTCATTTACCTTTACGATGACCGCTCTACCCGGTACGCCTGCGATTCAAAACGCGATCCCTATTCCTTATTACAACACCAATGTCTTTGCCGCGCCCATATTGGGGATAATCGGCGGTCTAGTCATGTTCATCGGGGGCTGGCTGTGGCTCCAATCACGTGCCAAAAAAGCCAATGCGGCAGGCGAAGGCTATGGTCAGCATGACGATGAAGATGTTGCCGTCGGTGGTATCGATGCCAAAAAAGATCCTGCGAGCACGGCTCACAACAACGAAGCTCAAAGCAATGTTGCTAAGAGCAATTTAGCGACTACAAGTGAAGCACGAAATACCCATCAAACGTCGTTTGCGGTAGCGATGATTTCGCTAGTTTTGGTTATCGCGCTAAACGCCATACTCACTTACTTTATCTTTCCAGCGATGGACTTTAGCGGCTTACAGACGCAGTTTGCTGATCTTAATACTGAAGGCTCACTAGGGCTTTGGTCGATTATCCTCTCTTTGATTGTCGCTATTATTATACTGATTGTGCTGCGTATCAGTCACTGGACTAATCTACAAAAAACTATCAACCGCGGTACTTATGACTCGATGTTGCCTATCGTTAATACCGCCTCAGAAGTGGGTTACGGCGCAGTTATCGCCTCGCTTGCAGGCTTTCTTCTCATTCGTGATAGTATATTGAACTTAAACCCCGACAACCCACTAATCTCAGAAGCAGTCGCTATGACTACGCTTGCGGGAATTACTGGCTCATCCTCTGGTGATTTGAGTATTGCTCTATCGACGCTAGGTGAAGATTATCTCAGAATGGCAGTAGAGGCCGGTATCGATTCTGAGCTGATGCACCGAGTTGCTGTCATGGCAGCGGGTGGTCTTGATACCTTGCCGCATAGTGGCGCGGTCATCACGCTATTTGCCATTTGTGGTCTGACGCATAAGCAGTCTTATCCTAATCTAGCAGTCGTGACCATGGTGATTCCATTGATCGCTATGATTGCTGTTATCACCTCAGGAACGTTGTTTGGATCGTTTTAAAGTTTTGCATAGGTAACAATCTTTAGTATGAACTCACAACCCACTTAGCATGATGCTCGGTGGGTTTTTTAACACTAATGATTACTGAGTAATATCACAACTTTGATTGAATTACGGTATCATAGGCCTTATTTTTTGATTTTAGCGTCTCTTGTCTCCTTATTTACCCCAAAAGCGGCACTTGAGACATCCGATAATCAACCCGTTTATACAAAAATATAGGTGATAAAAGTGCGTGAGATTTTAGTAACCAGTGCCCTTCCTTATGCCAATGGCTACATTCATTTAGGCCACCTTGTAGAATATATCCAAACTGACATTTGGGTAAGAGCAATGAAAGCACAAGGTCATCAGGTCACTTACGTTTGCGCAGATGATGCTCATGGCACCGCTATCATGCTCAAAGCTGAATCCAACGGTATCACGCCGGAGGAGCAAATTGCTTCAGTTAAAGCCTCGCATGAAGCGGACTTTGCCAAATTTTTGATTAACTTTGACAATTATCACACCACCCATTCAGAAGAGAACAAGCATTTCTCCGAGCTGATTTATCGTCGTTTAAATAGCGCGGGGCACATCTCAACTCGTGACGTTGAGCAATTATTTGACCCTGAAAAGCAGTTGTTCCTAGCCGATCGCTTTGTCAAAGGTACTTGCCCAGAGTGTGATTCGCCAGATCAATACGGTGACAACTGTGAAGTCTGCGGCACCACTTATGATGCGACAGATCTTAAAGATCCATACTCAACGTTATCTGATGCTACCCCTGTACTGAAAACATCAAAGCATTATTTCTTTGATTTGCCAGAATTTGAGCAATTCTTAAAGAATTGGACACGTAGCGATAATCGCTTGCAAATCTCAGTCGCCAATAAGCTCCAAGAATGGTTTGACGCCGGTCTAACCAGCTGGGATATCTCTAGAGACGCGCCCTACTTTGGTTTTCAGATTCCAGATACCCCAAGTGATGAGCCAGACAAATATTTTTATGTATGGCTAGATGCACCGGTTGGCTACATGGCTAGCTTCAAAAACCTATGTGATAAGCGTGCAGGTACAGACCAAGCGCTTGATTTTGACCATTACTGGGCACAAGAAAACGAGCACAAAACCGAGGTTTATCACTTCATCGGTAAAGACATTGTTTACTTCCATGCCTTGTTTTGGCCTGCTATGCTCGCAGGTAGTGAGCTGCGTACGCCGACTGGTGTCTTTGCTCATGGATTTTTGATGGTCAATGGCGAGAAGATGAGTAAATCGCGAGGCACCTTTATCAAAGCCGAAACGTACGCCGAGCACTTGCATCCTGAGTACTTGCGTTATTACTTTGCCAGTAAACTCTCCGACAAAGTCGAGGACATCAACCTTGATTTAGAAGACTTTATGCAAAAGGTCAACTCGGACTTGGTCGGTAAAGTCGTTAATATTGCCAGTCGTAGCGCTGGATTTTTGGTAAAGAAATATGATGGCATGTTGTCTGATACTTGCGTAGAGTCAACGCTATTAGAAGACATCACCAAGACGGGCGATGAGATTGCTGCCGCTTACGAGAATCGTGAGTTTGCGCGAGCCATGCGCCTTATTATGCAATGTGCGGACAAAGCGAACGAATATATCGATGAGAAAAAACCTTGGTCGCTCGCCAAGATGGAGGGCACTGAGCAAGAAGTACAAGACGTCTGCTCGGTGGCGATTAATATCTTCCGTCAATTGATGGTTTATCTTGCTCCTGTCTTGCCTGAACTGACCGCCAATGCCAAAGCGTTTTTGAATATCGATGATCTGAGCTTTGCCAGCCGTAACCAGTGGCTACTGGGTCACAAGATTAATAAGTTTAAACCCCTGATGCAGCGTATTGATGCAAAAGATGTTGAAGCGATGGTTGAGGCGTCAACAGAGTCTTTGACTCAACATGCCACTCCAGTTGCTGGTGATGATAATGAACCTGCGGCAAAAAATACTCAATCAGCAGTAGATACTGATAAGAGTGCTGAGCAAAAGGCCTATATCGGTATCGAAGACTTTGCCAAGGTTGAGATGACCGTAGCACACGTATTGGAGTGCAACTATGTCGAAGGCGCGGACAAGCTACTTCAATTTACCTTGGATGTTGGTGAAGACGCACCGCGCAACGTGTTCAGTGGTATTCGTAAATTTTATGAGCCTGAGCAATTGGTCGACAAAAAGGTGGTTTGCGTGACTAATCTTGCCCCGCGTAAGATGAAATTTGGTATATCAGAGGGCATGGTGTTATCGACAGGCGATACAAAGACAGGATTGACCGTAGTGATTTTACCTGATGAGTGCGTCGTTGGCGACACCCTTGCTTGATAAAGTGAGCTGCGATTACTGGAGCGTCTTATGGTATTGCTTAGGCTGCTAGCTGATATTCTTATCTATACGGCATTTGGGCTTATCATTTATTGGTACGTGACTAGTGATACAACCGCATTATGGATAGCTATTGGCTGCGGGGTGTTTGGTATTCTATTGATATGGTTTACAGCAGATATCAGACCCTCGCAGCGCCAGCGCAGACATACTAGCTCGGACATGTGGGACTGGTTATATTTTATAGATATTTTAGAGATACCTTTTTATGTGATTGGCTGGCTGTTTCGTGGTCTATGGCGTATTTTTGATTGAGCCTATTGGCTCAGATAGAATAGTTTTTATTATACTTTTTATTGCGTTTTTTATTGCACAAGGTAACCTTGCTGTCATAATATAGCAAAGGTTACTATAACAATGCTTGTATTATTAGTTTAGCTGTTTTAACTGTACTAGCATGATTAACCAATACTTTAATAAATGAGTTACCCTATTATGACCTTTATCTCTACTCTACGTCTCAACCTATGCGCCGCCGCTATTGGCGCGCTTGGAGTGATCGGTTGCTCGAATACGGCAGACACCGCTGCCACTAAAGACAGTATAGAGAGTAAAAGTTTAGCCATCACTCAAATCGTTGAGCATCCCTCACTCGATGAGATCCGGCGCGGTATATTAGATGAGCTGGCAGACCAAGGCTATACCGAAGGCGAGAATCTAAACATCAACTTTCAAAGCGCGCAGGGTAATCTTGCGACCGCTGGACAAATTGCCAAGCAGTTCGCAGGAGATTTGCCCGACGCCATTGTTGCCATCTCTACACCTTCGGCGCAGTCCGTTGTCGCATCGACCAATAGCATACCTGTGATCTACACAGCGATATCTGACCCGCTAGGCGCTAGGCTGATTGACGAGAATAATGTTCCTACGCAGGACAATGTCACAGGGTTGTCAAGCCAGCTCCCTATTGAGCCGCCATTAGATCTCATTCAACAGATTGCCCCTGATGCCAAGACAATTGGATACGTCTATAGTCCAGGTGAAGCCAATTCAGTAAGCGTACTCAATCAACTCAAAAAAGCGGCGCCCGCGCGTGGACTTAGCATACTAGAGGTTGCCGCCAATCGCCCTACTGATGTGGCGATGGCGACGCGTAGCTTGGATGGTCGCGCAGATATCATTTATACCTCATTAGATAATAACGTCGTCTCAGCATTTGAGGCGATGGCAAACGCTGCCAATGAGCTTAAGATACCTATTATTGCTTCTGATGAATTTAGTGTTGCTCGCGGAGCGACCGCAGCGCTTGGTGTCAACGATTATGACTTTGGACGTACTACTGGCAAAATGGTATACCGCGTACTTAATGGTGAAATGGTCAATACCATAAAACCAGAAGTCATGAATGAGCTTACTTTGTACGTTAGTCCCAAGCATGCCAAGGTGCAAGGCGTCAGTATACCCGCGGCGTTGCTCAAAGACGCCATCAATGTCGATACCCAAATGCCAATTAATGTCGAATAGTTGACGTTTAATCGTTCAAACTACTTGTTTAAGCTAATCACTTAAAATCAGTATCATTAGTGGTTAATATAATTGATCTTTAATATTGTTTACAAATCGTACGGATACCCTTTTATTGTTAGGAGCAGCACCCATGTTCAACCCAAATCGTTTTCGTAAAGCCGTAATGCTAGGCGGTCTTTGTACTGCTATCTTGACAGGCTGCAACCAAGCATCCACTGATGATCCTGATACTATTGATGGCGCAGCTGGTGGTGATACGACTCTACCAACCAAGACGGTCTCAATTACCGCAATCGTAGAGCATCCTGCACTTGATGATGTCCGTAAAGGCGTAATCGATGAATTGGCTGAACAAGGCTTTACTGAAGGCGAGAATCTAAGCGTTAATTTTCAAAGCGCGCAAGGCAATACCGCGACCGCAGGACAGATCGCCAAGCAGTTCGTCGCTGATGAGTCGGATGTCATTGTCGCTATTGGTACGCCATCAGCGCAATCAGTGGCAGCGGCAACCAGCACTATTCCTTTAGTATTTTCAGCGGTCACCGATCCTGTTGAAGCAAAATTAGTATCCAAGCTGGATGGTTCAGGCACTAACGTGACAGGGGGCTCAGATGCGCTCCCCTACGAGCCGCAAATTGATTTGATGCGTCAGATCATCCCCGGCCTCAAAAACGTCGGTTATGTCTATAGCCCAGGCGAGGTCAACTCGACCATTATTTTAAAGAATCTAAAAGAGAAGCTTGCGCCTATGGGCATCTCGGTACAAGAAGCGCCTGCAGCGCGTAGTAATGATATCGCTATGGCAGCCCGTAGCTTGGAGGGCCGCGTTGATATGATTTATACGTCAACGGACAATAATGTGGTCTCCGCTTATGAGTCGCTCTATCAAGTGGCAAGAGAAAGCAAAATTCCACTTATAGCCTCTGATACGAGCTCTGTTGAGCGCGGCGCAATCGCAGCGCTTGGCGTTGATTACTATAGCTTAGGCCGTGAGACGGGCAAAATTGTTAGTCGTATTTTAAACGGCGAAAAAGCAGGCGATATTCCTGTTTACACTCCGCAGAAGCTTGACCTATATGTCAGTCCAAAAAATGCCGAGGAGCAAGGCGTAACTTTGCCACAAGCGGTTATTGATAATGCTAAAGAAGTGGTAGAATAGTATTATAATTGCTTTTAGATAATAAGAGTGCAAACAACCCAGCTAAGCCATTTAAAATTGGAACTCGCTGGGTTGTTTTTTAATCTCTAAAAATGTGCGCCGCGTTTTACGGTAAGATTTGTTATGTAGCATCAGACGTCTCGCAGATTATTTAATCTGTTCCATTCACCGCTTAGCTGTTGTTGGTCGTTATAGGCAACGCTTGGTTATGACTTATTGATTTCTTATGTCTTTAATTGCCTTTTTTGGTGCGCTTGAGAGTGGTCTTATTTATGGCCTTGTCGCCCTTGGTGTACTCATCTCATTTCGTACGCTTGATTTCCCTGATCTGACTGCTGACGGTAGTTTTCCACTGGGCGGCGCTGTCGCTGGCATCTCTATCGTCGCCGGTATCAATCCTTGGATTGCCTGCGCTTTTGGTATGCTCGCAGGATCAATAGCAGGCATTGTCACCGCTTGGCTCCATGTCAAACTTGGCATCTTGCAATTGCTCGCCAGTATCTTAGTCATGGTAGCGCTATATTCGGTCAATCTGCGAATCATGGGCGCACCAAACCTACCGCTCTTGGGTGAGACAACAGTATTTAGCTCACTTGTGACCAATGACAATGGTTTTTGGATGCGCTGTTTAATTATCGGGGCTGTCGTTTTGGTCGCCAAATTATTTTTGGACTGGTTCTATAGCACTGAGTCAGGTTTATCGATGCGCGCGACAGGATCAAACCTACGTATGGCGCAAGCCCAAGGCATCAATACCTCATGGATGACCATCATCGGTATGGCGATATCGAACGGCTTAATTGCGCTCGCAGGCGCGTTATTCGTGCAGACACAAGGCGGCGCTGATATCTCTATCGGTATCGGTACTATCGTCATCGGTCTGGCTGCGGTCATCATTGGTGAGACGATTATTCCAGCTAAGCGTATTTGGCTGATCACCTTTGCGGTGATCGTCGGTGCGATACTCTACAAGCTCTTTATCCAAGTAGCATTATCAAGTGATACGCTGCGTAGTATCGGCTTTGGCCCGCAGGATCTAAACCTGATTACTGCGCTACTTGTGGTATTGGCACTGGTATTACCCAAGGCCAAAACTAAGTTTTTGACTCGTAAAGTAAGAGCTTAATACTTTTTACTATCCTCTGTACTTAGTATAAGCCTTCGTACTTAGTATAAGCACATGGGCAATGAGCCAACATAAGGAATAACGATTATGATGCAAGCTAATGATTTGCGCTTGACCTTTAATCCAGGCACTCCTATCGAAAATCCAGCACTACGCGGTATCAATTTGAACATCGCTGATGGTGAGTTTGTCACCGTTATCGGTACTAATGGCGCGGGCAAATCGACATTTTTAAATGCGGTTAGCGGTACCACTCGCGTCGATAGCGGCTCTATAGTGCTAAATGGTATCGATGTCACCAAAAAAAGTGCACACGAGCGAGCGCATTGGGTCGCTCGTGTTTTTCAAGACCCGATGGCGGGCACGTGTGAAGCTTTGACTATTGAAGAGAACATGGCACTCGCTTATAAGCGCGGCGGCAAACGTGGTTTGAGCTTTGCCCTCAACCCAAATAATCGTGACTTATTCCGTGAAAAACTATCGGTGCTAAAGCTTGGGTTAGAGAATCGTTTAACTGACCGTATGGGTCTCTTATCAGGTGGTCAGCGCCAAGCTGTTAGCTTGCTCATGGCTTCCTTGCAACCCTCCAAAATTCTACTATTAGATGAGCATACCGCTGCTCTTGACCCAAAGACTGCGGCTTTTGTTTTGGAATTGACAGACAAAATTGTGACAGACAACAACCTTACCACTATGATGGTCACCCACTCCATGCAGCAGGCCTTGGCTCATGGTACACGCACCGTAATGCTACATCAGGGTCAAGTCGTGCTCGATGTCGCAGGTGACGTACGTAAAGGAATGACCGTGCACGACTTGCTCGACATGTTTGAGCAAACGCGCGGCGAAAAGGTTGATGATGATAGTTTGATTTTGAGTTAAAACAGCTTCATTAGTGCTGATATAACCTCATCTATAAAAACCTCAAGTGCTGAATGCTTTGAGGTTTTTTGTTAATAATAGATTTTTTTGGCAACGGTACATGGATATAAGATCGATAAATTTGAGAATGTACGCTTAATAGGTTACTCTTGTCACGCAAATAGGTTACAGATCCTTAACACAACAAAATCTGTTTACAATCTAGAAATCCATTTGATTACTATCAAAACAGTAAATCATCTCTAGTGAGTGCTCATGCACTCCTTGTTTATGACAGCTGATATAAGCTGTATCGGCATAGGTTGCGGTATCTTTTATATCTACCTTTGCGCTGTAAAGGCTTGCCATACACGCAAAGCCTAGCCATTACTATCACATAATTGTTGCTCTATAGCGTATATGGTTAATCCATTAACAGACGTCTATCTAGAGTGACCTCTATTGTTTTTATAACTTATGTATCACTATGACTTGAAGCACAGCTTCGAGCAATTGTGCATGGGCTCTATAGGCAATATCGTATTCCAAAATGTTAGGTTTTTACATTTTTTAAATAACTTTTATTTACTTATAACAATTGCGAGGTATGAGCTTGAAAACTGAGTCATTGTTTCAATTTTCATCATTAACCGTCGTTTTATTACTGCTAGCGTTTTATGGTGGTACTTACTTATTGTCTTTACTCATCAAAAAAGACAAAGAATCGACTACTGGCTTCATGGTTGCAGGTCACGGTGTTGGGTTCGGCATGGGCGCTGCTAGTATGACCGCTACGTGGATTTGGGCGGCGTCTTTCTATGCTGCGGCCACATCTGGCTACAAATACGGCGTATCAGGTCCCATACATTATGGGTTTTGGGGTGCATTGATGATTTTGTTCATCTATCCCTTTGGTATGCGCTTTCGTGAACTTGCGCCTAACGGTCATACACTAGGTGAACTTATTCACGCCCGCCATGGCTCATCAAGCCAATTAATTTTAGCCCTATCCAACATTATGGGCAGCTTAATTAGCTTGATGGTCAACTTTACCGCAGCAGGCGCGCTGGTATCTGTATTATCACCATTATCGTTCCAAACTGGGGTTATCATCGCAGGCGTGGGCGTTCTCAGTTATACCTTAACCTCTGGTTTTCGAGCCTCAGTCTTTACCGATTTTGCTCAACTAGTTGCTTTGATGGCGATTGGTGTAGTTATCATCCCAGCTGTCTTGTTCTCTATGGGTGGTCCTGAAGTCATGGTGAGCGGTCTATCGAACTTGACTTTAGAGCAACAAGACTTCTTTTCATCCGAAGCCTTTTTGCAACAAGGCGCACCTTTTTTCGTCGCTGTATTGGCTTATGCTATCGGTAATCAGACGATCACTCAGCGTTTATTCGCGATTGATAAAACCAAGATCAAAGCGACCTTTATTACTGCCACCGTAGGCTATGCTGGTATCGTAATCGGTCTTGGTATGATAGGTCTGATGGCGTTGACTATTGGTGTTGAACCCCTCGATGGCAATATGAATAACTTGATTCCGCAAATGGTTAGTATGTACTTGCATCCAGTGTTTATTGCGCTGTTCTTTATCTTGGTTATTGGCTCGTTATCTTCGACCGCTGACTCAGATTTATCCGCGCTGTCGACTATTATGATGGCAGATGTCTATGCCAAAAACATCGCCAAGAAAGGCGGCATTAAACCCAAAACGATGATGCTTGTCGGTCGTGGTACGATGATCATCGCGACGGCTGCGGGACTCATTTTTGCAAGCTTCAAGCTTGACATCCTTGTGATGCTCGTATTTGTTGGCGCATTATGGGGCGCAGTTGTATTTCCTGTTATCGCTAGCGTGTACTGGAATCGCGTCACCAACCTAGCCTTTACCGCAGCGGTCCTTGTGGCACTCCTGTTTTTCTGTATCGCCCGTTTTGAGCTTGTGTCTATTACTGGGGTTACCGCCCTATTCTTTGAAGTTATGGCAAGCGTTGGTGCAGCGGTAGTCATTGGTCTGATGGTTTTTGGTTTCTTAGGTCGCAAGATTGGTATGGGCGCAGCGGCGATCACTTTTATCTTGATGCTGATATTTGCAACAGGGTTCTTGCGTGATTATATGGTACTACTTGCCTCTTTAACGGCTTACGGTGTCAGTACCGTTGTTTGTACTATCATTAGCCTGATGAGTAATGAGCGCTTTGACTTTAATTTGATTAAAGAGCGTGTTGGTGATTATGACAAAAAAGCCAAAGTGCAACCTACACCAAAGATTTAACGAAAGTGACGGCTAGAGTATGAATGCTAGTCATTTATGTAATAGCCGTTATTCATTAGTGA
The DNA here is from genome assembly GCF_051307035.1 of Psychrobacter sp. DM4. Classification (GTDB taxonomy): domain Bacteria; phylum Pseudomonadota; class Gammaproteobacteria; order Pseudomonadales; family Moraxellaceae; genus Psychrobacter. The sequence goes on from NZ_CP195536.1 coordinate 1,875,558, forward strand.
ATAGGAGAAGATAGTATGGATAGCACTTTACTCTATGGACTTTATATTTTGATATGGCCTGCGATTACGCTTGGGGTGCTAGTACTTATATGCACCGCAACCTATCGCGATATCAAAAAAGCTCAGCGCAATAATAAAGATATTATCTAGCCGCTAAAGCAAAGCGCTATGTATCTTTGTATTTATAAGTCGTCATTGGGCATTGACTTGGCATTGATTAATAAATAACAGGCCTTTAGCCAAAAAATAGCTTGTAATTTAAATTAGTTTTGCTAATATAGTTCACCTTGAGTGGCTGGGTAGCACAGTGGTTATGCAGCGGATTGCAAATCCGTAGACGCCGGTTCGATTCCGACCCCAGCCTCCATTTATTTTGCTCACTGTTTATAAGATTTGCATTAATTTTGGCTTGCATTCTTAATTCAACGGCTTATAATAGCGAGCACTTATCTAGTCATCAGATGGTCTATCAACTGGTTGACGTTATAGATAAAATAAGTTTTGCCCGGGTGGTGAAATTGGTAGACACAAGGGATTTAAAATCCCTCGCTAGCAATAGCGTGCCGGTTCAAGTCCGGCTCCGGGTACCATTATAGTAATATTGGAAACACCACAAATCGTTATGGTTTGTGGTGTCTTTTCATGTCTTTTTTAATATTTTTTAACCTCACTACTGCCACAACCCCTCAACATGAATAGCATCAGCCTGAATAGTAGGATAATCTGAAAAACTTAGCTGATAGCCGCCAGTATCATTTGGACGAATCTCACATTTAGCTCCCAATGGAAAGCTGTGCTTTTTAGCGATATGTCCGAAGGTCATACCACTATAGATAGGTAGACCTGTGAGCTTATGTAGCTGACGTATTACTGTAGCGACATCATAACGCTTATCGTAGCTATCCTCACCTGCGCTCGAAAGCGGACCAAATATAATCGCCTGCTGATCCTTGAACACGCCTGCTAAGTAAAGATCATAGAGCATACGCTCGATGCGATAAGGTTGTTCGCCCACATCTTCTAAGAACACAATGCCGCCGTCAATACGTGGTAGATATTTGCTACCTGCTAGCGATGACACCACACTGAGATTACCGCCCCATACGATGCCAGTCAGTATCTGACTATCGTTGGTTGCCAAGATAGTCGGAAGATTGTCACTGGTTAACGCAGCGCTAGTGATATCTATACTCAGGTTAGGGTTGCTAAGCGCTTCGGCAAACTGACGACAGCTGACTTGATCAGGTGCTATTTTGCCAAATTCGCTATAGAGCATAGGTCCTGCCAGCGAGCTCATCCCACCTTTTGCCAACAGCGCGCACTGGATAGCGGTGACATCGCTAAATCCTACGAGGATCGTACCGCGCGCGCTCATTACGCGACCCAGTGTTTCCCAATCAATCATAGGTAGCACTCGCACTGCACCATAGCCACCGCGCACCCCTATTAGCAATTTGGGCGCTACAATTGCTCCCGTAGCAATGTTCTGTAAGTCGCTGGCGCGCTGAGCATCCGTACCAGCAAAACGCAAATACTGCCGGCTAACGATGTCAGGATTATCGACTCTAAAACCAGCACAAACCAATCGCTCTAATCCCAACTCATTACGCTCGTCACTACCGCCAACATTAGAGCTGGCGAATAGTCGCGTCTCAATATTTGGGGTTTTACAGCTAGTAGATGAGACTACAGTCTGCATTGAGATGCTATTAGTAATAGCTGAAGTTAACAAATCATCCTTGGTAAAAGGACTATCATCGACAGCACTAGTAGCGCGACCCGTATTCGTTAGTGTATCGGCCATACTTGGACTTGCCAGCACACTAGCACTTGCTCCTAGCGCCAAATCACGCAAAAATCGACGACGACTGACTTCAGAGAATATCTTGGGCATGTTGCTATTATCCTTTATACCTTTTAGGCGACGCTCATGTTATAAGAATACTTTAGCGAGGTATTGCTTGCTCTAGCCATCATTCTGTGACGCTATATTATACCTCAGACACTATAGAATGATTAAATTTGGGTCGACTGAATGCTCTTGTAGTCAACAAACCAATACACAGTCACTCATAGTCTTATTTGGATGCACTCATCACTCTTGCTATAGTAGGGAGGATTCAATAACAATCTACTAAAATAAGGATATAAGTATGGCTGACAAAGAGAAAAACAATAAAAATCTGATAGATAATATCAAACTCATCTTAGGCAAAGAAGACAAAATTAACGATCAGCTCGAAAACGGCAAGGGTCTAGAGCGCTATGCAAAGGATTTGTTATTACTGATGAGCTTAGTAAAGGATTACTATCAAGGTAATTATCGCGATATTCCTTACAAGACCATTTCAGCCGCTGTCGTGGGTCTATTGTATGTGCTTAACCCTATCGATCTTATTCCTGATTTTATCCCCTTTATCGGTCAGGTCGATGACGCTTTAGTGCTTAAATTTTGTCTAAAGCTCATGGAAAAGGACTTATTAAAGTACAAAACTTGGAAAAACGAGCAAACCGATCCCAAAGATAAAGAGTCTGATAAACCTCAAGATTCAAAGGATGATGATGAAACACTCGAAGACGATAGTAAAGATAAAGAGAACAAAAAAGAGTCGTAAATAATGAATAGTATTTCTTAAGATTAATGACCAGAATTACTCTGTATAAAACTTATAATAAAGACGGTCAATAATTATTATTGACCGTCTTTTATTTAATAACTGATAATTATCTATTTTGATGATTATCAGTTATTCATAATCAAATGACGTTATTCTGGAACGTCGTAATTGGCCTTTTCAGGATTAAGACCGAACGAGTAGACAAAGGTTGCAACGATACTATTGATAATAATAAAGGGCAAATCAAGAGCGGTGTGACCGAGTAGATAGCGCCCTAATAGCCATGAGATAATCAGCATAATGATAAAGAATCCAGCCATATAGCCCAAAATCTCAGGGTGCTTGAGATGATAAGGCTGCTCAGGATTTTTATCGAGCCTATAAACTCTAACCGCCCACCCTGCTGCATAAGATAAGCCGCCAAGCAGCACGTAACCCAAAAAATTCATAATATTACACTCAATTATTCAGCTATTTTTATGGTATGTATTGAACAGTATCATGCACAACTAAACGATTTCATTCACATTGTCGATGACGATATTGGAATGAGGATTGGCTAAAATGTCGGTATTAATATCATCGCATTCGACGTGATAAATCGTGTTGGCGCCGCGATAAATATAAGACAAATACTCGCTATCGAGTAGCGGGTCGATATTGGCATAGACAGGTTTGACATGGGCAAGTACGAGTACTCTGTCTGGACGGGCAATGAGCGCATCGACATTATCAGGATCAATAGAGAAATAAGTTGGTATTTCACTATTGTCTAACACCTCTAAAGGTTCAGGATTGTCCCAAACCCGGCCGCTACTGGCAGGCTCCTTCATTTGCATCATCCACGTGCCATCGATCTCGCTGACCTTTATTTGTGCAGGTTCATCACGACTAACCGTATAGCAGCCGTCAAATACAGACAAGTCAGAGGTTACGGTAGCGGCGGCATCCTCCGCTACACTGGCCTCTTTGCTACAACCCACAAACAGTAAAGCACTACTGATAATTAAGCTAACTTTCAATATCTTTGTATTGTGACGTTTGAGGTCTACGCGTAATGACATGCCAAGGTTATCCTAGGTTATTAGATACAGAGTAAAATGATCAACGCCTCGTTGGTTGGTAGTCGTCGATTGAGGCTTGCTGACGTTGCAATAATTTTATCAAAAAAATAAATACGGTTTTGTTGTGATATGTGGTCATGTGAGTTTATCGCTGACAGTTGCCCTTATCGGCAGTGTATTTGCTATAATCGAACACACAAAATTGGTATCTATCCTCTGCCTAAACAGGATAGATACCACTGTCCTTTTATTCATACGATACTGCCTTTGTATTCTAATCTATCGAGTTTTTATGCCAGACCATCAGACCCCATCGACAGCCTATAAAACCAATGACCCTCTAGCGTCAAAAGCGAACACGACGGTCGCTTATACGGATGGCGCGTGCAAAGGCAATCCTGGGGCTGGCGGTTGGGGCACGCATCTGATATTTAGTGATGGTCGTACACAAGATATCTACGGCGGTGCTAGCGAGACCACCAATAACCGTATGGAGCTGATGGGCGCGATAAAGGCATTAGAATATAGTCCAAAATCGCAAAAGCTAGAGATTTGGACGGACTCAAGCTATGTCCAAAAGGGTATTACCGAATGGATTGAGGGCTGGAAAAAAAGAGGCTGGAAGACCGCGAGCAAAAAACCCGTTGCCAACCAAGATCTATGGCAACAACTTGATGAGAGTTGTCAGAGGCGCGATGTAGATTGGCACTGGGTCAAGGGTCACGCCGGCCACGCTGGTAACGAAAAAGCGGACGAGCTGGCAAACCTTGGTGTTATCTCTAATAATGAGCCAAGTCGTGAGTCATTGACACCTGAACATGCATCCAAAACGGATAAAAAAAAAGCACAAATAAAACCTGACGCTGATTGGTTAGACTTTGATCCTTTAGGTTTCAATATGATGGATCATTTGAGCGCAGAAGAGTATTCAAGCGATGATGACTTAGAGAATAATTTAAGTGTAGACGATGAACTCAGCACAAAACAAAATGTCAATAAAGCGATATATGATACTGTGACTTTAAAGAGCCCTCCTATGACAAATCTCGATAATCTGGCAAATAGCATACCTAGTGCTGATAGCTCACAACAGCTCGATAGCCCTAAGTTTGACGGTGATACCAGTCGTGCCAATCCGAACTTTCGCCCCTTATTACCTAAGCCTATCCATCGTCATGAGACTGATCGTCAGCTCATTATGGATACAGAAACTACAGGACTTGAGGCGCTAAATGGCGACCGTATTATCGAAGTCGGTATCGTTGAGATGATCGCCCGCAAGTTCACAGGCGAGAAGCTCCATGTCTATATCAACCCGCAGCGCGGTATGGATGAAGAAGTCATCCGTATTCACGGCATCTCTGAGGCTTTTTTGACGGACAAACCCACTTTCGATCAAGTCGCGCAAGCGCTTTATGACTTTATGGATGGTGCAGAGGTTATCGCTCATAACGCCTCGTTTGATATGAACTTTTTGAATATGGAATTTGCAAAAGTGGGCTTGTCAGATTTTGCGCAGCGCGTACAGGTGACAGATTCACTCTATATGGCAAAGCAGCAGTATCCTGGACAAAAAAACACACTCGATGCGCTCGTACGGCGTCTCAATGTTGGTAAGCAAGACCGTACCTTTCACGGGGCACTGCTCGATTCTGAAATCTTAGCCGAGGTCTACCTAGCGATGACAGGGGGGCAGGTTACTCTGGCTATCGAGGAGGATGTGCAAAGCGATGGTGGTCAGACTGCTCATGCAGATTTTTCTAACTTAGCCTCAATGTTATTAACCTCAAGCTTAGATGAGGATGCCAATCAGCAATGGTTTACCACTTTGGCTGATAAATACCCCAAAATTAAAGCTCGACTACCGTAGTAAATGATTTTGAACACAGTGCTTAAGTGAGTGATTTTGAATATCTAAAGGCTATAAGGGCAACGAATATACGTTATGGTTGAGACAGACAAAAGACGCTTTAACATTTCATAGCGGATGCCAATAGACATCGAGCCTAATTTGCATTATTGTAGAACTCATTTATCGTAGCCTTTGATACCTCCTCTCTCTTGCTATCGGCATAACATGGAAGAATAACTATGAGTCAGTCTGAGCGAATAAAACTGATCGCCCCAAGCCTAAGTGTCACCAATTTTAATCTCCCCTCACTACATCTATTATATGATGAGATTACTGCGACCCTCAAAGAAGTGGAGAGACATTTAAGTGAGTTTAATGATCATCATGATCAAGCACCGTTGTTGCTAGACTCCGCTCAACTCCTTCATCAGTTGTCTTGCGTCTTTGAGATGATATCTTTAGCAGGGGGGCAAGTACTGAGCACCGCTATTGCTGAAGGCTTAAAGCAGATACATGATCCTGCCAATCGTAATGATACGACGCTCATCATGGACTTATCAGAGGCTATCATGACGCTCGATCGTTATGTTGAGTTTGTGCTACTAACAGAGACTATAGAGCCTATATTAGTGCTGCCAATTATCAATAAGCTACGTGCTCATAATAAGCAAGAAGCGATATCGTCTGACTATTTTGCCGTCTTTGGTAATAGTAGCGTCACTATCGCCAATCCTGAACAAAACTTTCAGGCTTTGGATGAGCTCAATCTTGATAGTGAGCTTTTGAGTTATGCGTATCGTAGTGGCCTTGGCGTCGCCTTGCTACATCAGGCAGGAGAATTAACACACGAGGATGAGCAAAAACTCAAAGCAATGAGCGATGCTTGCGACTTGATAGCGGCTCATACCGATAGCTTGTTTTGGCAAGCTGCCTCAGTAGCCGTCAGTAATCTTGCCGCGCTATTGCCTTTGAATCTGGAGCAAAAACATACGCTGATCTATTTAGAGCAGCAGTTCTATGGCTATTTGCCTGCTAGGGACAAGCGTTTTGCTGATTTGGTCAGTTTTGCCTGTCAGCGTGATCACGAAAAAGCAGCACCATTACGTGAGCAGTACGCTTGTAACCGACTACAAGAGCCGCAACTTGAACAAATGAGAAAGTTCTTGTTCGGTCCTAATCGCGCGCTCGTCGATACGCTAAACACTATTATTCAAGACCAGATCAATGCTATCAAAAAACAAGTCGGTGATTACGCTCATGCTGGTCTATCATCTGCAAGTCAGTTACAGCCGGCAACGACTACGCAAATTACCGACGAGCTGTTGACCCTCAGCTCAGCGTTACGTTTGCTTGGTTTATCTGATGCTGCTACTGGTTTGCACGCCGCCGCCGATGCAACAGCCACTTGGCACAACCCTGAGCCCAAAGACTTTGATCATTTACTAGTGGCGCTCGTACAAGCCGAAAATGCCATCATCGAAATGGCAGAGATGCATACCCCAGGAACGGTATACTTACCGTTGAATAACCCTCATATATCTTTGCATCAGCTGAATTCTGCATATAACACTTTGGTTCAAGAGAGCCGCAGCACTATCGTGAATGCTGAGCAAGCTATTACTACCTACTTAGCAGACAGTACGCGCGATGTGCTCGTAATTCAACATCTGCCAGAATCACTAAAGCAAGTCGCGGGTGCGGTACGTTTTTTACAGCTGCCCACCTCTGCTACTATGCTCAGCCAACTGGTTACTTATTTGCAAATGCGCATTACGCAGGGAGAGGCTATAGAAGATCAAACGCTTGCGCACATTGCTGATGTCATCATGGCAGTCGATTACCATTTGGACGGGTTTGAGCAAAACCGGCCCTTAAACAAGCAAGCACTAGACGCCGGTCAGTATAGTCTAAGTCAATTGGTAGCCGCTTGATACTTTTTGAGTGCTACTAGCTGATTGAGTGCTACTAGCTGACGTGACTAACTACTGCGCTCCTTGACTTTAATGCTCTCGTTTTATTTGATCTAAATTCTTTTTTCTTAAGTAGTTGTTTATGACGAGCGCTTTTATATTGCATGATGATACTATTCTCTGCCATCATACTCTTGATGGCAGACGTCCGTTACCCGTTTTATTATCTGGTGTGGATGCTGTTGTAGGTAGTAACAGCGCCGTGTATCAGCTTGAGTATCAAATTGGACGTGTGGTCTTGTTCGAAAGTTTATCACCCAATCATTGGCTACCTAAATTTAGTCATCGGCTACCTGAATATTACACAACATCTAAGACTGATTTAGACTTTGGCAAGGCCCCAGCGACGATTGCCATCAGTTATGACTATGCACTTGCTAACGGCATTGATGTGCCCATAACGGATACCAATGTCTTTGTGGCTTATCGTCAGCTCATCACTGAATTGCCAACCGCCCTTTGTGATCAGCTCAGTCAAGCCATACAGCTACTGCGCTGGCAAGCGGACACCCAATTCTGTAGTCGCTGCGCTACGCCCGTCACCTTAGCGGTGCAAAACGATCGCTCCATGATATGCCCTATCTGTAATCTACGCCAGTATCCACGCGTGCAGCCTTGTGTTATTACCGCGATCACTCGCCCTAATCCTAGCACAGGTGAGATGCAGATATTATTAGCACATCATCACCGCTACGGTAAGCTTAAACTGCCGCTACAATATGGCCTGATTGCAGGATTCGTTGAGGCGGGTGAGAGCCTAGAGCACGCAGTGGTTCGTGAAGTGGGTGAAGAGGTTGGGATTAATGTCAAAGATATCCGCTATGTAAGCAGTCAGCCTTGGCCCTACCCCTCAAACTTGATGCTGGGCTTTCGAGCCTCTTATGCTAATGGTGACATCGTACTACAAGAAGATGAGCTGTCACATGCTGATTTTTTTGATCTCTCAAATTTGCCAAAGATACCCGCAAGAGGCAGTATCGCTCGAGAATTGATCGATCAGATTGCCAAAGAGCAAGGCTTCTTGTTGTAAAATTAAATGGCACTGGCACTAGCAACTCGTTTTAGCTGCTAATGTCAGTGCCTACTGCGTCTCACTTTAGACATTATGAACGGTCAGACGCTGATGTTGCCATTTGACGAGTCTGGGTATCAATAGCCCTGCAATCACAATCGCCATGCCTAATAATTGTAAAGCGGTCACTTGCTGACCGTAAGCAAAGGCAGTGAGCGCGGCAAACACTGGCACAAAATTAAAGAATAATGACGCATTAGCAGCGCCCAACTGCTTAACGCCAGAGATCCATAGTAGATAACCGCCAACTGTGCCGAAGACGCCAATAAATATCAAGTCGCCAAAGACACTGCGACTGATGGCTAAGCTTTCTTGCAGTGGATGTACCTCTGCACTAAATAACACCATGAGCGAGATCACCCCAAGACCGGACAGCATACCGACTAAGGTATAAGGAATCATCGGCATCCAGCGGCTGATACCTTGAGTCAGATAAGTATAGAGACTCCAGCACAGCATACCTAGAAAGATCATTTGATCGCCGTGGTTAAATTCAAACCCTAGCAGTTTGGCAAATGCGCCATCGGTCAGTACCAGCAGTACTCCAGAGAGACAAACCACCAAACTAAACAGCGCGCCTTTGGTAGGAAATTGACGCTGTGCTATAGAGCCAATCAAAGAAGTCACCAGCGGGCTAAGCGCCATAATCAACGCACCATTGTTAGCATTGGTCTGCGCCAAGCCTGTGAACAGCCCCAAATTTAAGCCACCAACACCGATGATAGATACACCAATCGCCCACACCCATTGTTTTGGTGTGAGATTAGGGATTGGCATATGCTTATATTTTGTATAAAGATACAAACACACCGAGGCAATGCTAAAACGCCACATGACTAAAGTTAATGCATTTACTTCACTCAAGGCATGCTTGCCAACGGGAAAGGATGCGCCCCAGAGAAACGTACACAGTAATAAATATAGGACGGCGGTGGTGTTCGCTGAACGGCTCATATTACATCCAAAAAACTTGCGAAAAGATAACCATCAGTGTATATATTTTGAATACGGTATAAACAAGCAATAACGAGAGCATAGATTCCGAATATGAAATTTAACTACTCCCTCGATGATATGCGCAGTTTTTGCGCGGTTGTCCGATACGGCAGCTTTCGCCAAGCCTCTATAGTGCTTGATATGCCACTATCGACATTGAGTCGCCGTGTTGCCAAATTAGAAGCGGATCTGGCGCTTAGGCTGCTCAACCGAGATGCGCATCGCGTACAATTGACCCATGCAGGACAGCAGTATTATAAGAGCAGCGCCCATCTCTTTGATGAATTAGAAAACGTCGCGTTTTGCTTACTACAAGATAAAGATGAGGCCAAAGGTACAATCAGAATCAGCGCCCCTGTCAATTTTGGTAGTGATATTTTAGCGCCGCACTTCAATGCTTTTTTAAAGCAATATCCAGATATCCATCTGGATTTGCGTCTGTCCAATCAAACCATTGATATTGACGCGCAAGCTATTGATATCGCTTTTCGTATTGGTAAACACAGTGCCGATCATTGGATTGGACGGCAGCTGACTAATATTCGCTTTATGATTTGTGCAGCCAGCGATATTGATGTATCCGATATCCAAATGCCCAATGATTTGGCAGGCTACCCTACGGTATTATGCACCCCTATGTCTACTTGGCATCTACAGCATCGTACAACGGGCGAGGTGCAAACGCATCAGCCAACAAACAACATACGTTTAAAGGTTGATAATATTAGTTTACTAACACAAGCTATTGCAGGTGGTATCGGCCTAGGTTTCATCCCCGATTATGATGCACAGCCCTTGATTGCATCAGGCGGTTTGCAACAAGTATTGCCTGACTGGAATAACCAACCAAGAGGCTGCCAGATGCTCTATCGTGACCGTGATAACATGCCGCATCGCATGCATCTATTGATTGATTTTATCCTTAAGCGTTTTGGCAAGTAGACATAAGCAGACATTTCGCAAACGATCACCGTTTTCAGAATAAATGCATCACGATATGATTGCTCTTATACTTTAACTTTAACGTTGTAGACTAGGTTTTTGACCCTGATGTTTTACGGCTTTAAATGTGTTAATCTTCGCAGCGCAACAGCGATCAACACGGCTGGGTCATTGACTATTTGATATATCACGTCAGTACAAAGACCCATAATTTGCCTATAGAATATGCAATGAATAGTCACTTATCTACCTAGCCATTGACAGACATAAGTGACAATCGCTAATGATGACCGATACTAAGGCCAGTAATACCATGTCCCAGACTGACACCCATTCTCAAAGTAGTGAACAGACATGCTTAGCAGACTTGCCGATCTTGTTTAAGTCGCTGCACATTGACACTCTGCCAGATGATGTACAAGAAATCATTGCCCGTGTCGATGCCTGCCTGCCGCAAACTCAGTGTGGTCTATGCGAGCATCCAGATGGCTGTTTGCCTTATGCCGCCGCTATTATGATGGACAATGAGCCTTATAATAAGTGCGTCCCAGGCGGTCAACCTGTCACCGATGCTATTAAGCAAATACTCATAGAAAACACACTTATTAATGAGCAAATGTCGCTCACGGCTGCACCTTCTCAGTGGCCGACTGATACTAGCTCAGAGCGTCCGACTGAAGTACGCGCGATCATCCGCGAGGACGACTGTATCGGCTGTACCAAATGTATTCCTGCCTGCCCTGTCGATGCCATCGTTGGTACAGGTAAGCATATGCATACGATCTTTACCGATCTTTGTACTGGCTGCGAGTTATGTATCGCGCCTTGCCCCGTTGATTGCATCGATTTGGTAGTGGTTGATAGACAATTATCACCATCAGAGCGCGTACAAGAGCAAGACAATCTACGCCATCGTTATCATACGCATCTAAAGCGCGTGACTCGCCAGCTGGCAAATAGCAGCAATCGTAAACCAGTTGTTAGTATGATGGAGGCCAAACTCAATAACGCCGCCAACCAAACGCTTGATATTAGTGCGCAGCAGGCAAAAAATACTATTGCAGCGGCCAAATTACGTAGCAAAATTAAAAAACTGGAAAAACAGCTCAGCATACGTCCTAATGCGCAAAAAAAGGCCGAACTTAACGCGCTACAGCTTGAGTTGACGCAGCTTTAAACTCAGTATTGAAGTTCAGTATAAGTGAAGTCTTGATCCAAAAATGAAATAACGACAATCAAATAAAGATAAGTCCCATGAGTAAAACGGTCAAACACAAAACTGCTAACACGCCGCCATCACGACGGATACCCAATCGCGACGTACGGCCATTTTTTGAAAAGCTGGCGGCAACGATTGAAGAGCCTGTGACTGAGCTGCGCTTTGAGAGTAATTTTGAGCTGCTCATTGCGGTTATTCTCTCAGCACAAGCAACAGATATCAGCGTTAATATCGCAACCGATCAGCTGTATCCTGTGGCCAACACTCCCCAAGCGATTTTGGAATTAGGCGAAGAGGCGCTCAAACCTTATATCAAAAACATCGGTCTACATAATGCTAAAGCCAAAAACATCATCAAAACCTGTCGCGATTTGATTGATAAATTCGACAGCACTGTTCCCGATAACCGCAAGGATCTTGAGTCACTGGCAGGCGTTGGACGTAAGACGGCAAACGTTGTCCTCAATACTGGTTTTGGTCAGCCCACCATGGCGGTCGATACCCATATCTTTCGCGTGGGCAATCGTACTGGACTTGCTACAGGCAAAAATGTCTTGATCGTTGAGCAAAAACTGGTCGAGCGTATACCTGAGGATATGATGATGGACGCGCATCACTATCTAATCTTGCATGGGCGCTATACCTGTCAAGCGCGTACGCCTAAATGCGGCGCTTGTCCTGTTTTTGAAGAATGTATGTTCAAAGACAAAGTTGCGTTTTTAGAATTATAGCTATTTTATTATAGTTATTGATTTCATGATCTATGATTAAGGAAACCTAATGCAAACCCTTACCGCGCTCGTCTTCGATGACTTCGAAACTTTGGATCTGTTTGGACCCATAGAGATGTTTGGTTGCGTGCCTGAGCATTATCACCTTCAGTTTGCCTCCTTATCGGGCGGCGTCATTCGCAGTAAACACAGCGTTGCTATGCAAACGATTGCTGTAGCAGATCTACCAGACCAGACTGATGTCTTGCTCGTAGTCGGCGGTATAGGTACGCGTCAGCAAATCGACAACAATGAGTTTTTGCAAACCCTTGTCACTCTGTCTAACACTGCTGACTGGGTGCTTAGCGTCTGTACCGGTAGCGGTCTATTAGCAAAAGCAGGTCTTTTGGATGGCAAGCGTGCTACCTCCAACAAACTCTCATGGCAATGGGTGATATCTCAGTCCGAGCATGTCAATTGGACCAAGCAAGCGCGCTGGGTCGTCGATGGTAAATTCTATACCTCATCAGGTGTGAGTGCTGGCATGGATATGGCGCTTGGGTTTATCGCTGATAGACATGGTATCGAAGCCGCCAATGGCATTGCTGAGTATGCTGAATACCGCTGGCAGCAAGACAATAGTATCGATGACTTCTATCGCCCCTGATAGGCGTCATCAACATCACGTTACGTCATAGTCTTATCCATCGCTAGAGTTTTGATGCGATACACGGTAAAATGTGCTAATTTTTTGCGTCATTTCTACCCTACATATTGATATACCTTTACTAATGACTAAGTTTGTAGACTTCAGTCCTTACCATTAAGCGACCCTATTATGCGTGAATACAGTTTATTTACTTCAGAATCCGTAAGCGAAGGGCATCCTGACAAGATGGCTGACCAAATATCAGATGCCATTCTTGATGCCATTCTGCGTGAAGACTTACAAGCACGCGTCGCTTGCGAGACCCTTGTCAAAACGGGTGCGGTCGTATTAGCGGGTGAGATTACCACTACCGCCAATATCGATATCGAGCGTCTCGTCCGTGATACGGTCAATGGTATTGGCTATCATCATTCAGATTTGGGTTTTGATGGTGAGACCTGCGCCGTTATCAATATGATTGGCAAACAATCCCCTGAAATTGCCCAAGGCGTCGATCGCAGTAACCCTGAAGAGCAAGGTGCTGGCGATCAAGGGCTTATGTTTGGCTATGCCAGCAACGAGACTGAGGTGCTGATGCCTGCACCTATCGAATACGCCCATCGCCTGATGCAACGACAGTCAGAGCTACGCCGTTCAGGTGAGCTGCCGTGGCTACGTCCTGATGCCAAAGCACAGGTTACTTTGAAATATGATGGCAGTCGACCGGTTGCCATTGATGCGGTGGTACTCTCAACCCAGCATGACCCAAGTATCTCGCAGAATGATCTGTTCGATGCCATCATGGACTCTATTATCAAACAAGTCCTGCCCGCTGAGCTATTGCACGCAGGAACCCGCTATCATATCAATCCAACGGGCAAGTTCGTCATAGGTGGCCCTGTTGGGGACGCAGGACTGACAGGTCGCAAAATTATCGTCGATACCTATGGCGGCATGGCGCGTCACGGCGGCGGTGCGTTCAGTGGTAAAGATCCCTCAAAAGTCGATCGTAGCGCCGCTTATGCGGTGCGTTACGTCGCCAAGAACATCGTCGCCGCAGGGTTAGCTGAGCGCTGTGAGGTACAGGTCAGTTATGCTATTGGTGTCGCAGAACCTACTTCTATCTCAGTCAATACCTTTGGCACTAGTAAGATCAGTAACGACGAAATCATTCGCCTGATTCGTACCCATTTTGATCTGCGCCCTTATGGTATTACGCGTATGCTTAATTTACTTCAACCTATGTATCAGCAAACCGCGACCTTTGGGCATTTTGGTCGCCCAGGTTCTGAGACCGCCTTTACTTGGGAAAAAACAGACAAAGCTGACATCTTAAGAGCAGATGCAGGTCTGTAACTCATACTACATTTATTAGGAGTCATCTATGTCACAAGACAATATTTCAAACCAAAATCAGGACAATAACGCGAGCACGCAAAACAATAACCCTGACGCTCCCATCGAGATTACCCCCGAGATGCAAGCTTTTTATCAGCGCGCTGATGCCCTTATCGGCGTTGCCAACAGCCAGTTGGGTCCAGAGGCTCACTCAGGTCAAGTGGGCGCCTCACTTTTATACGCCGCGGCGCGCTATAGTGCTTCGGTTGCCTCTATTGGTTTTGTCAAAGGTGATGACTTCGCCAAAGAAAAAGACGATATCGTCGAGTTCTATGTTAAACAATACCGTCAAATGCTCAGCGATAACTTAACTGACTATGCGCAAAACTTCGACAACTACGTACAGCTTAATCAAGATGACAAGCCTGTTGAATAAAGCACTCACACTAAAAGTATCAACACAAATAGCCTATCATTAAGATAGGCTATTTTTTTGCTTGGTCTACCGTCGATAAATCATACTTATTCGCAAATTTCAGATGAAAATAATCAACAATACCCATAAAAATACCCATACCCAGCTCATGACAAGCTGGGTATAGGGTTAAATAAAACTATTGGGCGTCATTTTTAGATATCTTTTCCAAGAACAGGCGGACCCTTTAACAGCGCTTCATCTGCAAATTCATTTGCTGAATTGTGCTCAGCGGATTCTTCGGTGATATACCACTGCTGATTGCGATAGAGAATCAATCTATCACGGCTGAGGCCACGTAGTAAGGAGTACATCATAATCAAAATGACGATAGCAAAAGGAAAGCCTGATACGATGGAGGCCGCTTGTAGCGCGCCTAGACCACCAGCTGCTAATAACACTGCTGCGATAACGCCTTCTGTACCTGCCCAAAACAATCGCTGGATTTTTGGTGGATTGGTATCGCCGCCTGACGTCAGCATATCAATGACAAAACTA
This sequence comes from Psychrobacter sp. DM4, assembly GCF_051307035.1. Taxonomy (GTDB): domain Bacteria; phylum Pseudomonadota; class Gammaproteobacteria; order Pseudomonadales; family Moraxellaceae; genus Psychrobacter. Next base: position 1,890,961 of record NZ_CP195536.1, read on the forward strand.
GCAGAATCTGATGAGGTGACAAACCAAAGTACGATCATCACAATAATCAAAAACGATACCGCTTCGGTCATAGGATAAAATTCCATGAGCGCAAAGATCGCACTACCGCTATCCGCTTTTACCGCATCGACCAAACCTGGGCTCATGATTGCAGGATCAGCTGCAGCCATTAGCTCCATATTGACCGCCGCGCCGCCAAAAGCGGTGAACCATATAAATAAAATGGTCACAGGTATCAATAACACACCTAAGATAAACTCACGAATAGTACGGCCGCGCGAGATACGGGCAACGAATACACCAACGAATGGTGACCAGCTGATCCACCATGCCCAGTAAAATATCGTCCAGTATGACTGCCAGTTCTCTTCGCCCTCATACGACTCAGTCCATAATCCTAACGGAATCGCTTGGTGCAAATAGTTACCGATATTTTCGACAAAGCTATTTAGAATAAACTGCGTAGGCCCTAAGATAATCACAAAGCTAAGCAGTACGATAGTCAAGAATATATTGATATCACTTAAACGCTTAATCCCTTTATCTAGTCCTAAAAACAGTGACATACCCGCAAACATAGTAATCACAGCAATCAAGATAATCTGCGTGGTAATGTTATTTGGGATACCAAACAAGGTATCGAGGCCAGAGTTGATCTGTAATACGCCAAGGCCTAGCGTCGTCACGACTCCAAACATGGTACCGAATACGGCAAGCGTATCAACCGTATGACCCATAGGACCGTATATTTTTTTACCGATTAGTGGATAAAGCGTTGAGCGAATCGCTAGAGGCAAGCCCACGCGGTAGTGAAAATACGCCAGCGCTAATGCCACGATACCGTAAATAGCCCAAACGTGAAAACCATAATGCAAGAATGAGATATTCATTGCAAGCTTAGCCGCTTCCACAGTTTCAGGAGTACCTAAAGGCGGTGCCATGTAATGATATAACGGCTCAGCAGTTCCCCAATACAGTAACCCGATACCAATACCTGCTGAAAATAGCATACCTATCCAAGATACCAGGTTGTATTCAGGTTTCTCTGTTTGATGGCCAAGCCTTATATCGCCATAGCGACTAAAGATCAGGTACACGCTCATCAGTAGCGCCAGATTGACGACGACGATAAAGAACCAACCAAAACGCAAAGAGACAAACGCTTTGGCTTCATTGAATATGACTTCGGCTTGTTCATTGAACAACGCACCAAAGATGATAAAAACGATAATCAAAATCGCTGAGGTCAAAAATACAGGTTTACTTACCCGCGGAAAAGGCCCTAATCGGCCTACTTTTACGTGATCCATAGGTATTCCAAAAGTTAAAATTGCGTCACCATACCAAGGTATGAGCCAATTATCAAATGTAACGCTAACCTAGCAGTGCTAGCTTTGTTAAATGTACTAGTGAAACATTCAAGTTTATTTTGTT